>JAPKYT010000049.1 GCA_026394155.1 bacterium | reverse complement strand
CGCGGGATTGATTTCCACCGAGAGCGATCTGCGCTATCGCTATTCCGAGCGCACGCCCAAGGGAATGGTCGTTGCGCAGGAACCCGTGCCCGGCGAGCAGGTGAAAACCGGAAGCGCGGTGAAACTCACCGTCTCGATGGGCCCGCAACCGGCGCATTTCTACGTGCCCTATCTCATGGAGAAATCTCTTCACGAAGCGCGCTCTTTGCTGCGTGAAGCAGGACTGCGGCTCGGCAAGATCGGGCGCAAGGAAACCGATCTCTACGCCTCCGGCACGGTGATCGCGCAGTCCATTCGCTCGGGACAGGAAGTGGAAGGCGGCGCGGCCGTAGACGTTGTCGTCGCCGTGCCCAAAGGTACCGCGCCGGAAGAAGGCGACTCTCCGTAGCCGCGCACGGCCGTGCGATCTTCCCTCCGCCGAGCCGGGTTCAGCGCTGAGTATTCTTGCTCGCGGCGGCAGGCGTCTTCGGTTTTCGCCTGCCCCGCTTCAAAATCTGACCGCGCGCAACCCGGCCGGAATCCGGAAACCATGACCCATGAAAGTTCGGGACATCATCAAACTGATCGAGGCGGACGGCTGGCACTTGGTGGCGATGCGCGGAGATCATCGTCAATTCAAGCATCCGCGAAAGGCCGGCCGCGTGACGATTGCCGGAAAGCTCAGCCACGATCTTGCTCCCGGAACGCAGAACAGCATTTTGAAACAGGCGAAGTTGAAGGGGTCGAAATGACCATGCACCGTTTTCTCATCGTCATCGAAAAGGCGGGGCGCAACTACTCCGCGTACGCGCCTGACTTGCCGGGATGCGTGGCCACGGGAAGCACGCGCCGCCAAGCCGAAGCCAACATGCACGCAGCCATCGAAATGCACCTTGAGGGACTGGCCGAGGATCGTCAGCCCGTGCCGACTGCCCACGCCACTTCGGGTGTCCTCTTCTTCGAGCCTGTCGCCAAACCGACAGCCACGCGCACACGCAAACAGCGGATGAGCGGCAGAAACGGAATCACAAAGCGGTAGCCGCAATACCGTAGCGCCCAGCTTGCTGGGCACTCGAGGGCAGCCTACTCCGTGCGATCCTTCCGCCGAGGCAGGCATCTTGCCTGCCCGGAATCCGAATTGATCTTGTCATTCTGGGCACCGCGCGTCTTGGGGTTTCGCACCGGCGTCCAGAATCTCAACCACCGCGGCATCTCCTGTATACGTCTTGAAGCATAAGCTCGGTCTTATCGGCAACAAAC
Source organism: bacterium (assembly GCA_026394155.1). Lineage (GTDB taxonomy): Bacteria > Electryoneota > RPQS01 > RPQS01 > RPQS01 > RPQS01. Next base: position 14,017 of record JAPKYT010000049.1, on the reverse strand, counting down.
GGGGAGGGGCAAACATGAGATCCGTTCTGGAGAGGACTACTACGCTCTTTGCGGTCATGCTGATCGTCGCTGTGCCTGCGTCTGCACAAGATAGCCTCAATGTGCGGCAGGTAGGCGTCCTCGCTGACCACTGGCACAAATGCTTAGGTGTGACGGTGGTGGGGGACTATGCGTACTGTGCGACAGGAACAACGGGGTTCCGCATTGTGGATGTTTCCGATTCCGCACATCCTGTACAAACGGGATACTGTCTGACGCCGGGCACTGCCCGGGGTGTGGCAGTTGCGGGCAACCGTGCTTATGTGGCGGCCCATGATTGCGGCCTGCGGATTATTGATGTATCGAATGTGGCCTCACCAATGGAATTGGGTTTCTACGACACGCCGGGCTCCGCCGTCGGTGTTGCAATCATGGACAACTACGCCTATGTAGCCGACGGTGAATGCGGAGTGCGCATTGTGGACGTGGCAAATGCGGCAACGCCGGTGGAGGTCGGTTTCTGCGCAATTCCTGATTCCGCTTTGTCCATATCCATTTCGGGCAGCTATGCCTATGTAGCCGGATGGACCAGTGGCTTGCGGGTGGTAGACGTAACGAATCCCGCTGCACCTACGGAAGTGGGCTTCTGCCCCACGTTAGGCTTCACTCGGGGCGTAGTGGTAAATGGGAATTTCGCCTACACGGCGGATGAGTATACCGCTCTGCGGATCATAGACGTCACCCATCCCACCGCGCCAACAGAGGTAGGTGTTGACTTCTCGTTCTTCTTCGCCAAGGGAATTGCGGTTCGGGGGAACTTCGCATACGTGGCTTTCGGCGCTTCCCCCAGCTACTCCGGTTTGCGCGTGTTGAATATTGCCGATCCCGATTCGGTCCGAGTGGTGGGTGCGTTGAATACCCAAGGTCGTTCGTCAGGAGTAGCGGTGGTGGGGAGCTGCGCTTATCTGGCAGATGGATTCTGTGGATTGCGTGTCGTTGACGTTGCTGATCCCACCGTACCTGAAGAGATAGGATATTGCGATGCCCCGGGTGAAGCGTACCTGGATCTGAAAGTGACGGGTGGTTACGCCTATGTGGCGGATGTTGGGAACGCACTGCGGGTCATAGATGTCTCAAATCCTCTTGCGCCTGAAGCCGAAGGCTTCTGCAATTTGCGGAGTTCGGCACTCAGTCTCGCGATCATGGATAGCTTTGCCTACGTTACTCTTCGACAAAGCGGATTGTCTGTTGTGAACATTTCGGATCCTGCTGCCCCCGCGGAAGCTGGGTTCTTGCCAATGTCGGGTTATCCGATAGGCATTGTGGTTCGAGATAGCTACGCTTACATTGCAGATGTCTATGAAGGGCTCCGAATTATTGACATCGCCAATCGTACTACACCCACAGAGGTGGGATTGTGCAACCTCCCCAATGCCTTAGACGTAGCGATATCGGGCAACTATGTCTATGTAACAAGAATGAACAACGGTCTAACGGTAGTGGATGTCAGGAATCCCGCCGCACCTGTCGAAGTGGGATATTGTGACACACCTGGTTCCGCCCGATGCGTAGCTGTAGCGGGACAGTATGCCTATGTGACGGATGGATACACTGGTTTGCGGGTGATAGACATCTCGAATTCATCTACGCCTGTGGAAGCGAGTTTTCTCGACATACCGGGCTGGGCCGGATTTGTGACGGTAGCGGGCAACTACGCTTTTGTGACGTGCGACGATGGTGGGCTGCGAGTCGTAAACATTACGAATCCTGTCACACCCATAGAAGTAGGCTACTACGTTACGCCGGATCTTGCGGGTGGCGTGGAGGTCATAGGCAGCTACGTTTACGTAGCGGACCACTATTACTTCGGGATTTATGATTATTCAGCCGCGATATCGGCGGCGAATCGCGAGCAACAGTCTTCAATCTCGTTTGCCTTGCATCCCTGCTATCCGAATCCGTTCAACGCGCGCACGCTGTTCACCTACGATATTCCTGTCGCATCGCAAGTGCAACTGAGCGTGTTCGATCTCCTCGGCCGCCGGGTTGCAGTGCTCGTCGAAGGCACGCAGACGGCAGGATCGCATACCGCATCCTTCGATGGCTCAAGTCTGGCTTCAGGAACTTACGTCGTGCGCCTGCGGGCCGGAGAACACGTCATGACACAGAAGGCCGTGCTGCTGAAGTAGTCTACTCCCCGTGGGGTCTCTCCAGAGGCCCCCGTCTGACACCATCGAGGGGGCGAATCTGGAGATTCGCCGCCGCGATTAAGCAAATTGGAGATCACATGAGCCGTTCCATTCGCATCGCACCTTCCATTCTCGCCGCGGATTTTCTGCACCTTGCCGATCAAATCAAAGAGTGCGAGAAAGCCGGAGCGGATTTGATTCACTGCGATGTGATGGACGGTCATTTCGTTCCCAATCTGACCTTCGGGCCGCTGCTCATCCGGCAGCTTCATCAAATAACGAAACTCGAACTGGACGTGCACTTGATGATCGAGAAGCCCGAGTTATCTCTCGACGCCTATCGCAAAGCGGGCGCGGCGGCGATTACCGTGCATCAGGAAACCTGCCCGCACTTGCACCGCACGCTCGCGCATATCCGCGAACTCGGTGCGCGGGCCGGAGTCTCTCTCAATCCTTCCACGCCGCTGGAGCTTCTCGAACCGGTCTTGGGTGACTTTGACATTCTGCTCATCATGACCGTGAATCCCGGTTTCGGCGGCCAGCATTTCATCGAAAGCATGCTGCCTAAGATTCTGCAGGCGGATCAGTGGCGGCGGGAGGGCGTGGCGCACTTTTCCATCGCGGTGGACGGCGGCATTGATCCCAAAACCGTGCCATTGGTGGTGGAATCGGGAGCCGATGTTTTGGTGGCGGGGACGGCGGTCTTTGAGGGCAACATCGCGGAGAATATCCGCCGCTTGCGCGAGGCGGCATGCTGAAAATCCTTGTGCGTCCCGCCGGTCCCTACGAAGTCAACGTGATTCTCGTCTGGTGCGACCGCACGAAGAAAGCGGCGCTCTTTGATCCTGCGGGGGATTCGGAGCGCATCATCGCCGAGATCGAGCGCAAGGGCTTAGATCTGCGCTATCTCATCAACACTCACGGCCATCTCGACCACATCACCGAAAACCACCTCATCAAGTCCCACTTCGGTGTGCCGCTGCTCATTCATCCGCTCGACCGCCCACTGCTCACCGATCCGGCCAAGAACCTCTCGCTGTATGCGGGTGATCCGGTGGTCTCGCCCGATGCCGATGGCACGCTTGAAGACGGCGACACCGTGCAAATCGGCGACGAAAGCCTGTGCGCGCTGCACGTTCCGGGTCACACGCCCGGATCGCTCGTCTTCTACCAACCGGGGCTGCTCATCAGCGGTGACACGCTGTTTGCCGGCGGTGTAGGCCGCACCGATTTCCGCGGCTCCAATGAGCAGGTGCTCTACGAGCAAATCCGCAGCAAAATCTATTCGCTTCCCGAAGACACGGTAGTCTATCCCGGCCACGGACCCAAAACGACCGTCGGTGAAGAACGTCGCTACAATCCCTTTGTCCGCGCCTGAGTATCCCGGCGCGCAGGAAGTGCGCACGTACTTGGCGCAGGCGGCTTTCGAAGCGGATTTGCGTCCGCTCACGCTTGAGAATTACGCCCGCGATCTGCGCACTTTCGCCCGCTGGCTGACCGCCAGCGGCAAGACCTTCGACACCACCGACCGCCGCCTCATCGAAGGCTATCTGCGCGAACTCGGGCAACTGCTTTCGCCGCGCACGGTGGCGCGCCATCTCTCCTCGCTGCGCGGTTTCTTCCGCTGGCGCGTTCTCGAGAATCTCTCTTCGGTGAATCCGGCGGAGGACGTGGACGGCCCGCGCCTGCCGCAGCATCTGCCGGGCGTGCTCACCGTGGAAGAGGTAGAGAAGATCATTGGCGCGGCGGCCGGCGACGATCCCGCCGCGTTGCGCGACCGCGCCATGCTCGAAGTGGCCTATTCCTGCGGCCTGCGCGTCTCGGAACTCGTGTCCCTGCGCCGCCGCGACGTCGAACTCGACAGCGGCATGCTGCGCGTGATCGGCAAGGGCGGCAAGGAGCGTTTCGTTCCCGTGGGAGATCGCGCCCGCGACGCGGTCAAGTCGTATCTTTTTCACGGCCGGGCGAACATCCGCGGCTGCGACAAATCCGGAAGGACCCGGCCGCTTCCCGACGAAGCGAAGGACGTTCTCTTTCTTAACCGGCATGGCCGGCCGCTGACCCGTTTCGGTTTCTGGAGCATTTTGCAAACGTATTTGCGGCGCTGCAGGATTGAGACCGCCGTCACCCCGCACACCTTCCGCCACACGTTCGCCACCCACTTAATCGAGGGCGGCGCCGACTTACGCGTGGTGCAGGAACTGTTGGGGCACGCGTCCATCTCGACCACGGAAATCTACACGCATCTCGACCGCGAGTATTTGCGTGAGACGCTGCGCTCGTTTCATCCCCGTGGATAGTTTTTGTGCAACGACTTGCCGACATTCTTCTCATTGCACCCGGTTTTGTCGCCGGGCTCACTTTGCATGAATTCAGCCATGCGCTGGCGGCCTCACGGCTGGGCGATCCCACGGCGCGTGCGGCGGGCCGTCTCACGCTGAATCCGCTGGCGCACCTGGACTTTTTCGGCACCATCGCGCTCGTTTTCGCGGGCTTCGGTTGGGCCAAACCCGTGCCGGTGAATCCCGTTCATCTGCGTTCCCCGCGGCGCGACATGGCGCTCATCGCTTTGGCCGGACCCGTCGCCAACGTGCTGCTGGCCGCCGCAATTTCCCTGGTGCTGCGATTCTTCGTGTTCCCGTGGATGGCTCCGCAACTTGTTTCCTCGCTGCTGCCGATGATTCTCATTCAGGCGGTGTGGATCAATATTATTCTCGCCGTTTTCAACTTGATTCCCATTCCGCCGCTCGATGGCTCGCGCATTCTGGCGGGTGTGGTTCCCGAATCGTGGAACTACGGCTACGAGCACGTCGAGCGCTACGGCCCGATGGTTCTCATCGGCCTCATCGTTCTCGCCTCGGCCACCGGCTACTCCGTGTTCGGTCGCATCGTTTCGCCGGTCGCCGCGCCCCTGCTGCGGCTTTTTCTCGGAGTCTGAACGCTTTTGAAATCTGCTGTCGCGCTGATCTCCGCTTGGTGTGTTCTGGGTTTCTGCGCCGGCGTGTCTGCGGGCACCGTCGCGGAGTTTGCGGCGTTTGCCGACAGCGTGCTGTTGGAACCGGCACTGGCCGGCGCTTCGTGGAGCATGCAGGTTTATTCGCTGAGTGGTGACTCGGTCGTTTTCGAGCGCGACGCGGACCGTCTGCTCACTCCCGCTTCCGTCACCAAGCTCTTCACCTCGGCGGCGGCTCTCGATGCGCTGGGCTCTGACTTCCGCTTCACCACTGCGGTTGCTGCCGATGGTGCAGTGGATGAAGACAGCGTGCTGGAAGGCGATTTGATTGTTCTGGCCGGCGGCGATCCCACCATCGAGACGAAGTCGGTGGATTCTCTGGGTGGGCCGGTTCTCCGTACCTGGGCCGACAGCCTTCTTGCTCATGGTATTCGTCGCGTCAGCGGCGACATCGTGCTGCGCACGTGGCCGTATCGCCTTGAGAGTGCGCTTGAGTCATGGGAAGTCGCTGATGTCAATGCCGGATTCGCGCCGCCGGTGGACGGATTCGGCTTCAATTCCAACGTTTGTCATATGCAGGTCCTGCCGGCGTCTGCTCTTGGCGACAGCGCGCGCTTTGTTCTCGATCCGCCGTTCGCTCCGGTGCATCTCAAGCCGCGAGTGGCAACGGTTCCCGCACAGTCCGGCTGCTGGCTCGATCTGCAGGTCGCGCCGGCCGATACGACGGCCGTGATCGCGGGCGAGATGCCGCTCGACGAAGACGGTGAGTTCCTGTGGATCTCCGTGCAGGATCCCGCTCGCTATTTCGGTTTCGCACTCAAGAACGCGCTGGAAAAACGCGGCATCGCAACCGATGGTGGAGTGGTGGTGGATCGTTCCGTTCCCAACGGCGGCGCGCCGCTCCGTGAGCTTTTTGTCCACTCCTCGCCACCTCTGCCCGACGTTCTGGCCTTGATGAACAAGGAGAGCGACAACTTCTCCGGCGAGCATGTGCTGCGCGCGCTCGGTCTGGCGGCCGGCGGCGTGCCGGATCGTCGCGCCGGCCTCGATGCGGTTTCGCGCTTCGCGGCACGATCCGGCATAGACAAATCCACGCTGCATCTCGAGGACGGCTGCGGTTTGTCGCGGCAGAATCTGGTCAGTGCGCGCGCGGCGGTCAAGCTGCTCCGCGCGATCTACGCCTCCCCCGAGCGCGACGTGTTTCTCTCGAGCTTGGCCGTGAGCGGCACCGACGGCACGCTCGCTTACCGTTTGAACGCTCCGCAAGTTGTCGGTCGCGTGCACGGCAAGACCGGCACCATGACCCAAGTCTCGAACATCGCGGGTTATGTGCAAACGGAGAGGGGCGAGAGTTTTGCGTTCGCGATTCTCTGCGATCACTTTTCCAACTCCATTCACCGCGTACGCACGGCGCAGGACCGCCTGCTCGAACGACTGGTCACAGACCCTCCACGCTAATTGCCGAAGCCCACGCCCATGCATGCCATCGTTGAATGCGTTCCCAACATCTCGGAAGGGCGGGACCTCGACAAGATTCATCGCATCGCGGACACGGTGAAATCCGTGCCCGGCGTGAAACTGCTGGACGTAGATCCCAACGCGGACTACAACCGTTGTGTCATCACCTACGCGGGCGAGCCCGCGGCCTGCGTGGAGGCCACTTTCCGCTTGACCAAGGCGGCCTATGAAGAAATTGACATGACCGCGCATCATGGTAGTCATCCGCGCAGCGGCGCGGTGGACGTGGCGCCGTTCGTGCCCGTGAGCGGCATTCAAATGGCCGAATGCGCCGAGCTGGCGCGGCAATACGGCCGCCGCGTGGGCGATGAGCTTGGCATCCCCGTCTATCTTTATGAAGCGGCCGCGTCGCGCCCGGAGCGGCAGAATCTGGCCAAAGTCCGAAAGGGCGAATATGAAGCGCTCGCTGACAAACTCAAGGACCCGGAGTGGCAGCCCGACTTCGGGCCGGCGAAATTCGTGCCCAAATTCGGCTGCGTCATCACCGGCGCCCGTTTTTTTCTGGTCGCCTACAATGTGAATCTCCAAACCGACAATCTCGACGTTGCTCAGGACATCGCCTTTCACGTGCGCGAGATGGGCTGGCCGCTGGTGGATCGCCACGGAGAGGAAGTCATTTCGGCGGCGGGCAAGCGCGTTTTTCATCCCGGACCGCTGTTGAGCGTGAAGGGCATGGGCGTCTATCTGGACGAAGACAAGTTCTGCCAGATCTCCATGAACCTCACCAACTACCTGCTGACCGCGCCGCACATCGCGTTCGAGCAAGTCAAGTATGAAGCGGCGGTGCGCGGCGTGGAGATCAACGGCTCGGAAGTGGTGGGGCTGATTCCCTTGCAGGCCGTGCTGCTCGCCACCGAGTACTACATCTGGCGCGAAAAGCGTACGCGGCCCGGAAGCGAACGCCACGCGGTGATACTCGCGCATGATTGCCTCGGCCTTTCCGCCTACCGTCCGTTCGATCCCAAGAAAAAGATCATCGAATATACTCTTCAAGATTGACATCCGCACATGAACTCGCCCTCCCAGAACTTTCCCGCGCGACTGGTGCATCAGCCGGTTCTCGGTTTCATCGAGCTGGTGGCTTCCAAAGCTCCCGCTCCCGGCGGCGGCAGCGTGGCCGCGCTTTCCGGTTCTCTCGGCGTCGCGCTGTTGGTCATGGTCATCAATCTCACCGTCGGCAAGAAGAACTACGCCGCGGTCAGCGCCCGCTTCACCGAGCTGCGCGGCACGCTCGAAGATTTGCGCGCCCGGCTCACGGTTTGCATTGATGATGACACGAACGCCTTCAATCGCCTGCGCGCGGCGAGCAAGCTGCCCGAGTGCGATGAGATCGAGAAAGCGGCGAAGGACAAGGAGCAGGCCGCGGCATCCGGGGAAGCCGTGCGCGTGCCCGAATCCACCATGAAGCTCTGTCTGGCCGCGCTGGAACATGCTCCCGAGATCGCCGACGAGGGCAACGCAAACTGCGTATCGGACGCGGGCACGGGCGCGGAAATGCTGCTGGCCGGTCTGGAAGGCGCAGCCGCCAACGTGCTCATTAATTTGTCCGGCCTGCCGGCTGACGCCGCTCAGAGTCTGCGCCAAGAGGTGGACACGCTGCGCCGTCACGGACGTGCGCTGCTGGAAAGAACGCGTGAAATCGTGGGAGCGAAACTCGGTGGCTGAAATCCGCATCCTTCCCGAGCAGGTGGTCAATCAAATCGCCGCCGGTGAGGTGGTGGAAAGGGCCGCGTCCGTCCTGAAGGAGCTGATCGAAAACTCCCTCGACGCCGGCGCTACGCACATCAACATCGTCATTAAGAAGCACGGCCGCGATCTGATTCAGGTGGTGGACGACGGCGGCGGGATGTCGCGCGGCGATCTTCATCTGGCGTTTGAGCGCCACGCGACCTCGAAGCTGACGCGCGTTGAGGATCTGCACCGCATTCGCACCTTGGGTTTTCGCGGCGAAGCGTTGCCCTCCATCGCGTCGGTGAGTTACGTGGAAATTCGATCCGCGCCGCGCGCCGACGGCAAAGCCACGCTGCTGCGCATCGAGGCGGGAAACATCGTTCACGAGGAGCCGGTGGCCGGACCGCGCGGCACTTCCACCTCGGTGCATTCGCTCTTTTTCAACACCCCGGCGCGGGCGCGCTTTCTGAAAAGCGACGCCACCGAGCTGGCGCATCTGGTGCGCGTGTTCAAGCAGTACGTGCTCGCCTATCCGGAGATTTCGTGGACGTTCGTGCATGACGAGACGCGCGAATACAATCTGCCGTCGTCGTCGCTGCTCATCCGCCTTGAGGATCTGCTCGGTGCGGGACTCGCGGGCAAGGTGCTGCCCTTGGATTTCGAGGCCGGCGGCGTGCGCGTCAGCGGTGTGATCGGAAAACCGGAGCTGGCCCGAAGGTCCCGCGGCGATCAGTATCTGTTTCTGCTGCGCCGTCCGATTCAGAGCGGGCTGCTGCATTCGGCGGTCAAAGCGGCCATGCGCGAGCAGCTCGACGAGGGATCGTGGCCCTTCTACGCGGTGTTCCTCGACGTGGAGCCGGTGGAAGTGGACGTGAACGTGCATCCCGCCAAGCTCGAGGTGCGCTTCGCGGATGAGAAGCGCGTGCACGCGGTGCTCTATCGCGCTGTGCGCAACGCTCTGCCGAATCAGATTCTGGACGAGCCTATGGGGCGCGGGGTGGGGCGCGACGAGCGAGTCGGATTCGAACTCTCGAGGCGGGCGCTCGCGGCCGTCAGCCAATCCGAAGAGCTGCGATTCGCGGCGGAAGGGGCGCACCTGCAGGAGACCGCTCTCCGCGAGGCGCGGGAAGAAACCCCGGAGCGCGCGCTTTTTCGTCCGGCGATGTTTCAAGTGCACGGGCGCTATCTGATCTCCCAGATTTCCTCGGGCCTGGCGGTCATTGACCAACACGCGGCGCACGAGCGCGTGCTCTTCGAGAGGGCGCAGCGCGGTTTCCGCGAGCGCATGTTCAACTCGCAGCAGCTTCTTTTTCCGATTTTGCTGGAACTCAACCCTGAAGAGAACGCGATTTTCCGGGAATTGCAGGCGGATTTGGCGCATCTGGGATTTCAGATCCGGGAGTTCGGCGTTCGCACTTACAGCATCGAATCGGTTCCGGCCGGCTTGAAGCGCGCCTCCGAGGCGAACATGGTTCACGCCATGATCGAAGAGTACACCGAGTTCCGCCGCGCCGAGTTTGCGCCGCGCGACGCTCTGGCGGCGAGCTTTGCCTGCCATGCGGCCATTCGCAGCGGCGACGTGTTGACTCCCGAGGAAATGAGCGTGCTGGTGGACGAGCTCTTCGCCACGCAGTTTCCGCTCACCTGTCCGCACGGCCGTCCCACCGTGATTCACATCAAGCTCAGTGAACTTGACCGCCGTTTCAAACGCAGCGAATAGCGCCGCGCCGGAGCTGCTCATTCTGGCCGGCACCACCGCTTCGGGCAAGACCGACGTTTCCATCCCCCTTGCGGAATCCCTCAAGGGGGAGATTCTTAGTGCCGATTCGCGTCAGATATTTCGCGAACTCGAAATCGGCACGGCCAAACCCTCGCCCGTGCAACTGGCGCGCGTGCGGCATCACTTCATCAACGAGATGTCCGTGGGCGAACGCTGGACGGCGGGAGACTTCGCGCGGGAAGCGCGTTCTGGCATTGAAGAGATTTTGGCGCGCGGACACGTTCCCATTGTGGTCGGCGGTTCGATGCTTTATCTGCGCGCGCTCACCGACGGATTCTATGAGGAAGAGCTGACCGGGCACGCGGATTACCGCGCGCTTCGCCGCGAATGGGAAAACGGCGGCGAGGCTTTGTATGCCGAACTCCAAATGTGCGATCCTGATCTGGCGGCGCACACGGCGGCTCGCGATCATCATCGCATTCTGCGCGGGCTGTGGGTCTTTCGCCGGCACGGCGTGCGGCTTTCGGATCTTCAGGACTTGCCCGCGAAACCCATCGGCCGCCGCTTCCGCCTCTGCTTTCTGCATGCCGATCGCGCTCAGACTTACCAGCGCGTGAATGCGCGCGTGCTGCGCATGATCGAGGATGGACTGATCGAAGAAGTCCGTGCGCTGGCCGCTCAGGGTTTCGACGAGACCAACTGCAACGCGCTGCGCACGCACGGCTATCAAGAGGTGTTTCCGTACTTGCGCGGCGAAATCACCCGCCAGCAGATGATCGAAGCCATTCAGAAAGCCGTGCGCCATTATGTGAAACGGCAGCTGACGTGGTTTCGCCGCGATCCGCGAGCGGTGTGGATCGAGCGGCGGTTCAATGAGTCGCCGGAGGCCGTGGCCGGGCGCATCCGGGAGGATTTTCTGCGCTCGTAGTGCGTTTCAACGCGCAACGTAAACAAGAAAGCCCGCGATCTGGCGTCGCGGGCTTGGTGTTTTCGGAGACAAGGACACTACGGCGATGCGCTCCATTCCGCCGGAGGCGGCTCGCAGGCTTGCGGCGAGTTGGCGGCAATGGGCAGACAAATGGTGAACGTCGTGCCCGCTCCCACCGGGCTTTCGATCTCGAAGTGAGCGCCGTAAGGCGCAAGCAACTTCTGCACGGTGGTGAGTCCCAGTCCCGTGCCGGTGGGCTCGTGCGCCTTCTCGCGTCCCATCACCGGCTTGGTGGTGTAGAACGGCAGGAAGATTCTCTCGTGATCCTCGGGCGCGATGCCGCAGCCGGTGTCGCGCACGGCCACCTGAATTTCGTCGCCGCGCACTTCGGTGCTCACCGAGATCTCGCGTTTTTCGCGCTCGTGCATGGCGTCCAGCGCGTTGCGCACGACGTTCATGATGGCCTGCGAAAAATCGCTGTAGCGGCCCATGATAGCAGGCACGTTGTCGGCGAAGTCATAGTGCTTCGCGACGTTGTGCTTGAAATCGAGATCGGCCTCGAGGAACTTCAATTCCTCCTGCAGGAGCTGATTGAGGTTGATTTCCTGCGGCCGGGTCTCCTGCTCCTGACGGCTCTTCCACATGAGGTTGCGGATGATGCCGTTGATGCGCTCCACCTGCGCGATGACTCCGTCAATGTCGCTCAGATCGGGATACTTCATCTTGATGAGCTGGGCCGCGCCGTAAATTCCCATGAGCGGCGAGTTGATGTTGTGCGCGATGCCCGACGCCAGCAGGCCGACGGCCGCCAGCCGCTGTTCCTTCTGCAGCTCCTGCTCCATGCGCTGGGTGCGCTCGGTCAACTGAATCTGCTCGGTGATGTCGCGGGCCACCACTTGCAGGCAGGTCTGAGTGTCGACCTCGACCTTGCCCACGGCCACCTGAGCGATGCGCGCCTCGCCGCCGCGTCCGTCGAAGACCACGCGCTCGAAACGCCACTCGCCGTGCCCGGTGGACGAAGCCTTGTTCAGCGCCTCATCGAGTTGATGCCCGACCAGCGTCCCGATGAGAGCGCCCAGCAGGTTCGTGCCGGACTCGCCGGCCAGACGCGCCGCGGCCAGATTCAGGTCGCAGATCGTTCCGGATGGAATCTCCACCAGAAAGATCGCATCCACCGCGCGGTGAAAAAGCGCGCGATAGCGCAGCTCGCTCTCGCGCAACTGAGTCGTGCGCTTGTCCACTAACTCTTCGAGATGACGGTGGTAATTCTCGTTTTCCGCCTGCAAGCGCTCCTGCTCGATAAGCAGCAGGAATTTTTCATGAGCCCGCTGCACGATGCGCGTCAGTTCTTCGCGGCGGCAGGGCTTGGGCACGTAGTCGTAAGCGTCGTGCTGCAACGCCTCACGGACGGTGGCGATGGTCGGATCGCCGGTGAACATGACCACCTGCGCCAGCGGAAAGCGCTGCTTGAAGCGTTTCAGAAAGTCGGTGCTGCTGCCCGGCAGATGCACGTCGCACAGCACCACCGGATACGTCTGCTCCTGCAGCATGGCCTCGGCCTGATCGAGGGTCAAGGCGGCGTCCACGTCCCAGCCGTCCAGACTCAGAAAACCCGACACCAGTTGGCACACGATTTCTTCATCATCAATCACCAGCAAGCGACGGCTGCGCGACGACCGGGGTTTTTCCGCGGCGGCCGCCGGTGAGACGGCGTTCTTGACGATCTCTTTCATGCCACTCCTTTCGAAGGCACGGCCACCGGGTCGGTGGGCGGCGCGGATGCCGCATCGCCGCCTCCGCCCGCCAGAGTCCGCTCAATGAGCGTCTGCAGTTCCTGAACCTTGAACGGCTTGCCGATGAAACCGTCGGCCCGCCACTTGCCCGCCGCCTCGCGCGCGCTGTCCACTCCGTAGCCGGTGATGAGAATCACCGGAATGGCGGGATTGTGAGCCTTCATGGAGGTGAGCAGCTCCAGACCGCTCATGTCGGGCATGTGCAGGTCGGTGATCACCAGGTCCACCGGTTGCGACAGGTAGAGGCGAAAGGCTTCGCGTCCGCCGTAGGCGCACACCGGTTCGTAGCCCATCAGCTCCAGAATCTTGGCGAGCGTGTGCACCATGAACTGCTCATCGTCCACCACTAACACCCGCTTCTTGCCGGCGGTTCCGGAGTCGGCGGGCCGCTGTCCCGAACTCTCCATGTCCACCATGAACACCGCGCCCCCGGTGTATTCCTTGATCTTGGGATCGGCGATCTTGGCCAGCCGCTGAATGACCTGCTTGATCTTGCCTACTTCCTGACCGATGAACTCCAGCGGCTGCCGCACGTCGTCGGGGCAGGGGGACTTCAGGCGAATCAGTTCCATGCTGTTGAGGATCACGTTGAGCGGCGTGTTGATCTGGTCGTTGACCGTAACTGCGGTTTGCGCGATAGCCCTCATCTTCTCGGCGTCGAGTTCCCGCGCCCGCAGCTCACGATGCAAATCTACGCGCTCGAGGCCCATGTTCACGCGGAAGAGCAGCTCATGCTCGTCGCAGGGCTTGATGAGATAGTCGTGCGCTCCCAGCCGCAGCGCCTCCACCGCCGAACGGACCGAGGCGTAGCCGGTGACGACGATCACTACACAGTCGGGATGTTTCTCGCGGGCCGTGCGCAGCACGTCCAGTCCGCTCACCCGTGGCATCAGCAGGTCGGTGAGGATCACGTCGAAGGCGCGGCTTTCGAGCTGCTCCAGAGCCTCGCCGCCTGAAAAAACGGCCGTCACCTCGTAGCCCGCGCGGGACAGGATTTCCCGGAACCCGGCCAGCACCAACGGATCATCATCCACCAACAAAATGCAGTGCGTGTCATGCATGATCACGTACCTCTATGCCGGACTCATCTCGGTGCGAAAGCGCAGCCGAATCGTACTCAAGGTCGTTTCGTCGAACCGGAATTCCGCCTCGCCGCCGGCCAGCCGCATCAATTCGTTAATCAAGCCCGCCACGCCCGAAATACCGGGATGATCGTCCAGCCGCAGCCACTCGTCCTCGCTCTCGTCGTCGGCGCTGTTCCGGCAC
>JAPKYT010000104.1 GCA_026394155.1 bacterium | reverse complement strand
CGCTATTTGGCCAACGAAATCGCGGTGCACAACGTGCGCGTGAACGCCGTAGCGCCCGGTCGCATTTTGACCGAGCGCACGCGGGAACTCGATCTGGCTTTGGCGCAGCGCACGGGCAAATCCAGCGACGAAGTGCGCGCGCAGTCGGTGGCCGAGGTTCCGATGAAACGCATCGGCGATATCCGCGAGTTTCCGGCGCTGTGCGCATTCCTGCTCTCGCCGCGTGCTTCCTACATCACCGGTCAAACCATTTGTATTGACGGCGGCCGCGTGCAATCCGTGTGGTAATCGGAAGGGATCGGCCCATGAATCTGAGATCGCTGTGCTTTGCGTGCTTGTGTCTGATCGTGATCGGTGTCACAGAGCCCGTGTGCGCGCAGTACATCCTGCCGCAGGATACCGTTCAGAAGCCCGCGGAAGATTCTCTGGTCCAACCGCCGCCGCAACTGCAGCCACCGCCGGAGCCGAAGCCGGAGCAGCCGGGAGAATCCGCTCCCGAAGAGTCCCTTCTGGTCAGGAAGCCGCAGATCAGCGAAAAGGAATTGGTGGAAACCGCTCAGAGATGGGTGAAGCGGCTGCTGTTTCGCGGAGAGTTGGATTCCAAAGTCATCGGCGGCTACGCACAGTATCAGCTCACCTCGTGGAGCGAAGCGGGCGGGTCTTTCGGTCCCATTCATGCGCGGGTGACGGTGGCCTACTTGGGTTCCACGCGCTGGCAGGACAAGAGCGCCGAATGGTTGCAGGCCGTCTTCCAGATCATGGAGGGCGAGCCGGTGTTGGTGGAATTCGATCTGACGGTGCCCTCGGGTATGAATGTCCGCGAGGTTTACCAAGCCTATTACCGCGTGAATCGCGGCGTGATTCGCAGCATTTCCATCGGTGCGCCCCCGGGTGAGATTGACTTCGACAGCAGCGACCGCCCCGCCGCTGAAGGTACTGAAGAGGTGAAGCTTTACTCGGGTACGTATCAAACGGAGAAGTTCCGCGGCAGCGGTGAAGGCGGATTGGAAGTCGTCATCTATCGCTCCGCTTCCGTCCCCCCGCTGGGCATTGTCCGTCTGGGATACGGAGATGAGGGCTTGACCTATACCGGCGGCGGGAACGATGCCGCCGCACGCTTTGTTCCGCCCGGCGTGAGATAATTTCTTTCCGCCGAGGCGGATCTCCAGATCCGCCCGGAATCGGGATCTCAGCGGGGCGAATCTGGAGATTCGCCGCCGCGACTAAGAACAAGCCAGTCCTCCGCGACTAAACCCACGCACTCGTGCAAAAACTCCCCAGTCATATCCGCACTTCCGACCCGGATTTTCAGGCGAATGCCGAGTCCATGCGCGCGCTGCTCACGGAGTTGCGTGCCGGTCTGAAGGCCTTGCATCCGGCGGCGGGGTCGCGCCAGGCAATTGAGCGCCACATCGAACGCGGCAAGCTGCCCGTGCGACAGCGACTCGAGCGGCTCTTCGATCCCGATACGCCATTTCTCGAGTTCTCCGCTTTCGCCGCGCATGGCATGTACGGTGGAGAGGCTCCCTCGGCGGGAATGGTCACCGGCGTGGGCGTGGTGCACGGCCGCGAAGTGCTGGTGGTGGCCAACGACGCCACGGTCAAAGGCGGAACCTATTTCCCCATGACGATCAAAAAGCACCTGCGCGCGCAGGAAATCGCCATGGAGAACCGCCTGCCGTGCGTTTACCTCGTGGATTCCGGCGGCATTTTCCTGCCGGAGCAAGCGGGGACGTTTCCCGATCGCGATCATTTCGGCCGCATCTTCTACAATCAAGCCCGCCTGAGCGCGCTCGCAATTCCGCAGATTGCGGTGGTGATGGGCTCGTGCACGGCCGGCGGCGCGTACGTTCCCGCCATGTCCGATGAGACGGTGATCGTCAAAGGCGTGGGCACAATTTTCATCGGCGGCCCACCGCTCGTCAAGGCGGCCACCGGTGTGGACGTGACCGCGGAGGAGCTGGGCGGGGCCGACGTGCACACGCGCATCTCCGGCGTGGCCGACCATTTCGCCGAGAACGACGAACACGCGCTGGACATCACGCGCTCCATCGTGGAAGGATTGGGCAGGCCGCGGCGCCACGAATTCGACCGCGATCCGCCGGAGGATCCGGCTTACGATCCGCAAGAGCTTTACGGGATCGCGCCCACCGAGTTGCGCAAACCCTTCGATCTGCGCGAGGTCATCGCCCGCATGGTGGACGGCTCGCGCTTTCAGGAGTTCAAGGCGCGCTACGCCACCACGCTGGTCTGCGGTTTCGCGCGCATTCACGGCTATCTGTTAGGGATTCTCGCCAACAACGGCGTGCTCTTCGGCGAATCGGCCAAGAAGGGCGCGCACTTCATCGAACTTTGCGCCATGCGCAAGATGCCGCTGGTTTTCTTGCAGAACATTACCGGCTTCATCGTCGGCAAGCAGTACGAGCACGGAGCCATCGCCTCCGACGGCGCGAAAATGGTTCACGCCGTGGCCTGCGCCGACGTGCCCAAGTTCACCGTGATCGTGGGCGGCTCGTATGGCGCGGGAAACTACGCGATGTGCGGCCGCGGATACTCGCCGCGCCTGCTGTGGATGTGGCCCAACGCGCGCATCGGCGTGATGGGCGGCGAGCAGGCCTCCGGCGTGCTGGTGCAGGTCAAAGAGGAACAGCTCCGCGCGCAGGGGAAGACGCTTTCACCGCAAGAAGCCGAGGCCATTCGCCGGCCGGTTCTCGAGAAATACGAGCACGAAGGCAATCCGTACTATTCCACCGCCCGCCTGTGGGACGATGGAATTCTCGATCCCGTGGACACGAGACAAGCCATCGCCTTGGGAATCGCCATGGCCTCGAACGCCTCGGTGCCGGACTACCGCCCCGGCGTCTATCGCATGTGACCACTGATGCGTCCTGCAACATTACCTGTTCACAGCGAAACTCAGAGCGCGGTCATCCGTGTCCCGCTGATGCTGCTGGTCACAGGAATTCTGCTTTTCGGGGCGTGGCAAATCCGCGAGCGTCAATGGCAGTCGGTGATGATGGCGGGGCTCGCGCTCATCGCGGGCGGCGTGATCTGGGGATTGACGCAGCTTACGGTCGAAGTGCATCCCGGCGAACTCCGCTTCGGCTTTCCCCTCTGGCGCAAGCGCATTCGCGCCGACCAGATCGAAGTCGGCGGCGTGGAGACGATTTCTTTTGCCGCCGGGATCGGGATTCACTACTGGCGGGGCCGCTGGGTTTACAATGCGCGCTTCGGTCGCGGTTTGTTGATTCGCGCCGGAAAGACGAACTATCTTCTCGGCAGCGATCATCCGGAGCGCTTGCAGAGCGCGCTGCTCATGGTCGCCAAGCGCAGGGAATCCCCGTGAACTATTCGCGCATTCTCGTGGAGCGGGGCACCGTCGGCCGCGTGACTCTGGCAAGGCCCGACGTGCGGAATGCGTTTGACGCGCAGCTCATCTCTGAGATCACGCACGCCCTGAATGTGCTGGCTGATGATCCTGCGTTGCGCGTGTTGGTGCTGGCCGCGCAGGGCAACGTCTTTTGCGCCGGCGCGGACTTCCACTGGATGAGCAGCCTCAAACGGGCTTCGTTGGACGAGAACGTTGACGATGCCCGGCGGCTCTTCGACATGTTTCACGCGCTCTATGCTTTTCCGCGCCCCACCGTTGCCCGCGTTCAGGGGAGCGCATTCGGCGGCGGCGCGGGGCTGTTGGCCTGCTGCGACATGGTGGTGATGAGCGACACGGCGCAGCTTGCGTTCAGCGAAGTGCGCATCGGTCTGGTGCCGGCGACCATCGCACCCTTTGTGGTGCGGCGCATCGGTGAGGGACACACGCGCGAACTTTTTCTCAGCGGTGCGCCCATCGGTGCGGCGCGCGCTCTCGAAGTCAGTCTGGCCAGTCGCGTTGTCCCGGCAGCGGATCTCGATGCAGCGGTCGAAGAGTCCGTGAAGCAGTTCATGCAAGGCGGGCCGCAGGCGCTGGCCGCCACCAAACGGCTTTTGCGAGATCTTTCCGCAATGCCGCTGACCGAGACCAGAGAAATCACCACGCGGCTCATTGCCGGGCAGCGTGTCTCCGATGAAGGACAGGAAGGCATGGCCGCGTTTCTCGAAAAGCGCCGTCCGGCGTGGACAAAAATTCCATGATCCGCAAACTTCTCATAGCCAATCGGGGCGAGATTGCCGTGCGCGTGATGCGCACCGCGCGCGAACTCGGCGTCCGCACCGTGGCCGTCTACAGTGACGTGGATCGCACCGCCCGACACGTGGAACTGGCCGATGAGGCCGTCGCCATCGGCCCGCCGCCACCCACCGAAAGCTATTTGAACATTCCGCGCATCGTGGAAGCAGCGGTGCAGTCGGGTTGCGAAGCGGTTCATCCCGGTTACGGTTTTCTCTCGGAGAATCCGCGCTTCGCCGAGGCGGTTCAGGCGGCGGGCTTGATTTTCGTCGGACCGCCACCCAAGGCAATGCGGCTTCTTGGCAACAAGATCGAAGCGCGCGCCCTGGCCCAAAAAGCCGGTGTTCCCATTACACCCGGCGAGACCTTCGACACGCCGGACGCGAAAAAAGTTGTGAAACTCGCCGAAAAAATCGGCTGGCCGGTGCTCATCAAGGCGGCGGCCGGCGGCGGCGGCAAAGGCATGCGCGTCGTTCACGCGGCGGCGGATTTGCCGCTCGCGCTGGAAGGCGCCATGCGCGAAGCAGGCTCGGCCTTCGGCGACTCCACCGTGTATCTCGAAAAATATCTGGCGCGCCCGCGTCACGTGGAGTTTCAGGTTTTCGGTGATGCGCACGGCCATGCGGTGCATCTGGGCGAACGTGAATGCTCCATTCAACGGCGGCACCAGAAGATTATCGAAGAGTCTCCCTCCCCGGCGCTGACCCCGGAGCTGCGCCAGCGTATGGGCGACGCCGCCGTGCGCGTGGTCAAGGCCGCGGGCTACGCAAACGCGGGAACGGTGGAGTTCCTGCTCGACGGCGATCACTTCTACTTCCTTGAGGTCAATGCGCGCCTGCAGGTCGAGCATCCGGTCACGGAGTTCGTGACCGGAGAAGATTTGGTGGAGTGGCAACTGCGCATCGCCTCCGGCGAGCCGCTGCCCAAGCGACAAGAGGAGATTCATTTTCGCGGTCATGCCATCGAATGCCGCATCTACGCCGAGGATCCGGCCCACGGCTTTCTCCCTTCTTCGGGACGGATTCTGGCGCTGGAAGAGCCGCACCTGCCGGGCGTGCGCGTGGATTCGGGTATCCGCGAGGGATCGGACGTCTCCGTTTACTACGACCCGATTCTGTCCAAGGTGATCGCCGGTGCCGCCACGCGCGAGGCCGCCATCCGGAAAATGTGTGTCGCGCTCGAGAACTATGTTCTGTTAGGAGTCGCTTCACCCATTGAACTTCTGCGCGACATTCTGTCTCATCCTGAGTTTCAAAAGGGGCGCTTGAGCACGCATTTCCTCGAGGATCATCTTCCCGACTGGAAACCGCGCGCGGTGGAGGATTCTGAATTGGCGGCGGCGCTCTGGGCCGCCACGCGCGCCCCGCGCCTGGGATCGCAGCCGGTGGAGGTGGCGGGGACAGCCACGCCGTCGCCCTGGCAAGTGCTCGGCCACTGGAAAATTGCACAGCGGGAAGAGAAGTCATGATGCGCGAATTAGTCCATAACGGTGAACGCATCCGCTTCACGGTGGATTCCGGACCGCAGGGAGCGACTGTCGGACTCGGCGAATCGCGGCATGAGCTGACGGTTCAAGAGCACGGAGCAGGGCGGTTCATCATCTGCAACCAACGCGGCTCGTTCGCCGCGCGGGCGGTTCGCGAAAAAGATCGCATCTGGGTCTGGCTGGCTGGCCGCGTTTTTGAGCTGGCCGTACCCGGAGCGGAAACGACCGATCACGCGCACCACGGTCAGGCGGCCAATGACGTGCGCGCTCCCATGCCCGGAACGCTGGTGAAGCTGCTGGTCGCGCCGGGCGATGCCGTGGAGAAAGATCAAGTGGTGGCGGTGGTCGAGGCCATGAAGATGGAACATTCGTTGCGCGCGCCGCGTTCGGGCGTCGTGGCGGGCGTCTTTGGCGCGCCCGGCGGCATTGTGGATGCCGAGGCGGTGGTGGTGTCGCTGGCTGTCGAGGAGTGACGGAGTTGTTCGGATCGCGCTACATCTATTGCGACGTGCCGCAGGTCGTCTCCGCGCTTCCCCGGATTGCCGAGCTCGAACTGGGCGTGGAGATCCTCTTTGAGAGCAGCGAGGACTTGTGGCCACAGGTGCGGTGGGAAAACTTGCTCGATTTGGCCGATGCCGTCGCCGACGCCGGAATCGAAGCCACGGTGCACGGCCCGTTCGACAATCTGAATCTTGGCTCGCGCGACGCACACATCCGCCGCTATTCTCTTGAGGTGCTTTCGGCGGCGGTGGAGTTCGCGCGCGCCGTGCGCTCGCCGCGCATGGTTTTTCACACGGGTTATCTCCCTCAGTATCCGCCTCAGGGCCGCCGCCGCTGGCTGGACGTTTTCTCGCAGGGATTGAGCGAGCTTGTGGACTATGCGGCGGATTTGGAGGTTCGTTTGGCTGTGGAGAACACCTACGAACCCGATCCGTCCCTCTTCGAGGAGATATTCGAGCGGTTTCCGACGCCGGCCTTGGGAATGTGCCTCGATACCGGTCATGCCGCCTGTTTCGGCCGGGTGGAACCCGTTGTCTGGTCGCGGCGGTTTTCCGACCGCATTTGTCACGTCCATCTGTCCGACAATGATGGCCGCGATGATCTTCATCTGGGTCTCGGTCAGGGCGTGGTGGACTTTCGCGCCGTGCTCGCGCCCTTGCTGCGCGTGGAGTCGGCGTCGGGAATTACGCTTGAAGTCTCCGCCGAGGATGCCTTGACCAGCCGCGATTACTTGACTAACCTTCTACAAACGATGTCTGCGCAGGAATCACCATGAACGAAAAGAAGCCGCAGCCTTCCAAGGAGTTGTCTCCCAAACTTCAGAAAGTGCGCAACGATCTCGACCGCGTGCTGTCCGACTACGACCTCTCGCAGCGGGAGTTCAACGCGCTGATCGAGGATTTGAAGAAGCGCCGTCGCCGCATCGAAGGTGCGGGAGACAGCGTGTTCGATGACATTACCGAAGAATAGTCCTTTGCCCGTTCACTTGCCGGATGACGCCATGCAACTGACCGAAGAACACAAAATGCTGCGCGAGATGGTCCGCGATTTTGCCCAAAACCGGATCAAGCCGCAGGCCGCGGAGATTGACGAGACCGAGCGCTTCCCCGAGGAGGTTATCGCCGAAATGGCCGAGCTGGGTCTCATGGGCATTCCTTATCCCGAGAAATACGGCGGGGCCGGCATGGACTACGTGGCCTATGCCATCGCGGTGGAAGAGATCGCCAAAGTCTGCGGCAGCACGGCCCTCACTCTGGCGGCGCACATCTCGCTGGGCACCGGGCCGATCTTCATGTTCGGATCGGAGGAGCAGAAGACGAAATATCTTCCCGAGCTTTGCAGCGGCAAGGCGCTGGGAGCCTTCGGTCTCACCGAATCGCAGGCGGGCAGCGACGCCGGAGCGACGCAAAGCACGGCAGTGAACAAGGGAGATCACTATCTGCTCAATGGCACCAAAGTCTTCTGCACCAACGGTTCCTACGCCAAGTACATCACCGTCAGCGCGGTCACCGAGAAGGGCAAGGGCACCAAGGGCATCAGTTGTTTCGTTTTGGAGAAGGGCGCGGAAGGCTTTGAGCTCGGCAAGAAAGAACGTAAGCTCGGCGTGCGCGGCTCCGATACCGTGGTCCTCCATTTCAGCGATGTGAAAGTGCCCAAGGGAAATCTGCTGGGCAAGGAGAACGAGGGCTTCAGGCAGATGCTCACGACGCTCGATGCCGGCCGCATTTCCATTGCCGCCATGTCGCTGGGGCTGGCCGAAGGCGCTTACGACGCCACGCTTCAATACGTCACCCAGCGCAAGGCGTTCGACAAGCGCGTGGCGGATTTTCAAGCCACGCAGTTCAAGCTGGCCGATATGCACGTGCAGATCGAGGCCGCGCGGCATTTGGTGTTCGAAGCGGCTCAGCGCAAGGACGCCGGCAAGCCCTACATGCGCGAGGCGGCAGTAGCGAAACTCTTCGCCAGCGAGATGGCCACGCGCGTCACCTTGCAGGCCATTCAGCTTCACGGGGGATACGGCTATATCCGCGACTATCCGGTGGAGCGCATGTTCCGCGACAACAAGCTGTGCGAAATCGGCGAGGGCACGTCGGAGATTCAGCGGCTGGTCATCGCCCGCACGCTCTTGCAGGATTACGCGGCCTGAGAGATTTCGATGGTGCAACTCGGCCGCTTCCGGCTCGATCTGATTTCCGACGGGTTCTTTGAGGACGAGGCCGATACGTTCGTGCAACTGTGTGTCGAGCGGCAAGGGCCTCGCCTTCGCGCCCGCGGCAAGCCGCGCATCAAGGTGGGATTCAACTCGCTGCTGATTCGCGGCGGCGGACACACGGTGGTGGTGGACCCGGGAACAGGGGACAAGCCGCGTTCCGATAAGGTGAAGCAGTACCGGATGGAGTGGCCACGCCGTTTTTTTCCGACTCTGACAACTCTGGGCGTGACGGTGGAGACGGTGGGCGCGGTAATCCTCACTCATCTTCACTGGGACCACGCGGGCGCCGCCACGCGCAAAACGGAGAGCAACAACCTCGTTCCCGCCTTTTCGCGCGCGCGATACTATGTTCAAGCGCTGGAGCTGGAAGCGGCGCGTGAAGCGGTGCGGCGCGGCGAAGATGGCTACGATGCGGGCGATTTCGAGCCTCTGAGCGAACACGGTTGTCTGCAAACGGTGTCGGGCGAGAGCGAGATTCTTCCCGGTATCACCGTGCGCTTGACGGGCGGCCATTCTCGCGGGTTGCAGATTGTCTATGTGGAGAGCGAAGGTCAGCGAGCGGTGTTTCTTTCCGATCTGGTGCCCACCCCGGCGCAACTGCCTCTGGACTGCGTCCTCTCCTATGACGAAGACGTGCCGCAACTCCGCGCCGCCAAGGAAGCTGTGCTGACCGAAGCCCGCGAGCGCGGCGATCTGCTGCTCTTTGTTCACGCACCGCGGGTCCGCGCCGGATACCTGAAATCGCAAGCTGACGGAACCGCGGCTTTCGAATCCATAGACCTTGGTTGAGCCAGTCGTTTCAAGGGTGGAAAAAGAGGCGAGCACATGAATCCGAACACTCCCGTCATCACCTCCGCCGCGCGCACGCCGGTTGGCAGTTTCAGCGGCGCGCTGGCGGATGTCTCTGCCATGCTGCTGGGCGCACACGCGCTCAAGGACAACCTGACCCGCTCCAAAATCGAGCCGGGTGAGGTGGACGAAGTCATCTTGGGAATGGTCCTGCAAGCCAATGCCGGACAGGCGCCGGCGCGGCAGGCGGCCATTTATGCGGGCATTCCCAAGTCCGTTTCCGCCTGGACCGTCAACAAAGTCTGCTCGTCGGGTCTGAAGGCGGTCATGTGCGCAGCGCAATCCGTTCAGTTGGGCGAAGCCAAGGTCGTGATCGCAGGCGGCATGGAAAACATGTCGCAGGTTCCCTATTATCTCGACGGCGCGCGCCGCGGCTATCGCCTCGGTGACGGCACGCTGATTGACGGCATGGTCAAGGACGGCCTCTGGGATCCCTACTCCAATCAGCACATGGGAAGCTGCGGCGAATTGTGCGCCCGTGAGCACAAGCTGGACCGCGCCGCGCAGGACGAGTTCGCCGCCGAGTCCTACCGCCGCGCCATCGAAGCACAGAAAACCGGCAAGTTCGCGCGCGAAATCACGCCCGTCGTCATCAAGACGCGCAAGGGCGAGACCACCGTCACTCAGGACGAGGAACCCGGCAAGGTGGACTTCACCAAGCTGTCCACGCTGCGGCCGGCCTTCGAAAAAGAGGGCACCATCACCGCCGCCAGTGCCTCCAAGATCAGCGACGGCGCGGCGGCCGTGACCGTCATGTCCTACGAAGAGGCAAAACGCCGCGGCCTGAAACCGCTGGCGCGCATCGCCGGCTATTCCACCTTCAGTCAGGAACCGGAGTGGTTCACCACCGCTCCGGCCTACGCCATCGAGAAACTCCTGAAGCGTCTCGACTGGAAGAAGAGCGACGTGGATGCGTGGGAACTC
The DNA here is from genome assembly GCA_026394155.1 of bacterium. GTDB lineage: Bacteria > Electryoneota > RPQS01 > RPQS01 > RPQS01 > RPQS01. Next base: position 16,831 of record JAPKYT010000104.1, on the reverse strand, counting down.
AACGAAGCTTTCGCGGTGGTGGCCTTGGTCAACGTCAAGTTGTTGGGGTTGGACGCAAAGCACGTGAACGTTTTCGGCGGCGCCGTGGCGCTCGGACATCCCATCGGAGCTTCGGGCGGCCGCATTCTGGTCACGCTGCTGAACGTGTTGCATGAAACGGGCGGCAAGCGCGGCATCGCCAGCCTCTGCAACGGCGGCGGCGAGGCCACGGCTTTGGCGGTGGAGGTGTTCTGACCAGAAGAATTAGTGCGCCTGTTCTTATCCTGCTCTTGTGCGCGCAGGTTCTGGCGGCGGAGCCGCCTTTGCGCGTGTGCATTTACGGGGACAACCGCGGATCGAACCGCGTGCACCGCGCCATTCTCAAGCAGGCCCGTGCCGTCGAGCCCCGCTTGTTCGTCATCGTGGGCGATGTGCTGAAGTTCGACTACGGATTTCGCGGCACGCCCGAGGCGGTGCTGAACGACTACCGCGCAGTCTTCGCCACACCTGAAAACTCTCTGCAATGGTGGCCCGCTGCGCCCGGCCCGGCCGTGTTCGTCGTACCCGGCGGCCACGATGAACAGTTCTTTCTCGATCCCCAGATCGGCGCTGTCGCCGACACGTCTCGCGGCAAGCGCTATGCCTACGAAGGCACCAACGACCTCGGCGTGCGTCTCTATGAGGCGTTCGATCTCGAAGAGATGCACCTGCGCGTTCAGCCCTTTGTGGACTTCGGCCAACCGCTTCCGATGTCGCCCTACGGGGATTATCTGCTCGTGGTCGGCTCCGGTGCGCGGCACGACCTCGCGCTGCTGCTCCTATATCGCACGGATCGCTGGTGCTTCCGCGCCGATCAAATAGACTGGGTGGATTCCACGCTGGCCGCTTTGCGCGCCGTCTCGCCGGAGTTGCCGCTTATCGCCGTCGCGCATGACTGGACGTGGTACTTGCCCGACACGCTGGACGACGGCCATCTCGACGGTGCCAACAACAGCGTACGCAACGGATCGGCCCAGTTCGATGCGCTACAGAAACAACGTCTGCGCCGCATCCTGTTCCGTTACCGGGCTGATCTGGCCGTGGCCGCCGACCTGCACGCCTACTGGGCTGATGCCGACAGCGCTATGTTGCGTCTGAACTGCGGAGCCGCCATCTGCACCGATGCTCAGGGAGCGCGCGTGGCCTCCGACAATCTCTGGCTCGATTACGTGCAGACGCCCGAATCGCTGAAGGTCATCACTCATCCCATCGAGCCGCCCATCGGGTGCGGATTGCGCTCCGAGGCCGCGGCCTATGGTACCGCCTTCGTCAAGAGCCGTGCCGCCGGTTCCATCTGGCGGCGCACAACCCCGTGAGGAGATCATGCAATTTCGTAACGTCGCCGTCATCGGCGGAGGGACAATGGGCAACGGGATTGCCCACGTCTGCGCTCAGTTCGGTTGCGAGGTGCATCTGATTGAAGTCGCCGACCAGCCGCTCACCAAGGCGATGGCCACCATTGAGAAGAATCTGGCCCGGCAAGTGGAGAAGGGAAAGCTGACGGAGGAGGATCGCGCCGCCACGCTGCGCCGTGTGCACGGATCGCTCTCCCTGAACGACGTCCGTCAAGCCGACATCGCCATCGAGGCCGTCATCGAAAACCTTGAAGTCAAACTGGCGTTGTTCGCCGATCTGGAGCGCCTTTGCCGCCCCGACGCCATTCTCGCTTCCAACACGTCCACCATTTCCATCACGCGCATCGCCTCAGCCACCAAGCGCGCGGGTCAGGTCATCGGCATGCACTTTATGAATCCCGTTCCCGTGATGCAATTGGTGGAAGTGATCCGCGGTCTGGCCACTTCCGACGCGACACACGGGGCCGTGCTTGACTTCGCCAAGGCGCTGGGCAAGACACCCATCACCGTCAACGACTATCCCGGCTTCGTTTCGAACCGCGTCCTGATGCCCATGATCAACGAGGCCGTCTATTGCCTGATGGAAGGCGTGGCCGACGCCGAGGCCATTGACGGCGTGATGAAGCTCGGCATGAATCATCCTATGGGGCCGCTGGCGCTGGCCGATCTCATCGGTCTGGACGTGTGTTTGGCCATCATGGAGGTTCTGCATCGCGATCTGGGCGACTCGAAGTATCGTGTCTGTCCGCTGCTCAAGAAATACGTGGCGGCGGGCTTTCTGGGCCGCAAGTCCGGCCGCGGATTCTACAAGTATTCGTGAGGCGCAAACATGGTCGTGATCACCACTCCGGTAATGGGAGTGGATCTCGACTACGAAGTCGTGGGAGCCGACGGCTCCATGCTCATGGTCACGGCCTCGGGCACGGCCGTGCGCCTCGCACAATGAAAGAGCGGAGAACTTTATGGAACATCTGCTGACCGAAGAACAGCTCGACGTCAAGCGCGCCGTCCGCGAGTTTGCCGAAGGCGAGATCCGGTCCAGCGTGGCCGCACGGGACGAGTCCGGCGAGTTTCCGGCCGACATCATGCGCCGGCTGGGCGAACTCGGCTTCATGGGGGTCAACACGCCCGAAAACCTCGGCGGAACCGGCATGGACACGGTGTGTTATGCCATTGTCATTGAGGAATTGTCGCGCGTGGATCCGGCGGTGGGAGTCATCGCCTCCGTCAACAACTCGCTGATCTGTTATCCTCTCGAGAAATTCGCCAATGCGGAGCAGCGCGAAAAATGGCTGCGGCCGCTGGCGGCGGGCAAACTGTTAGGCGCGTTCGCACTGACCGAGCCTGAGTCCGGTTCCGACGCCGCCTCTCTGAAAACCACCGCGGTGCGCGACGGCGACGCCTACGTTCTCAACGGCACCAAAGCCTTCATCACCAACGGCGCGAACGCGCAGGTGCATCTTGTCTTCGCCCGCACCGATAAAACCGTGGAGAAGAGCAAGGGCATCTCCGCCTTCCTCGTTCCGGCCGGTGCGCAAGGTCTTCGCGTCGGGACACTCGAGAAGAAGATGGGCATCCGCTCCTCCGATTGCGTTGAGGTCAATCTGCAGGACGTTCGCGTCCCCGCCGCCAACCGGCTGGGCAAGGAAGGAGAAGGCTTCAAGATCGCCATGTTGTCGCTCGACTCCGGCCGCATCGGCATCGCCGCGCAGGCCGTCGGTCTGTCTCAAGGCGCGCTCGAAGAGGCCGTCAAGTACTCCAAGCAGCGCGTGCAGTTCAACCGGCCGATCTGCGAGTTTCAAGCCATTCAGTTCAAGCTGGCCGACATGGAGATGCTGACGCAGGCCGCCCGGCTGCTCGTCTATGCCGCCGCCCGCAAGAAGGACGCGGGTGGGCGCTACAACCACGAGGCCGCCATGGCCAAGCTGTTCGCGTCCGACGTGGTCACCAAGGTGACTCTCGAAGCGGTGCAGATTCACGGCGGAGCCGGCTATCTCATGGACTACCCCGTCGAACGCATGCTGCGGGACGCGAAAGTGACCGAGATTTACGAGGGCACCTCCGAGATCCAGCGCTTCATCATCGCCCGCAACGTCCTTTCAGCTTAGCATATCCCATCCACAACTTACGGGAATCCAACCGTGGCAAAGTCGAAGTTTGACGAATCGCTCAAAATCTGGATGAACGGCAAAATGGTGGACTGGAAAGACGCCACCATCCACCTCGCCGCTCACGCCATGCACTACGCCTCGGCCGTTTTCGAAGGCATCCGCTGCTATAAGACTCCGGACGGGTCCATCATTTTCGGGTTGCGCCAGCACATCCGCCGCCTGCTGGACTCGGCCAAGATCTATCGCATGAACGGCCCGTTCTCGCAGGAGGATTTGGAGAAGGCCTGTATGGACGTCGTTCGCGTCAACAAAATGGACGAGGCCTATTTGCGTCCGCTGCTCTACCGGGGTTATCACTCTCTCGGAGTGTTCCCGGGCGATTGTCCCATTGACGCGGCCGTTATGCCCCTGCGCTGGGGCAAGTATCTGGGCGACGGAGCTCTGGAAAACGGCATTGACGTCTGCGTCTCGTCGTGGACCCGCATCGCTCCCAACACCCTTCCCGCTCTGGCCAAGGCCGGCGCCAACTACATGAATTCGCAGCTCATCAAGATTGACGCGATGGCCATGGGATTCGACGAGGGCATCGCTCTGGATCGCGGCGGATTCGTCTCCGAAGGGTCGGGCGAGAACATCTTTCTCGTGCGCGACGGCGAGCTGTGGACGCCGCCGCTCTCGGGATCCGTTCTGCCCGGCATCACCCGGGCCGCAGTGCTGCAACTGGCCAATGAGGCGGGTTTCGCGGTCAACATCGCCAACATTCCGCGCGAGATGCTCTACATTGCGGACGAAGTCTTCTTTACCGGCACTGCCGCCGAACTCACGCCCATCCGTTCGGTGGACAAGATTCAGGTGGGAGACGGCAAGCCCGGAGCCGTCACCCGCCAATTGCAAAAGGCGTTTTTCGACCTCATTGAAGGCCGCCGGCCCGATCCCATGGGACTGCGCGTCCACGTTTGACCGATAACTCGGGGAACTGATGCGATCGCGACGGGCCGCCCGCGAGTGGGCGCTGCGCATTCTTTATGCTCATGAGATGAGCGGCGATCCGGTGGAGCAGGTCTTCGCCGACCTGCTCGGCTCGGTGCCCGATGACCTCAACCTTCGCTTCTGCCGCGAACTCTGCCGGCGCTCGGCGGAACGGGACGGGTACATTGACGGGCTGATCGCCAAGGCCGTGCAGAAGTGGGACCTGAACCGCATCGCGGTGCTCGATCACGTCATTCTGCGGGTGGCCATCGCCGAGTTCCTCTATTTCGACGACATTCCCTTCAAGGTGACCATCAACGAGGCCATCGAATTGGCCAAACGCTACTCCACCAGTCAAAGCGGGCGATTCGTCAACGGTATCCTCGATGCGCTCAGCACCGAGCTGCATAAGAAGGTGAAAAAGCCGGCGGACCTGCCGACCGGGGCTCCGGCACCGTGAGAATCGGCATCATCTCGGACATTCACGCCAACCTCGAGGCGCTCGCGGTGGCGTTGCGCCGGCTGGATAGCGAGAAGGCGGACCGTGTCTATTGTCTCGGCGACATCGTCGGCTACGGAGCGAACCCCAACGAATGCGTGGAGAAAGTCCGTTCGCTCTGCCACGCCACGGTCATCGGCAATCACGACGACGCGCTGATCGGCCGCACCTCGGCGCGTTACTTCAATTCCTACGCCCGCGCCGCGCTCGATTGGACGGCGCGCGTCATCACCGACGAGAATCTGGCCTACTTGACGTCGCTGCCCCTCACGCGGCAAGAGGATGGCCTCTATCTGGTGCATGCCACGCCCGCCGAACCGTTGGCGTGGAACTACATTCTGCACCCCGAAGACGCGCGGGCGCATTTTGAGGCGCTTCCCCCCAAGACCGTGGCCTTTATCGGGCACTCGCACGTTCCCGTGCGTTTCGACGATGGAGCGGGGCGGAGCATAGTGAACGTCGGATCGGTGGGACAGCCGCGCGATCGCGACCCGCGCGCCTGCTGGGCTGTTTATGACACGGAATCGGGAACTTTGCAGTGGCTGCGCGAAGTTTACCCGGTTCAGGAGGCCGCGCGGAAAATCCGCGCCGCCAACCTGCCGGAGTTTCTCGCCGCCCGGCTCTTTATCGGAATGTAAAGGCGGCCGCCTTGTGCCCCTTTGGGAAGCGCGAGGCGGCCGGAAAAGATAGCCCATGTTGGATTCACTGCTCGTCAAAGTCTTCGGCACCAAGCACCAGCGCTCGGTCAAGACGCTCTGGCCGATCGTCGGAGAGATCAACCGCTTCGAGGAAGAGTATCAAGCTCTCAGCGACGATCAGCTTCAGGCCAAGACCGGCGAATTCCGCGCGCGCCTGAAAGACGGCGAGACGCGCGGTCGTCCCGCCGCGTGGGACATGATCCCCTATGACGTGCAGCTGATCGGCGGCGTCGTGCTCCATCAGGGCAAGATCGCGGAAATGGCCACCGGCGAAGGCAAGACGCTGGTGGCCGTGCTGTCGCTCTACCTGAACGGTCTCGCAGGCAAAGGCGCGTGGCTGGTGACCGTCAACGACTACCTCGCCCAGCGCGACTCGGAGTGGATGGGTCTCATCTACCGCTTCCTCGGCATGTCCGTCGGGGTCATTATCTCCGACATGCCGCCTCCGCTGCGCCGGGAGCAGTACGCCTGCGACGTCACCTACGGCACCAACAACGAGTTCGGCTTCGACTACCTGCGCGACAACATGGCCCTCTCCATGGAGGAAGTTGTGCAGCGCGGGCACCACTACGCGATCGTGGACGAGGTGGACAGCGTGCTCGTTGACGAGGCGCGCACGCCGCTCATCATCTCCGGTCCGGTGGCCCACTCGACACAACGCTTCGACGAGATGCGGCCGGCGGTCGAGCAGCTCGTTCGCCTGCAAACCCAAACCGTCACCAGTCTGGCCGAGGAAATCGAGCGCGACCTTGCGCAGGAAGGCGGCGACGAATGGCAAACGGGGCGCAAGCTGCTCCTGGGATTCCGCGGCCTGCCCAAGCACAAACGGCTCATGAAGCTCTTTCAGGAGCCGAGCAACATCCGCAGGCGCCAGCGCGTCGAGAACGATCTGCTGCGCGACAAGAAGATGTTCGAGCTCGACGAGGAGCTGTATTTTTCCATTGACGAGAAGTCGCACATCGTTGACCTCACCGATAAGGGCCGGACGCAGCTCACCAAGTATCACGGCGGCGATCCCGACCTGTTCCTTCTGCCCGATCTCGCCGAAGAGTTCACCCGCTTGGATCAGGACGAGTCACTCAGCGTGTCCGAGCGCGCCGCCGCCAAGGCCAAACAGCAAGCGGCCTACGCCGAGCGCAGCGAGCGCGTGCAGAACGTGCAGCAGCTCTTGCGGGCCTACGCCCTCTACGACAAGGACGTGGAATACGTCGTGCAGGACGGCAAGGTGCTCATCGTGGACGAGTTCACCGGCCGCATCCTCTCCGGCCGGCGCTACTCGGACGGTCTCCATCAGGCCATCGAAGCCAAAGAGGGCGTGCACGTCGAGCGTGAAACGCAGACCATCGCCACCATCACTCTCCAGAACTTCTTCCGCCTCTTCCACAAGCTGGCCGGGATGACCGGAACGGCGGAAACCGAAGAGAGCGAGTTCTACACCATCTACAAGCTGGAAGTGGTGGTCATTCCCACCCACGAGGCCGTGCGGCGCTTCGACCAAAACGATCTGGTTTACCGGACGCGCCGCGAAAAATACAACGCGGTCATTGACAAGATCGCCGAACTGCATGCGCGCCGCCAGCCGGTGCTGGTGGGCACCACCACGGTGGAGAGTTCCGAAGTCGTCTCGCGCATGCTGCGCCGGCGCAACATTCCGCACAACGTGCTCAACGCGCGTCAGCACCAGCGCGAAGCGGAAATCATCGCGGGCGCGGGGCAGCCCGGAGCCGTCACCATCGCCACCAACATGGCGGGTCGCGGCACCGACATCAAGCTCGGCCCGGGCGTCGTGCAGTGGCTGGGCGAGCCGGGCGACAAATCGCAAACTGACGGCGGTCTCTACATCCTCGGCACCGAACGCCACGAATCGCGCCGCATTGACCGCCAGCTTCGCGGCCGCGCCGGCCGCCAGGGCGACCCCGGATGGAGCGAGTTCTTCCTCTCCCTCGAAGACGACCTCATGCGGCTGTTCGGCTCGGAGCGCATCGCCCGCATCATGGATCGCCTCGGCGTGCAGGAAGGGGAGGTCATCACCCATCCCATGATTACCCGCGCCATCGGCCGCGCCCAGCAGAAGGTGGAAGCCTACAACTTCTCCATCCGCGAACACCTGCTGAAGTACGATGACGTGATGAATCAGCAGCGGACGGTGGTGTACTCGCGCCGCAATGTCGCGCTGCGCGGCGAAGACCCCACCGAGCTGGTGGCCGAGATGACCTCCGACCACATCGAGTACTTGCTCGAGAAGCACACGAGCGGAGAGGGGCGCGAGGCCGACATCAATCATGACGGATTGGCCGAAGACCTGATGGTCACTTTCCTCGTGGGCGTGACGCGCGACGAGCAGTTCCGCGGCCTGAGCGGCGATCCGTTGTACTCTTTCCTCATCGAGAAGGTGGAGGAGGCGCGCCAGTTGCGCCTCTCGCTCTTGGGCGAGGAGTTGCTCAAGACCTTGCAGCGCTACGCCATTCTGCGCGCCATTGATGAGCATTGGCGAGAGCACTTGTACGCCATGGACGGTCTGAAGGAGGGGGTGGGTCTGCGCGCCTACGGCCAGAAGGACCCGCTCATTGAGTACAAGAAAGAGGGACTCGATCTCTTCTCGGCGATGTTGGATGCGGTCAACGGTGACGCGCTGCGCATCATGTATCGCGCACAGCCCGTGACCGAAGCCGCGCCGCGTCCGCGGCCGGTCGCACCAACCCCAAAGGCGGCTTTGACTTACTTGCATTCCGAATCGTCCGGTCTGGCGTTCACGCAGGCGGCGCAGGGTGGTGCGGTAGGCGGGACTGCCGCGTCGCCGGCGCGCGCCGGCAAGCCTCAGCCGGTGCGGGTCGGCCCTCAGGTTGGCAGAAATGACCCATGCCCCTGTGGAAGTGGCAAGAAATACAAGAAATGTTGTGGCGCCACGGTGCAGATGCCGAGCTGAGTTTGTGCTTGCCTTTGGCGATTTTTTTGAGTACTTTGCCTCAGGCGCAGCTACCACCGGCTTGCTTGGTCGCGGTTGCTGCGTTTGCACTCAGGCCGTGTTGAATAGCCAGCTTCTGTCCAAGTCGGCCGCTAACTCGAGGGCTGCATATGGACCAGCGTATCGTCGAGATTTTGATGTATGTCATCGGCGAGATTCAGTCTCGCCGCATCAGGCCGGAGGAGATTGAAGGGATTTCGGACGATCTGGTGCAACGCGGTTTTTCACAGCGCGAGGTCGCCACAGCCATCTCCCTTTTTGCCGACCGGCTCAACGGAGAAGTCCGGCGCACTCACGTCTCTTCTCCCTCCGGTGTCCATGCGCACCGCGTGCTGCATGACGTCGAGCGTCAATATGTGGCCGCCGACGCTCACGGTTACCTGATTCAAATGACGCACCTCGGCATTCTCGATCAGGCCGACGTGGAGGAAATTATCGAACGCTGCATGCTGCTGGGAAACCTCAATGCCGGCATGGACGAAATCAAGATGCTGGTGGCGACGCACCTTCTGGAGAAGGATCCCCGGCTTGCCGAACCGGTCGGTGCCGTGAGCCCCTTCCGGCCATGGCCGGAACATGTGCATTGAAGTCGTGCTTGAGCGGGCTCCCGAAGTCGGCTCTAACACTTTCTAATCTCACATATTTCAAGATATTGCGTTGTGCCGTGAACCTGTCACACTTTTGGCAGTTTAAGAGCTTTGAGCACCTGCTCGAAGCTTTTCCTCTCTTTTGATCCGAATGTCCAGCACTTCAAAAAAGACTCCTCCCAAGACCCGCAGCGGGCGTTCGACGAAGAGCGCCGGCTCACGCTCCGCCCCGGCCAAGACTTCTCGAAAGACTCAATCGGGGTCCGAGAAGACCACCGCGAAAAAGACTGCGCAAGAAGTCAAGCGAAGCGCGGACCTTGGGCACGGTCAGAATCTCGTGGTCGTCGAGTCTCCAGCCAAGGCGCGCACGCTGAGCGGCTACCTCGGATCGGGCTACGTCGTTCAGGCCACGGTCGGCCACATCTGGGACCTGCCGACCAAGCGACTGGGCGTGGATCTGGAACACGAGTTCGAGCCGGAATACGAGGTCATTGACGGCAAAGCCGGAGTCATCGCCGGTCTGAAGAAGAGCGCGCGTGACAAAAGCGACATCTATATCGCTACCGACCCGGATCGTGAAGGCGAAGCCATCGCCTATCACGTGGCGCAGGAAATCGGCAACGGACGCGGGCGGCTGCATCGCGTGCTTTTCAACGAGATCACCCGCGCCGGCGTGATGAAGGCCATGGCCACCCCGGGCGAGATTGACGTTCCCAAAGTAGAGGCCCAGCAGGCCCGGCGCGTGCTTGACCGCTTGGTGGGCTACATGGTCTCGCCGCTGCTGCAGAAAATCATCGCTCGCGGTCTCTCCGCCGGCCGGGTGCAATCCGTGGCCCTGCGTTTGATCTGCGAGCGCGAAGAGGAAATCCGCTCCTTCAAGCAGGAGGAGTACTGGACGATTGAGGCCTACCTGCGCACCGCGAAAGGGGAACCGTTCGTCGCGCGGCTGGTCAAGATCGGCGACGCCAAGCCCGAACTGAAGGACGAGAAGACAGCCGCCGCGGCGGTGGAGGACATTCGCCGGCAATCCTTCCGGCTGACCGATCTCAAAGTCAAGCCCACCCGCTCGCATCCGTCAGCGCCCTACACCACGTCCACTCTGCAGCAGGACGCCTCGCGGCGTCTCGGCTTCTCCAATCAGCGCACGATGGGCGCGGCGCAGGCGCTGTATGAAGGCGTCAAGGTCGGTGAAGAGGGCATGGTCGGTCTCATCACGTACATGCGAACCGATTCCACCCGCATCGCTCCCGAGGCGGTGGCGGCTGCCCGCGACTACATCGCCGAGCGTTTTGGTTCCGAGTTCCTGCCCGAGAAACCTCCCTTTTACGCCAACAAAAAGTCCGCGCAGGATGCTCACGAAGCGATCCGGCCCACCGGCGTGCATCGCGACCCGGCGTCTATAAAAAAATATCTCACGGCGGAGCAACACAAGCTCTATGAGCTGATCTGGCGGCGCTTCGTAGCCTGCCAGATGGCCGATGCCCGCTACGAGGTGACCACCGCGCAGATCATGGCCGGGACATACGAGTTCCGCGCCGTCGGCCGCCGCCTGCTGTTCGCCGGTCATTTGCAGGTGCTGGCCGAATTGTCCGAGGAGAAGCCGAAGGACAAGGCGGCCGAGGAAGATGACCTGAAGCGCGATCTGCCCAAGCTGGACGTGGGCAAGACGTATGAAATGGAGCGCGTCACTCCCACCCAGCATTTCACCGAGCCGCCCCCGCGCTTCAATCCGGGATCGCTGGTGAAAGCGCTGGATGAACTGGGCATCGGCCGGCCCTCCACCTATGCCAGCATCATCTCGGTGCTGGTGAAGCGGCGCTACGTCGAGCAGAAGGAGCGCCGCTTCCATCCGACCCATCTCGGCGAGACGGTGAGCCGCCTGTTAGTGGATCAGTTCCCCGACATCTTCAACGTGAATTTCACGGCGCGCATGGAAGAGGAGCTGGACGCCATCGAAAACGACGGCGAAGACTGGCGTAAAGTGGTCAAGAATTTCTACACGCCGTTCTCCAAGAGACTGGAGAAGGTGCGTGAGAACCGCCACGAAATCCGCAAGGCCAGCGAAGCGGTGACCGACAAGAAATGCCCCAAGTGCGGCGCCGCGCTGGTGGCGAAATGGGGACGCAGCGGCCAGTTTCTCGGCTGCTCCAACTACCCGCAGTGCCGTCACACGGAGCCGCTCGAATCCGACAAGGCTCCCGAGGTTCCGCCCACCGACTGCCCGGCCTGCGGCAAGCCGATGCTGCTCAAGCGCAGCCGCTTCGGCTGGTTCCTGGGGTGCACCGGCTATCCCCAGTGCAAGACCATCCTGCCGCTGGAAAATGGCGAGAGCGTGCCCTGTCCGCGCCCCGGCTGCGAGGGCCGCGTCAGTCAGAAGCGCTCGCGCAAAGGCCGGTCTTTCTGGGGATGTTCGAAGTATCCCGACTGTGATTTCGTCTCGTGGTACAAGCCGGTTCCGGAGCTCTGTCCGCAGTGCGGCCATCCTTATATGGAGGATAAGCCGCTGCAGAGCGGCCATGTGCGGCAGTGTCCCAAGTGCAAACATAAGGTCGCCGTAGAGGAGGCCACCCGCAAGTGAGCGCGCCCACGCTGCGCGAACTGCTGCCCGAATTCCTTTTGGACTTGGCCGCGCGCCGCGGCCGATCCGATCCCACGATTGAAGCCTACGGCCGAGACGCGCTGCAGTTCTTTGCGTCTCTCGAGCCGAGCGGCGGCGCTCGATCCACCTGCGCGGCCTTCACCACCACCGCCGTCCGAACGCACTTGGCCGCTCTAACGAACTCCCGCTATGCGCGCGCATCCATTGACCGCAAGCGGGCGGCGCTCTCAGCGTTCGCCCGTTACTTGGTTCGACAAGGGCTCCTGCCGCAAAATCCCGTAGCGGGGCTGCGTCAACCGCGCCCGCGGCGCAAGCTGCCCACCACCCTCCCCGAGTCCGAACTCGCAGCGGTTCTTGACGCGCCGTGCGCGGCGGATTTTCCTTCGCTGCGCAACCGGGCTTTGCTCGAGATGCTCTACGGCTCCGGCCTCCGCATTTCCGAGCTCCTCGGACTTCGGCCGGTGCGCATGGATCTCTCGCGCGGCCTGCTGCGCGTGCTGGGCAAGGGAAACAAGGAGCGCGTAGTTCCTCTCTCGCGTAAGGCGGCGGCGGCCATGAGAGAATACCTCCGCGCCCGGCGCGAGTTTCTGGACGCGCACCGTCTTCCCGATGGCGGCGCGCTCTGGCTCAGCGACCGCGGCCGCCCGCTGACCCGCTTTCGGGCCTTTCAGATTGTGCGGCGTGAACTTCTGACGTTGCACGGCGAAAAGACCTCGCCCCACGTGCTGCGCCATTGTTTCGCCACTCATCTGCTCGATCACGGAGCGGATTTGCGCGCGGTGCAGGAACTTCTCGGACACCGCTCGCTCTCGACCACCGAAAAGTACACTCATGTTTCCAGCGCGCGGTTGAAGCAGGCTTATGCGCAGGCTCATCCGCACGCCACACGCAAGTAGAGTTCTTTGACTTGGGGCTTCAGGCCGGACACACGCATCAGAAAGGAGTACCGATGAGGACGAGAATCTCATCCATCCATTTCAAAGCGTCCGATTCTCTCAAACAGTTCGCCGAGGTGGAGGTCCAGCGGCTGTGCAAACTCAGCGATGACATCCTCGCCTGCGAAATTGAGTTCACCTATGCCAAGACGGTCAAAGAAGCCCGCGTTCACCTCAACGCCAACGGGTCTCTGCTCAACGCCTCGGAAACGTCCGACGACTTCAAGAAATCCATCGCGCTGGCGGTGGACAAATTGGAACAGCAACTGAAAAAGCTCAAGGGCAAGCGCATGGCCAAGCGCGCCGGCGGGGAATAGACGCGCGCCACGTGCGGCCGCGGAGGGCACCCTATGCAGACACTACAGGTCGGGGCGTTCTTTCAGGACATGCAGCAGCGACTCTCGCTGCGTCTCCTCAACTCGCCCAAGGGTCTGGTGCGCGACGTCACTCAGAAGGACCTGCACCGCCCCGGTCTGGCGCTGGCCGGATTCCTCGATCTCTTCACCTACGACCGCATCCAGGTTCTCGGCAACACCGAGGTTGGCTACCTGAAGTCGCTGTCGCCGGAGGCTCAGCTTGAGTCTCTGCAACGCTTCTTTCAGTTTCAGATTCCCTGCATCATCGTCAGCAACTCGAATGATGTCCCGCCCGACTTGCCGCGCCTGGCCGATCTGGCGGGCGTCTCCATTTTTGTCAGCCCGTTGAGCACCACCGAGCTCGGCCATCTGCTGTCCGATTATCTGGACCACAAATTCGCGCCGTCCACCGTCGTCCACGGTTCGCTGGTGGACGTCTACGGCACGGGCCTCTTGTTTACCGGCCGCAGCGGAATCGGCAAGTCGGAAGTGTCGCTCGATTTGGTGGAGCGCGGTCATCGGTTGGTGTCTGATGACGTGGTCACCTTGACCCGCACCGCCGACAACGTGCTCATGGGCAGCGGCAGCGAACTGCTCAAGCACTTCATGGAAATCCGCGGAGTGGGCATCATTGACATCTGCCGTATGTTCGGCGTGCGCGCCATCCGCCTGCAGAAACGCGTGGAGACCGAAGTGGAGCTGGTGGACTGGAGCGGCGAACACGACTATGAACGCACCGGCATGGAGGACGCGTACCAGGAGTATCTCGGAGTCCAAATCCCCTATGTGCGCCTGCCCATCTACCCCGGCAAGAACGTCACGGTCATCGCCGAGACCATCGCCCTGAATCTGCATCTCAAAGTCTACGGCTGGCACCCCACCAAGCAGTTCAGCGCCGCTCTGTCCGAGGCCATGAAGAACCGCACGCAGCAGATTGAGTCCTATCTCGAAAAGGACTTCGAGTAGAAAGCCGCGCATGACTCTTGCCGTCATTCTCACTCACGGCGGCTTGGGCCGGAGCCTCATGGACGCGGTGGAGAAGATGCTCGGCCCGCAAACCGGTGTGGACGTGCTGAGCAACGAAGGCATGTCTTTGCAACAGATTGTCGAAGCCGTCGAAGCCCGCCTGGGCGATGCGCCGTCCGTGCTCTTCGTGGATCACTGCGGCGGATCGCCGTTCGTGGCCTGCAAATCGCTGCATTCCCGTCATCCGCAGCACGTGCTGCTCACGGGAGTGAACCTGCCGATGCTGCTTTCGTTTTTTACGAAGCGCGCCCGGCTGCCTTTTGAAGAGCTCGTTCAAATGGTGGAATCCGACGGCCATCGCGGCATTCAACGGATTCCCGCATGAGCTTACCGTGGTTTCGCCGGGAAAACCGGCTGGTGTTCCCCGTGGTCCGGGTGGACGACCGCCTCCTGCACGGTCAGGTGGTGGTGGGTTGGGGACAGACTCTCGGCGTCGCTCCCCTGCTGCTGGTCTCGGATCGCGTAGCCAAAGACGACGAGCTGTCCCTCACCTTCCGCCGGCTGATTCCGGAGGAACTGCGCGGAGATATCGTGCCGGTGACCGACGCGGCCGAGCGTTGGGTGCGCGGCGAGTTCAAGAATGCGCGCGTCATGCTGGTGATCGAAACGCCGGTGGATGCGCTCAAAATGGTCCGCCTCGGCGCGCCCATGAAAGTTCTGACGCTGGGCGGCCTGCACTTCCGCGAGGGACGGGAGGAATTTCTCCCCTACGTTTTTCTCTCCGACTGGGACCGTACCACTTTGCAGGAATTGCGCGCCCTCGGAGTCCGCATCCAATGTCAGGATTTGCCGACCAGCAAACCCATACCTTACGGGGAATGATCCGTGGAGTCCAAACGAAGCGAGATTAAGGTCGGAATCGCGGTCCTCGTGTCGCTGGTGATTCTCGTCGTCGGCGTCATGTGGGGCAAGGGCTTCCGCCTGCGGAGCGCGCGCTACGGCATCGAAGTCATCTTCGACAACGTGGCCGGATTGGAGACGGGCTGCAACGTTCTGGCCAACGGCGTGATTAAGGGCCGCGTCACCAATATCCTTCTGCGCGAGGGTCACGTCATGGTGCGCGCCGCGGTGGACAAGAACGTTATGCTCTATTCCGATTACCGCGTCACCATCGAATCGCCGACGGTCATGGCCGGCAAGGTGCTGGCGCTCTATCCGGGCTCGAAGCTTCCGCCCGCCGACGTCAGCAAACCGCTGCGGGGCGAACCGCCGCTGGGCATGGGGGAAGCCGTCACCATTTTCCAGAACATCTCCGAAGACTTCAGCACGGCTTTGCACAACCTGAACACGCTGATGGTGAATCTCAACGTCATCGTCGGCGATACGGTCAATCAGCGAAACGTCTCCGGTCTGCTCAGCGACGCCGGCGGCGCGGCCCGCACCACCGATCAATGGCTGAGCGAGAACCGCGATGAACTCACCGACATCGTCACCCGCTTGAAGACCACGCTCGACGCCACCGAGCTTCTCGTTCACACCACCGAGGCGCGGCTGAACGCCACTCTTAACGGCGTGGATTCCACCACCGCCCAGATATCCGCTCTCACCGCTTCCCTGCGCGCCATCGCCGACCAGATCAACCGCGAGGACGGCACCGTGGGCAAGCTGCTCCGCGACGATGAACTCTACGTCCGCCTGAACCGCACTCTGGCTGAGCTCGATTCCTTGGCGAAGTCCGTGCGCACCAAAGGGCTCCGTCACCGCATTACCTTCTTCTGATGAAACCGCTCGAACTCCAGTCTCTGTTAGCGGTCGCGCGCGGCGATCAGCCCGCCGATCTGCTCCTGAAAAACGGGCGCGTGGTCAACACGCTCTCGTGCGAGATCGAAGAGATCGCGGTGGCCGTCTTCGCCGGCCGCATCGCCGGACTGGGAGACTACGACGCCCGCGAGGTGGTGGATCTGCGCGGCGCGTATCTCGCTCCCGCCTTCCTCGACGGTCACGTCCACATCGAATCCAGCCTCCTTTCACCGGCGGAATTCGCCCGCGCGGTCGTGCCGTGGGGAACCGGCGGCGTGGTTTGCGATCCGCATGAAATCGCCAACGTCTGCGGCGTGAACGGCATCCGCTACATGCTGGCCGCCACCGAGGACGTTCCGTTGGACGTTTTCGTAATGTTGCCGTCGTGTGTTCCGGCCACTCACATGGAGACGGCGGGCGCGGAGCTTTCAGCGCAGGATTTGGAGCCGCTGCTCTCACATCCGCGCGTCCTCGGACTGGCCGAAGTCATGAACTTTCCGGGTGTGGTCTTCGGCGACGACGGCGTTCTTTCCAAAATCGCCATGGCGGAAGGCAGACCCGTGGACGGCCACGCTCCCGGTGTGGGCGGGCGCTGGCTCAACGCCTATGCCGCCGCCGGAATCGCCACCGATCACGAAAGCAGTTCCTTCGAGGAGGCGCGCGACAAACTGCGCCGGGGCATGGCCGTGCTCATTCGTGAGGGTTCCACGGCCCGCAACCTCGAAGCGCTTCTGCCGCTGGTGACACCCGCCACCGCTCACCGCTTCGCTTTCGTCTCCGATGACCGCCACGCTGACGATCTGATCCGCGAAGGGCACATGAACGCCACGCTGGCCAAGGCCGTGGCGCGCGGTTTGGATCCCGTCTTGGCGGTGTGTATGGCCACAGCAAACACGGCAGCGATTTTCGGCCGTCGCGATATTGGCGCCATCGCTCCCGGTCGCCGCGCCAATCTGGTGGAGTTGGAAAACTT
>JAPKYT010000133.1 GCA_026394155.1 bacterium | reverse complement strand
TAGTATTTAATTATGTTTTTTTACTTCCTATAATAGGCTCAGGTTCATCTATGATTACTCCTGGAATACCGGAATAAATGGAGGCGTGAATATGGAAATCAATCTTCGGACCGTAGAATGCGCCTTCGCCGGGATTAAGCTGGTATTTGACTTGCAGTCTCTTGAGCGCGTTTTCCAATGCCAGCTCGGCCTTGTCCCAGATCTCGTCGGCTCCCACCCGCTTGGGCGGCCGCGTGGAAAGCTCGATGCGGAAGTCCTCGAAGCCGAAGTCACGGTACATTTCGAAAATGAACTGCACGACCTTGGCTGTTTCTTCTTCGATCTGCTCGGGAGTCACGAAGATGTGCGCGTCATCCTGCGTGAACACGCGCACCCGGAACATGCCGTGCAGCACGCCGCTTTTCTCGTAGCGGTGTACGATTCCCAATTCGCAGAACTTGAGCGGAAGTTCGCGGTAGGAGACCTGCCGCGACTGATAGACCAGCAGGTGCCCCGGGCAGTTCATGGGTTTCAGCGCGTACATTTGCTTTTCCACTTCCGTGAAATACATATTCTCACGGTAGTGCTCCCAGTGCCCCGAGCGATGCCAAAGTTCCTCGTTCAGAACCAGCGGCGTGCGGATTTCCTGATAGCCGGCCTGACGGTGTTTCTCCTTCCAATAGCTCGCAATTTCATCCCAGATAATCACGCCGCGGGGATGAAGAAAAACGGAACCGGGAGCCTCGACGTGAAAGCTGAAGAGATCGAGTTCGCGGCCCAGTTTGCGGTGGTCGCGCCGCTTGGCCTCTTCGATGCGCCGGATGTGTTCGTCAAGCTGCTCCTTGGTCGGATAAGCCGTGCCGTAGAGCCGCTGCAGCATCTTGTTGTGCTCGTCGCCGCGCCAATACGCTCCCGCCACCGAGAGAATTTTGAAATGTTTGATCCGGCTGGTGCTGTCGAGGTGCGGACCGCGGCAAAGATCAACGAAATCCCCCTGCTCGTAGATGGTGAGACCCTCTTCGAGAGTCTCGATCATCTCCAGTTTGTAGTTCTCCCCCATCTTCTTGAAAAGAGCCACGGCCTCATCACGTTTGATGTCGCGCCGTTTCAAGCGCAGTGCGCGCTTGGCGATTTCGGCCATTTTCTCTTCGATCACCGCAAAATCTTCGGGCAGGAACACGTGCGCCGAGTCAATATCGTAATAAAAGCCGTCAGCGATGGGCGGGCCGATGGCCAGCTGCGACTCCGGCCAGAGTTCCTTCACCGCGTGCGCCATCAGGTGCGCGGCCGAGTGCCAGTAGACGAACTTACCTTCGGGATCGCTGAAGGTGATGAAGCGCAGGCTGCCGCCGGTTTCGAGCGGGCGGTACAAGTCCCAGATTTGCCCGTCGAGCAGCGCGGCAAGAACTCCCGTTGCACCGATCTGCTGCCCATCACCGAGGAGATCCTTGGGAATGGTTCCGCTTGCCGCGTGAACGCTTCTGCCGTCTGCCAATTTCAGTTCAATGTCGCTCATTTCGTGGGCGTTAGAAGAGTTGAACTTCTGACCTCTTGCATGTCACGCAAGCGCTCTAACCAACTGAGCTAAACGCCCAAAGTCTATCTCCCTCCGTTCACGGGGGGACAAAAGGGGGGTTCGGGATTCAACGCGGGGCGAATCTGGAGATTCGCCGCCGCGATCACCCCTCAAAAGAAAAAGCATGGCCGTGGGTTCCGGTCATGCCAATGACGCGCTCACAGTTTGTGACTGTGAACATCGGAACCGCGCTTCGTAGTGCCGGGGGCCGGAGTCGAACCAGCACGGGGCTTTTAGCCCCTGGGGATTTTAAGTCCCCTGTGTCTACCATTTCACCACCCCGGCGGCGGGAAAGCCGGGTTAGGTATCGGCGGAGGCGCCGAGCGGACTCGAACCGCTGAATAGAGGTTTTGCAGACCTCCGCCTTAACCACTTGGCTACGGCGCCACACCTAACGATGAAGTATGAATGATGAACGATGAATGCAGGCGCCGACGAAGACATCGGTCTTCATCATTCATCGTTCGATTAGAGCGGGAGACGGGGCTCGAACCCGCGACAGCCACGTTGGCAACGTGGAACTCTACCACTGAGTTACTCCCGCAGAAAGAAAAATCTGAAAGCGGAAATCTGAAAGCTGAAGGAACAGAACGCCGCGTCTTGAATTCAGCTTTCAAGTTTCAGATTTCAGCTTTTTCTTCGTGGACCTGAGGGGGTTCGAACCCCTGACCTCTTGAATGCCATTCAAGCGCGCTCCCAGCTGCGCCACAGGCCCAGTTTCAAACGAGACTGAAATATAAACAAATACGCTTATCCTGTCAAGCAAGGCCGCGTGCAGGCAGCACCTCCGGTTGATGCTTCAGTCTATGTTTATTTACTATAATATCAATCTGTTAACATGAACTTGTTGGAGATCATCACAGTTCGGAGCGAAAAGTGGGCCGGACACGGGGAGGGGCTACCGAGGCTCCCTTTTGACCCTTCGCCTCGCCTGTACCCCCCTTTTGGGCCTATCTTGAAATAACGAAAGAGTGGGTTTTCGACCGCCGAGCCGGGTTAAGTCTTCGCCACCCGGCCGGAATCGGGATTGCGCAAATCGAGAACAGTGTAAGAGTTGAGTCATCTGTTCAACTCTCCGCGTTCCGCCTT
>JAPKYT010000058.1 GCA_026394155.1 bacterium | reverse complement strand
GAGAACCGAGCCCGCCGAGGCGGGCGCTACATGGAAGGAACGATTATTCGCATTCCGTAGCGCCCAGCTTGCTGGGCCAGGAGAACCGAGCCCGCCAAGGCAGGCGCTACATGGAAGGAACGATTATTCGCATTCCGTAGCGCCCAGCTTGCTGGGCCAGGAGAACCGAGCCCGCCGAGGCGGGCGCTACAAGAAAAGGCGGCCAATCCGGTCGCCTTTTGATTTTTTCTTGTAGGTGAACGTCTACGAGGGGAGATTCACGGTCGCCCAGTGCACCAGCCCCATCTTAAGAGCGTTGCCGAGCAGCGGATGATAAGGCATGATGCGCACGGTGTAGCCGTAGCGGCCGCTGTCGGGAAACACTACCCGCCCGTGATACAGAGTTCCGTCGCCCTGCGGATCGGGCTCCAAAGGCGCGCAGCCTGAGAAGGCGATGGAGCCGTCCGCCTGCGTCGGGCCGTAGTAGACCTGCACTTCGACGTCATTGGGAGAGAGCGCACCGAGGGCGACGCGCGCTTTGACGTCCACCTCCGATCCGGGTGTAACCGCCGGCGGCAGGCCAACCTCGATGGACGTGATTTTTACCTCGTTCCAGTGGGCGCGCAAACTGCTCTTCCACGCGGCCAGTTGGCGGGCGGCGGCGCAGCCGTCGGCGGCAAGCTGATGGCAGCGATCCAGCGCCGGAGCGTAAGCGTCCTCGCAATACTCCTTTACCATGCGGTTGGAATTGAAGCGCGGCACCAGTTCGGCGATGGAGTCCTTCATGCGCGCAATCCAGCGGCGCGGCAGGCGGCCGTCGTCATAGGTGTAGAAGAGCGGAATGATCTGCCGCTCCAGCGTATCATAGAGCGAACGTGCGTCACGGTCGTCCTGCGTTTTCTCATCGCCGTAAGCTTTGCCGCGGCCGATGGCCCAGCCGACGTTGGGAGCGAAGGCTTCGTCCCACCAGCCGTCGAGAATGCTGAGGTTCAGCCCGCCGTTGCAGAGCACCTTCATGCCGCTGGTGCCGCTGGCCTCGAGCGGACGGCGGGGAGTGTTGAGCCACACGTCCACCCCGTGCACCAGATAACGGGCCACCACCAGATCGTAGTTTTCGACAAACACCAGCCGGTTTTCGACGTTGTTGGCGCGGGCGAAATAGATGATGTCGCGAATGAGTGCTTTGCCCGCGTCATCCTGCGGATGCGCCTTGCCGGCGAACACGATTTGCAAGGGCCGCTGAGGGTCGCGCAAGAGCGCCAACAGGCGGTCGGGGTAGCGCAACAGCAGCGTGGCTCGCTTGTAGGTGGCGAAGCGGCGCGCGAAGCCGATGGTGAGACTGCGCGCATCCAGAAGGTTGGACAGATCCTCGGGGCTGACTTCGGCACCGGTAGTGCGGGCGCGATACTCCGCCACCCGCTTGCGGCAGAAGTCCACCATCTGCTCGCGGCCGCAGACGTGTGCGTTCCACAAGTCTTCGTCGGGAATGTCGCGCACCTTGGCCCACACGTCCTTGTGATCCGGGTTGCGCCGCCACTCCGGCCCGAGATGGCGATCATAGAGGGCCGACATGTTGTCGGAAATCCATGTGCGCACGTGAATGCCGTTGGTCACGTAGTCAATGGGGATCTCATCGTGCGGCAGGCTGGGCCAGCTCTCCTCCCACAGACCGCGGGACACGTCGGCATGCAAACGGCTCACGCCGTTGGTGTAGTCCGAGGTGCGCAGGGCAAGGATGGCCATGTTGAAGAGCTGTCCGGGCATTCCCGGCTGCTTGCTGCCGAAAGCAAGGAAATCTTCTCGGGAAAACCCGGTGCTCGCATAGAGCGGACCCAGATAACGATCCATGAGTTCGCTGGAAAACTGGTCAATGCCCGCCGGAACCGGCGTGTGCGTGGTGAAGACGGTGCCGCCGGAAATGAGCGCGACCGCCTCCTCGCCGGTCAGGCCAAGCTGCTGCCGGGCGCGCGCTGCGCGCGCAATCTGAATGAAAGCCGAATGGCCTTCGTTCATGTGGCACACGGTCGGCTCAATACCCAGCCGCGCGGCCAGTTCGACGCCGCCGACGCCCAGCACGATTTCCTGCTGAATGCGCGTTTCTTTGTCACCGCCGTAGAGCATGTGGGTGATGCGGCGGTCGGCGGGATTGTTCTCCGGCAGATCGGTATCCAAGAGGTAGAGCGGCACCCGCCCGACCTGCACTTTCCACGCACCCACATACACCTTGCGACCGGGGAACTCAAGGGAAATCGTGAGCCGCGCGCCGTCCTTGTCGAGCACCGGCACGACGGGCATAGCGCGAAAATCGTTTTCCGGATAGAGTTCGGTCTGATAGCCCTCACCGGTGAGCAGTTGCTGGAAATATCCCTGCCGGTAAGCCAGTCCGACGGCGACCAGAGGCAGACCGAGATCCGAAGCGGATTTGACGTGGTCACCGCTCAACACCCCCAGACCACCGCTGTACACGGGCAGGCACTCGGCAAGGCCGTATTCCATGGAGAAATACATGATCTCGGCGCCCTTGGCCTGACCGCACATCTTGTCGAACCAACTGGGCTCGCGAAGATAGTGCTCGAGGTAGCTGACGCAGCGCTCGTAATGCTCCAGAAAGGTGTGACTGCGGGCGGCTTCCTCAAGCCGTCGCTGGGAAATTTCGCGCAGCACACGAGCCGGATTCCGCCCCACTAACTCCCAGAGTTCGGGATCCAGAGAGCGGAACAAAGCGGCCACATCAGGATTCCACGACCACAGCAGGTTGTAGGCGAGGTCCTTCAGGGCCGCGATGCCGTCCGGCAGACGGGGAAGCACTTCGACCGTGGCAAGCGGTCTTACCTTCATAGACAACAGCTTGTTAGTGGCAGAAATGTGCAGTGCCGACGAGCCAGAGTCTGAGCCTTGTTCGCAGGTCAGCAATCATGTCAAGTGCAATACGGAATGCGAGGGGCAACAAATATGCCGTTGCGCCGTGACCAGCGATCCACTCTTGCGCCTGTCTTGAAATAGCGGAGATGGTCCGGGCATGTCATCCTGAGGGCCGCTCTTGGGTCTTGCGGCCTGAAGGATCACTCAGAGTATCCGGACTCGACTTTCAGTGATCCTTCACCCCCCTCGAAGACTTGGGGGGTTCAGGATGACAATCCAATGTCAACCACGCACTATCGTGGGGTAGGCCCTTTGTCCCCCCCCCCACTGAAGTAGGGGGAGGCCAGACATGCCGCTCGGAACCGTAGTTGCGGAGGCTGCACTACCAGTAGGGCGGTGACGTAACCATGCAGTGTACCGACGCAACGGGGAAATCCCACAATGCATCAAGTACATGGCGGCCATACATAAGTTGAGTCCTTGGCCGTCCTGCACGTCGCCAGTCGCCCTGCCGTTCGACCTCTCTTTTCTGTGTAATTCACAAGGACGCCCCCGGCAAACTCACCTTCGGTTTCCCGGATTAGCGCGCTGATAGCAGCATGGCCACCGAGGTTGCGGCAACCTCGGGCACAAGGGGGAACCGGCTGCTGAACGGCCATCTGATCTCGGGAAGACCAAACCTGATCCGGTAGGCCGGGTTGATGAAGTAGAGGCGCTCGTGCTCAATGGAAAACCCCGTTCCCCGGATCAGCCGATGCAACTGCCGCATGGTAATTTGACAATCGTAGGTTGACATCAGATCTTCGACGAGAGCGGGTTGCTGCTTGAGAACATTCAGCAGAAACTTTCGATAGGAACGACGGGGCAGCAGGTGGAGCCACGGCACGAAGCGGAATGGTGAATCGAGCACTTGTTGGTGTCCACCGAAAGGCATGAACCACGGTGCGGTTTCCATGAACAATTGTCCGCCCGGCGAAAGCAGAGTCTTGATGTTGCGCATGGCCTGCTGCTTGTCGCCGATGTGCTCGATGACGTCGCGCAGGACAATCAGGTCCCAACATCCCGGTATCCGTTGCGTCAGGTTGGGCTGCGTGATGTCCGCCACATAGACATCAAGATCGTAGGGAGATGACTTTGCGGCATAGGCTGCTCGCCGTTCGTCCAACTCCACGGCAGCGACGTGACTTCCTCCGTCGTGAAATGCGTCTAACAAGCCACCTTCGGCGCAACCCAATTCGAGTACTCGTTTTCCAATCGGAAACCATGCCCATCTCGCCAGCAGGGGCAGGAGAACCTCTCGGCCGACGCGAATTTCGTACTCTCGGTAGGCTTGTGGATTGCGATGTATCCTGACACCCATGTCATCCACTCCAATAGTGTCATAGTCTTGTCCGTGCGGGCAAGTCGGTGCTCGGCGAGCGGGAGGTTCTTGGGATCGAGTTCGATGCCGATAGTGCGGCGGCCGAGTTCGGCAGTGGGGGGAAACGCTACCGCATGAGCAGCATCTTCTGCACGCGCTCGAACTCTCCGGCTTTCAGGCGGCAGTAATATACGCCGGAACTCCACAGCGCACCGTCCAGCGCGGCCCGGTACACGCCCGGCTCTTGAATGCCGCTCTGCAATACGGCGACTTTGCGGCCCAACACGTCGAACACGTCCAAATCCACGTGGGCGGCCTTGGGCAGGCCGTATTCGATCAGGGTGACCGGGTTGAACGGGTTCGGGTAGTTCTGTCGCAGGTAGAACTCGGCGGGAATGGCCGAGCCGGTCTGACGCGCACTGAGGTCAATGGTGATGCGGAAATTGTTCGACGTATCGGCCACGCCATAATCGTAGAGCGTTTCGATCCAGAAACGGTAGGGACGGCTCTGAGTCACATGATACGTGAAGAACGTGTCGGCGACGCTGCCCTGCAAGCCCAGGCCCGCCACCCACACGCGGAATCCGCGGAAGGCGTCGAGATGCTCTCCCTCCCTTTGGCCGGCGGCCGCCAACGTGGAGTGCCACAGCGGCCAGTTCCAGGAAAGATGAATCCGCTGCGAGTCCGGGTCATACACTCCGGTCAGGTTCCACGCCGGATCAAGGCGACAGAGCGTGAAAGCCGTCTGGGCGGTGTCGTCAGCCACCACCACCAGTGTTTCCACGCGGCCGGTTTCATACCCTGCGAGAGTCACGGTCAGGGCATACGATCCCGGTGCGACATTGTCCAGCAGAAACACACCGCTTAGATCGGGATGGGTGAGGTAGGAACCCAAAGTGACGTTCACGGCCGACCAGTCCGCCGGCGGGGGAATCAGCGTCACCTCGCCGCCTGCCGCGCCGACGGCGTGAATGCCGCCAGGCGTGAAGAGGATCGCGCTCTGCGGTCCCAGCGGAAAACACAACACGTCCCAAACACCATCCATGACGATTTGAAGGCCATCGTCGCCTTCGAAGTCCTCGATGCCGACGGTGGCATCGGCATCATCGGTCGAGTCTTCGTAGTCGAATCTCTGGTACTGGAGCTGGAACTCGTTGTCGCCGCTGGCCGTGGGCCGGACGCTGGTGTCGAAGAACACGAGCTGCGCGGTGAGGCGGTTGGTGCGCGGCAGAAAATGGGGAACATCATGATACTCGACGATGAATCGGCCGTGCGCCTGGTCGTAATAGTGCGACACATCGCCGCCTTCCGCAGCATACGGAAACAGGTCATCCCAAAAGAGGCAAATCATCCCGTTGGGAGCGCGCGTATTGGGGATGTCGCGGTTGACGTACACGCTGTCGGCAGTCTGCGGCGGACCGACCCGTACCCAACCGTCTGCACCCACTTGAATTTGATTTGCGGTTTGACCGTAGAAACGAATGGGAAACGGCGTGCTGAGCGTCACCACCCAGTCATTGCCGCCGGGACTCGGAATCAAGGTGCCGGCTCCGCCCGCGTTGGGACTGATCTCCAGCCAGTCGTACACAGCGTTGGAACCCGAATCGCCGATTTCAAAGGCATAGTAGCCGTAAGCATCCGGCCCGGTCGGCAGAAAACCCCGATGGTAGATCGTCACGGTCAGCTCGCCGGTTGCGCCTTCCGGCACGGCCGCCGTAGCTTGACCTGCCATTCCGTCCCACAGAGCGAGCACGCGATAGGTGTTTCCGCCGGGCAGAGGAATGGTGAATTCGCCCGAGGCACTCCCCGTGAGCGGGGGAATATCCGCCAACGGGAACTCGATGTGCACTTCGGCCTGCGGCAGCGGCGCGCCTAATTGATTGCGCACTACGCCGTGAAGGGTGCCGTTCTGCGCCGCCGTGAGCGACGGGTTCACGGTGACACTTCCCGTAGTCAAGGTGAGGGTCGTGTCACGCGCCACGAAGCCGTAGGATTCGGCGCGGATGGTGTATTGCGCATTGGCGGGAAGGGCAACGACGAAGTTGCCGCTGGTGTCCGTGAGCGAGCTTTGCGCTCCGCCTACCACCGACACCCGTCCGCGAATTCCCTGATCATCCGATGTACGGCGAATCTGGCCGACCACCGAGGCCCACGCCGTCGCCAACGGCACATTGGCGCTGAGGCCGAAGGTCTGCGATGCGCTTCCGTTCAGCCGTCCGCGGACACGCAGCGTCCAGTTTCCCGCGGCGGGGCTTGCGACGTGCACGCGCTCGCAAACGTTGATGGAATCCACACCGGTGATGACCGGCAGACTCGGGCTGGCGGGCCGCAGCTTCCACGGATAGTAGATGGTTGCGCTGGGGTCTTGCAGTTCGAGGTCGAGATCGTTCACCAGCGTGGGAATCACGTTTCCTACCGCCGGAAGATCGCTCCACGCCAGACTCACGTCCAGAGCCGACAGACCGGCAGGCACGGTGAAGCTGCGGCTGAAGGTCTCGCCGATTTCCAGCGCGCTTTCCAGAACACCGCCGGCCACCAGATTCTGCACGGCCTTGAGGGCGTTCACCAATCCGTAACCGGTTCCAAAGTCCGGGCCGACAGGCCCGATGTCGGTGGCCGAGTTGATGAGAATTGCCTTCATGGTCTCGGGCAGCGGATCGGCCGCGCCGGGAAACATCAGATGCCACTTCTGAAGAATGAGGCAGGCCACGCCCGCCGCGGCAGGCGAAGACATGGACGTTCCATCATAGGTGGCGTAGCCGCCGCCGGTGATGCACGAAGTGACGTTGATTCCGGTCGCGCACAGCTCGGGTTTGATGCGGCCGTCGTCGGTCGGACCCCACGACGAGAAACTGGCCACGGCGTCGGCGTCGTCGGTTGCGCCCACGGCGATGACGTTCTTGGCGCCGGCCGGCACCGCCATGCAGCCGTAGGATGTCCAGTTGTAGTTGGTGCCGTTCCGTTCATTGCCCGCCGCCCAGAATTGGAGCAGCGGCGTGCCCGCCGTGTTGCTCACCAGACGATCCAAAATCCGCGAGGTAAGTTCGTAGTCGCCGAACCACTCCACCGGAAACTGATTCGCATCCACGTTCGCGCCCATCGAATTCGTCGTCAGTTCGACGTGGTGAACCTGACGCGCCACCGTGTAGTCCGGCTCGACGTCAAGCGGGCTGTCGTAGAAACAGTAAGGATCGCAGGCGTCGTATTCACCGCTGATGATGCGCGTTTGCGGGGCCATTCCCGCGTAGGTGCCGCCTGAGGCCTGACCACTGCCGCCGAGAGTTCCGCTCACATGGGTGGAATGGTCGGCGACCGCGCCGTCTTCCATCCACGTGACGCGATCTCCGAAATCGGGATGCGTGCTGTCCACCATGCCGCCGTCGTAGACCAAAGCGATCACCCCCTGACCGGAGAGGTTGTAGGGCGCGGCCCGGACCTCGTCTACGTGCAGACGGATGCGCACACTGTTATTCACCGGCTGCAAAGGCGGCGGGCACTCGTTGACAAAAAGCACGGCATCCAGTGCGGCCACCTCGCCAGCGCCCTCCGGCTCCACCGCCACTAACAGCGCATGCACACTCTCAAAGCGGTGGCCCGTCTCGAAACCCATTTTCTCGATCTGCGAGGCCGCTTCATCGAGAGACACATCCGGCATGATGTCCACGGCGAGGATACGGCGGCCTTGCGTGTATTCGCTCCATTTGCCGAATCGTTTGCCGCTGACGCGCGGATGCGTCTTCTGTTCCGCGGTCAACGGGCCCAGATAGCGCACGCCCAGAGCTTGAAGCGCGGCGACATCGGCGGAGATGCGGACGGACGCTACATACGCGCGGTCGGGAAGGTAGTTCAGCAGTTCCACACCCGCGGCAGCGAGCGCTTCGCGCTGACCCCGATGCAGATAGTCCTCGATCTGCACCAGCGCGTGCACGCGGTCGCCCGCCAGTGAGGTCGCCTCGGCAGGTACGATCAGATGACCGGATTCCGGCAGGAACGCGCCGCTCTGAAAGCGGATTTCGAAAGGTGCGGCCGCAGCGCTGTGGAGAATCACGAAGCAGAGCAGCAGTGCTACGATGCAGAAGAGTCTCCGTGAGCTTGTCATCTCAGACCTCCGGAACCTTGGAATCAGGACATCACAAACATTCAACACGCGGCAGACTTTGAACCAGCGCAATTCGCTCACGGCACCACTGTCAAGCGGTCTTGAGCGTGACCGACACGCCGTCACGAAGAGGGAAAATGCTGGTGTGCGCGCCGGGTGTGTGGTAGATCAGACGCGTGAACTCGCGCACGCCCCGCGTCGAGGGCTCGTCATTGCCGGTGAGCACGCGCCCGTGCCACAGCAGATTGTCGGCGATGAATAGACCACCGACTCGCAAACGCGGCCACGCGCGCTGAAAGCCCTCGGGATAGCTCTCTTTGTCCAAGTCCATGAGCATGACGTCAAACAAGCCGCTCGTCTTGTCCATCTCGGTCAGCGCATCTCCGACGTGAAATTCGAGCTTGGAGAGCATGCCCGCCTCGCGGAAGAACTCCTCGGCCGCGAGCGCATTCTTGGAGTCGCCGTCGGTGCACACCACCAGACCATCCTCGGGAAGCGCGCGTGCGATATGCATGGCCGAGTAGCCGAATCCCGAGCCGAGTTCGAGCACGCGTTTGGCTCCAGCAGCCCGCGTGAGCAACTGGAGAAGCTGCCCCACTAACGGGCCGATGAACGGAAATCCCCGCTCGAGGCCGAGCTTCTCCATGCGCGCCAGTACCGGATCGCGCGCCGGCAGCAGATTCAGCAGATAGCGGTCTATCTCGCGGTGAATGGATTCGTCAAGCACGTCGGCCATGGAACTCTCGCAGATGGGTCTATCCCGCTTTCGATGCAGTTGCGTTGCAATGCGGGAGCGGCACCGCGGAGGGTGCCGCCCAGTAGTGTTTGGTGGATGGCCGTCGTGAGTCCGCAGATCCGCGATGGCGCCTCACAAGGTCACCGGTTCTTGCCGCGAATCGCCCGAAAGAGCATGGCCAGCGGATCGTAATAGCGGTCGGCCACGCGCTCTTTGAGCGGAATAATGGCGTTGTCGGTGATGCGAATATCTTCCGGGCAGACTTCGGTGCAGCACTTGGTGATGTTGCAGTACCCGATGCCCGCCGCCTCACGCATGAGTTTCACGCGATCCGCATCATCAAGCGGGTGCATTTCCAGTCCGGCCAGCCGCACCATGAAACGCGGCCCGAAAAACACGTCATGCTTGCCGTGATTGCGCAGCACGTGGCACACGTTCTGGCACAAGTAGCACTCGAGGCACTTGCGGAATTCCTGCACCCGATCCACTTCATACTGCATCATCCGCCACGTGCCGTCGGGATTTTTGGGCTTCGGTTTGAACGGCGGAATCTTCTTGTTGACTTCGAAGTTCCACGACACGTCGGTGACGAGGTCCCTGACAATGGGAAAGGCTTGCAACGGCTGGATGGTGATGATCTCGTCCGGCTTGAACAGGTCCATGCGCATCATGCACATGAGGCGCGGTTTACCGTTGACCTCCGCCGAACAGGAACCGCATTTGCCCGCTTTGCAATTCCAACGGCAGGAAAGATCGGGAGCCTGCGTAGCCTGCAAGCGATGCACCACGTCAAGCACCACCATGCCCTCGTCCACTTCAACCTGATAGTCTCTCAGCTCCCCGCCGGAGTTGTCGCCGCGGAACACTTTGAGATGCATTTTGTTCGACATGTCAGGCCTCCTCCACCAGTGTCTTGAGTTCCGGGGGCATTTCCGTTCGCGGCTGTTGCACCACCTGCATCCGGCCTTCCGCCTTTTTGATCAGGAGATTCACCTTGGCCAGTTTCGGATCGTAATTCGGGAAATCGGAACGGGCGTGGCCGCCGCGGCTTTCCTTGCGCTCGCGAGCCGCCAGAGCGATGGAACGGGAAATCTGCACGATGTGCCGGAGGTCCATGGCCACGTGCCAACCGGGATTGTAGACACGTCCGCCGCTCACCGAGACTTTCTTCGCGCGGGCTTCGAACTTGTCCAGCGCGTTCAGCGCGCGGGTCAGCTCGTCTTCGGTGCGCATGATGCCCACCAGATCGCCCATCATGTCCTGAATCTCGCGCTGCAGGGCGTAGGGACACTCGGCGTCCTTACGCTCGAAGAAGGAAAGATTGTGGGCGATGGCGGC
Source organism: bacterium (assembly GCA_026394155.1). Lineage (GTDB taxonomy): Bacteria > Electryoneota > RPQS01 > RPQS01 > RPQS01 > RPQS01. The sequence goes on along the minus strand of JAPKYT010000058.1, from coordinate 19,178 downwards.
TTCCACGTCGGCGCGGTTCACGTCGGCGGCCGGATTGTTTTTCCGCACGTATTGAGCGGCTCCCAGACCCGCGCGACGGCCGAACACGAGCAGATCGGAAAGCGAGTTGCCGCCCAGCCGGTTCGCGCCATTCAGGCCCGCCGACGCCTCGCCCGCGGCGAACAAACCCGGAATGGTGGACATGGCCGTTTCGGGATGCACCTTCACGCCGCCCATGATGTAGTGAGCGGTGGGACCAACCTCCATCGCTTCCTTGGTGATGTCCACGTTGGCGAGCTTGACGAACTGGTGATACATCGAGGGCAGCTTGCGCTTGATGTCCTCGGCCTTGCGCTGCGTGGCGATGTCGAGAAAGACTCCGCCGTGCGGGCTGCCGCGGCCCTCGCGCACTTCGTTGAGAATGGCGCGCGCCACCACGTCGCGGGTCAGCAGTTCCGGCGGACGGCGCACGGTGGCCTGTTTTCCGGCCACCACTTCGCGCACCCACTGCACTGCCTCCTCTTCGGACGCGGCCACGTCGTTCTTGAACGCTTCGGGAATGTAGTTGAACAGGAAGCGTTCGCCCTTGTTGTTCTTGAGCACGCCGCCGTCGCCGCGCACGCCTTCGGTGACCAGCGTGCCGCGCACGGAAAGCGGCCAGACCATGCCGGTGGGATGGAACTGCAAGAACTCCATGTCCATGAGATCGGCGCCGATTTCCCACGCCAGGCTGTGACCGTCGCCGGTGTATTCCCACGAATTGGAGGTGATGGTGTACGCTTTCCCGAGGCCGCCGGTGCAAATCACAATGGCTTTGGCGCGGAAGAGATGAAACTCGCCCTTATCGCGCGAGTAGGCCAGAGCGCCGGTCACGCGACCACCCGTCTTGAAAAGATGCGTGACGGTGGTTTCCATGAAGATTTCGGCGGGCATGTGCACGAGCTTGTCCTGCAGCGTGCGGATCATCTCGAGGCCGGTGCGGTCGCCGACGTGCGCCAGCCGCGGATAGGTATGGCCGCCGAAGTTGCGTTGCAGGATGCGGCCGTCCGGCGTGCGGTCGAAGACCGCTCCCCACTCTTCTAATTCCAGAATGCGGTCGGGCGCTTCCTTGGCGTGGATTTCCGCCATGCGGACATCGTTCATCATTTTCCCGCCCTTCATGGTGTCGCGGAAATGCGTTTTCCATGAATCGCGGGGATCGACCGTGGCCAGCGCCGCCGCCGCGCCGCCTTCGGCCATCACGGTGTGCGCCTTGCCCAACAGGGTCTTCATCACCACCGCCGTTTTCATGCCCTGTGCGGCGGATTCGATGGCGGCCCTCAGGCCGGCGCCGCCCGCACCGATGACCAGGACATCGGTATCGTGTGTAGCGTAGTTTGTCATCAGAAGAACCTCACGTCAGTCCAGATGCTCATGGCGCAGAGGCGAATGTACAGATCGGCGAAGCCGACGGTGATGAGGCTGGCCCAGAAAAACAGGTTGTGATACTGGTTCAGCCAGCTTACGCCTTCCCAAGCCTTGAGCCGTGCCTCGCCGGCGCGCGCGCAGGAAAAACAATCCACGCTGCCGCCGATCAGATGACGGACCGAATGGCAGCTCGCCACGTACAAGCTGAGCAGAATGGTGTCGGCGGCAATGACCAGCGAGCCTACCCCCATGCCGAACCGGCCGTCAAAGTTGAAAGCCTGAAAGAAGTGGAACCAGTGGAAGATCACTAACACCACGATCAGGTAAAGGAAGTAGCGGTGCAGGTTGTTGAGAATCCACGGCAGCGCGGATTCGCCGTTGTAGCCGCGGCCGGCTCCCTTTCCCACCGAGCAGGCCGAAGGACTCAGCATGATCGAGCGGTAATACGCTTTGCGGCCGTAATAGCAGGTCAGGCGGAAGGCGATGGGCAGCCACACCACCCAGAAAGCGGGGAAGAACTTGAAGGCCGCCACCTTCGGAAAATATTCCTGAAAAGGCGGCGAGTAGAAAGGTGAGATGTAGGTGTAGTGCTCTGCGCCGGGGGGGCCGTAGGTGTAGTATTTACTCTGGATCGCGGCCCACGCCGCGTAGACCACAAACACCAGAAAGGTGAGCGCCATAGCGGCCGGGTTGATCCACCAGCCGTCGCGGCGGGTGGTCTCCCCAAGCCGGTGTCTCATTGCCGGAGTGGTGAAAGCCATGATGTTCTTCCCGATTAGGATCGAGGGTGATCCGTTGTCGAACCGTGCCGGTGCGAGGAATGGAAGCGGAAGGCGGGCTATGCGGAACGCAAACGTTCCGCGAGAGCGTCAAAGGCCGCCTTGAGGCGGCCATAGGTATCGTGCAGACTCTCGGAAATCACCTTGGTATCGGCCAGCACGGACATGAAATTGCTGTCGCCGTTCCAACGGGGGACCACGTGATAATGCAGATGGTCTAAAATGCCCGCGCCGGACACCCGGCCCAGATTCATGCCCAGGTTGTAGCCGTGCGGAGCCAGACTCTCCCGCAGAGCGTCCTGCGAGAGTGCCATCAGATTCGCCAATTCGAGATGTTCCGCCGGCGACAAAGACGAGAACTCACCGGTGTGCCGGAGAGTCACCACCATGAGATGGCCGGCGTTGTAGGGAAACAGGTTCATGACCACGAAGGCGTGCGCGCCCCGGCAGAGAATAAGGTTGCGCGCATCGTCGTTTTCGGCGAGCATGCGACAGAATACGCAGCCCTCGTCCTGATCCTTGACCGTGGACATAATGTACGCCATCCGCCAGGGTGCCCAGAGGCGATCCACCGGCTCCTCCCTGCTCTACTCCTCTTCCTTCTCTTCCACGAACTCAGCCATCAGCTTCTGCTGAATTTCCGGCGGCACTTCTTCATAGTGTGAGAAGGCTTGTTGGGCCATTCCACGGCCCTGCGACATGGAGCGCAGCGCAGTGGCGTAGCGGTACAATTCCTTCTGCGGCACCTTGGCGCGGATGACCTGATAGCGGCTCTCCGCCTCCATGCCCTGAATCTTGCCGCGCCTTGACGACAAATCGCCCATCACGTCGCCCATGTACTCTTCGGGCACGCGCACGGTGAGATCGTAGATCGGTTCGAGAATGGTGGGCTTGCATTTTTTGAAAGCATTGCGGAAACCCAACCGGCCGGCGATCTTGAAGGCCATTTCCGACGAGTCCACTTCGTGGAACTTGCCGTCGTAGAGCGTGACCTTCACGTCCACCACCGGGTATCCGGCCACCACGCCGCGGGTCGTGGCATCCTGAACGCCCTTGTCCACGGCGGGAATGAACTTGCCGGGAATGGCGCCGCCGACGATGGCGTCCACGAATTCGTAGCCTTCACCGCGCCCCTTGGGCTCGAGCTTGACCCAGACCACGCCGAATTGACCGCGTCCGCCGGTTTGCTTCTTGTGCTTGCCTTCGGCGTCGGCGCTGGCGCGGATCGTTTCGCGGAAGGGAACTTTAGGCTCGATCAAGTCAGCCGCCACATTGAACCGTTCTTGCAGCTTGGCGAGGATGTTGTTGAGGTGCAGGTCTCCCTGACCCTTGAGCACCATCTGCGAGAGTTCGGCGTCCTGCACCAGCGTGAAACTGGGGTCTTCGGCGCGCAGAGCATTGATGCCGCTGGCGACTTTGTCTTCATCGCCCTTGTTCTTGGGAACCACGGCCACTTCTAACACCGGTGCGGGAAAAACGATGTCCGGAAACTGCACCGGCTGTCTGGGATCACAGAGCGTATCACCGGTGCGCGTGGAGCGCAGTTTGACCAGAACGCCGATGTCGCCGCACACCAGCACATCGGCCGGCATGCGGTTCTTGCCGCACATGTGAAAGATCTGGCCGATCTTCTCCGACTTGCTCATGTTGGGATTCTGGAGATCCGTGCCCGCGATGACCTTGCCGCTGAAGATGCGAATGAAGGATTGCTCGCCGACGTGAGCTTCGGCCGTGGTCTTGAAGACCAAGCCGGCGAAAGGCTTGTTGGAGTCGGCGACAAGCGGAACGTCCTGACCTGAGCCGGCCGCTTTAGCCACCACCGGCGGGCGATTGAGCGGGGATGAAGCGTAGCCGACGAGGAAATCGAGCAGCTGATGGGTGCCGATGTTGCGCGCGCCCGCGCCGCAGAGCACGGGGAAGAACGTGCCCTTGGCGATGCCGAGGCGCAATCCGCGCTCGAATTCTTCGGCGCTGAGTTCGCCGTTTTCAAAATACTTTTCGAGGAGCGCGTCGTCGGCTTCGGCGGCGGCTTCCATCAGCTTGGCGCGAAGCGCTTCGGCCTTGCCCTTGGCCTCGGCGGAGAGCGGGTGCTCGGTCCACTTGCCGCTGCCGTCGTCGGCATAGTGATAGGCCTTCATGGTCAGCGCGCTGGCGATGGTGTTAAAGCTCAAGCCGGGATTGACCGGAAACTCGAGCGGCAGCACGCGATCGCCGAATTCTTCGCGCAGGCCATCCAGAGCCTCATCCCACTTCACGTGCTCGCGGTCGAGCTTGCTGACGAAGAACATCCGCGGCAGATGAAGGTCGGCGGCCATGGCAAAGGCGCGCGAATGACCGATGTCGTGTCCGGTGCTGGCATCCACCACTAACAGCGCCAGATCCACCGCCCGCAGGCTGGAATAGACCTCGCCGATGAAGTCGGAAAAGCCCGGCGCGTCCACGATATTGACGATGTAATCCTTGAACGTGCCGCGCAGGAGGCTGGCGGTGATGGACATCTGCCGCTCGGCTTCCTGCTTGTTGAAGTCGGAAACGGTCGAACCGTCTTCAATCTTGCCCATGCGGGTGGTCACACCCATGGAAAACAGCATGGCCTCTGCCAGCATGGTCTTGCCGGAGTGGCCATGCCCGAATAATCCCACGTTGCGGATTCTCTCGGTAGTCAAATGAGTCACAAGGCCTCCTCAGCCGCAGTTCAGTGAATTCCGGGCGGCGGAAGGTGCTTCACGCCGCAGCCATCTGCAAACTTTTTAAGATACAGATTTTCCGCAAATAGTCAAGCCGCGCCCCCTGCGTCGCTGGGCTTGGTCTCATTTCCCAGCTTCCGTTGCAGCAGTTCCAGAGCCTGTTCAAGATCATGGATGCGCTGCCTGCGAGCCGTTCGCAGCCGGCCCGGAATTGCCGCGAGAACGCGATTGCCCAGCAACCGAAGCCCCAACAGTGACCGGGCAAGGCGGCGCCACCGGCGGTGCGCCGCACCGGGCCGGTGTTTGTGCCAGAGAAGGTCCATCCCGCCCACTCGCCATCCCAGAAGCGGCATGTCGGGCAAACGGCTGGGACGATAGCCTGAAGCTTGCGCATCCCAGTGAATAACCTGCGCACCGGGAACGAAGAAGACCCCCCAACCGGCTTGGCGCAGGCGGGTGCACAAGTCCATTTCCTCATGGTACAGAAAGAAGCGGTCGTCGAAACCACCCACTTGGCGAATCGCTTCAGTGCGCACCATGCAGGCCGCGCCGCTGGTACACTCGACCGGGATCGCCACCGAGCCATGGCCCGAGTGACGGTTGGATTGGGGCCATCCCAGCCGCACGGCCGCCTGGCGCAGGTGCAGCGCGAACTTGAGCTCAGGCAGGAAATTCCAGAACTCGCGAAACAGACTGGGAAATCTGAAGGTAGAGGTCTGCGGCGTTCCGTCGGGGTCGGTCAGGGAGGCTCCAGCCACTGCCGCAGCAGGGTGTTCGTGCAGGAAAGTTCGAAGCTTAATCACCGAACCACGGGGAATTAGCGTGTCTGGATTGAGAATAAGGGCGAAGTTCGTGTGAACCTCTGCAAGCCCACGGTTCACCGCCGCCGCAAAGCCGATGTTCCTATCAAGTTTGATGACATGAGCCTGGGGGAAATGACCTTCCACGACCTGCCAAGCGCCGTCAGATGACGCATTATCCACCACCACCAGAGCAAAGTCCACTTCGGAGGTTGCCCGAAGCAGGGAACGCAGGCAGCTTTCCAGAAGGTCTCGAATGTTGTAGGAGACAATGAGGACGGTGAGGTCGGAAGGCATGGGCAACCGGGAAAAGGAGGAGACAGCCTGAATATCGCTGTTTCGGCGCGGAATATCAAGGTGCGCTGGACAGGCCGCCGGGCACAAGAAAGCCGCTCAGAACCCCTCGAAAGAGGCCCTGCGCGGCCTTTCAAAACCTTTCGCCGAGCCGGGTTAAGTCTTCGCAACCCAGCCGGAATTCTCGCGGCGGCAGGCGTCTTCGATCTTCGCCTGCCCCGCGTCGTTAGCCGAGCCGGGTCAAGTCTTCGCAACCCGGCCGGAATCGGCGAAACACTCCAACCGGTAGTTCACCGGCACTGTAGCGGTCAATATCCGCGCCGGCGGCCGTGACCCGATGGGCCCGAGTCCCTGCGCTGCTCAAGTTCCGGGCCGCCCTCGTGCCGCCTCTCCCGAATAAACTCGTGCAGCCGGCGAGGCAGTTCGTCCATGAGAATTGAGCAGCGGGAGACTTGCTGCGGAGTCAGGAAGTGCGAAACGTCCTCCAGAAACAGCCGCTTGAACTCCAGCATCTGCTGCTCATTGCGACTCTGCTCCTTCAGCAGATCGCCTACCTGCTGCGAATCGGCATTGGCATCGCCTGAGAAACCAAGAAGCAAACGGCGCCTCTCTCCCTGTTGACGCTGCATATCCTCCGTCTGATTCTGGAATTGACGGAAGCGCGGGAAGAACCTTTCGGCCTGCTCGGGCGTCAGGTTCAGCTCGGTGGCGAACTTGCCGATGATGACGGTCTCCACCTGCTCGCGGCCCCAACGCGGAGCGTCCGGCGGCGGGCCCGGCTGTGCCGCGACCACGGCGGCCAAGGCCAGCACCAGCAGAGCAGCCCGCATGGCTACAGGCCGCCGATTAGAAGAAACTTGTGCCTTCAAGTGTGTTCAGCACCTCCTCTAACGATTGCGGATCAAGCCCTAACAGAGCATCCGTCACGGGCTCATCTGTGTCCTGTTCAAAATCCCAACTCGCCACCATCTCGGGAAGACCAAGGTAGGCAGCCAAGGAGTCCGGATCGGCCGAAACACCGGCCACGGAATCCAAATCAAGCGCGACGGGAGAATCGAGCGCTTCGACCACGGCAGACATCGCGCTCTCGCTTGACGACGCGCTCACACCGGAAAGCCGGCCGCCGCCCAGAATCACCGCCACCAGCATCACGCACGTCACACAAACCACTGTCAGCACTCGACGGCTGCCGAAGGCCGCACGCTCAGGCAGCGCCGAGGGCGTGATCCGCTCACGCAACATGACCAGAAAAGTCGCATCACTGGTTGGCGGATCGCCGAAAACCGCAGCCTCGGAGAGCCCGGACAACGCGCGGCAAAGGCGAAGCGCTTCGGCCACTTCCGCGTCCCGCACGGCAAGCGCCGAAGCCGCCTCGATCTCGCCGGAGGTCAGCGTCACATAGGGCTCAAGCAGCCGTTGCAGCAGGTCTTCGCGCGTGAGCATTTACTCTTTCCCTTGCAGGTACGGGCCGAGCTTGATTCTCAGTTTTCTTATTGCCTGAAAGTAGTTGGCTTTGATAGTTCCTTCGTCGCGATCCATGATGCGGGCTATCTCCGCGTGCGGAAGGCTGCGGAAATGCCTCAGAATGAACACCGCCCGCTGCTTTTCCGGCAGCTCGGCAATAGCCCGGCGGGCGCGCGACGAAAGCTCACTTCGCTCCAGATCGTGGTCGGCGCGCTCGGCCTCGGGCAACGCCGCCTGCACCTGCTCGATTCCGAAAAAGGACCGGACCTTGCGAGAGCGGAGTTGATTCAGACAAAGGTTGACGGTGATGCGGTAGAGCCACGTGTAGAAGGCCGAGTCGCCGCGAAAACCGTGCAGCGACTGATAGGCCTTGACGAACACATCCTGCGTCACGTCGTCGGCATCGTCGCGGTTCCCCAGAAGCCCGGCGGCGGTCAGAAACACGCCACGGCGATGGCGCAGCACCAACTCGTTGAATGCCCGTTCACTTCCGGCTTGGAACTGACGGACAAGTTCGAGGTCATCCGTGGTGCTGTCCGCCATTGGCTCGTCTATTGGACACGTGGGACTTACGCAGGTTTAAGGCCCTTTCGGGGCGGGAAACGCCGTACCTAAAGTGAACCGGTGCAGCATCCCCACTTCTCCCTGCGAAGTCAATGCATAATCGAAACTTATACTCCTCGCATGAAGCCCCAAGCCGCCCGAAAAGCCGGCCAAGGCATCGCTGGACAGGCCAACTCTTTGGTCAATACCTACGGTGTTGTAGCCCAGCCGCGCCTGCAGATACCGGGAGAAGGTCAACTCGAGGCCGCCGCAGCCGCGCACTCCTTCGACGCTCGTGTACTCTCCGGCAAAGGAGACACGCGCCGGCAGATGCTTCAAGGGAACAGAGACACCAAAGCGGTAGGCGGTCGGCAGGTCGTCCTTTTCGGTGAGGTATGCTGAGGTCGCGAAACCCGCATTGTAAATGCCGGCTCCCACGTCCCAGCCTTCGTAGCCGGTGTGATAAATTACTCCTGCGTCTGCCGCCACCGCCGACGCCACATGCGAGTCCATGTTGGAATAGAGGTACTTGAGAGTGACACCCCCGCACAAGTCCTTCATCATCACCCGCCCGCCCGAAACACTGACAAGCACGTCGGACACACCGAACTCCCCTTCCTTCTGGCCATATTCGTTGGCGCGGTCGAAGGAGCCGTAATCGAAATAGGTGACGCCCAACGCCAGCACGCCGATTTCGCGGAAGGGCCGGGCGTAGGCGAGGCTGCCCGAATTGATATCGAGAACGTGCTTGAAGAAACCGATGGCGCCCTGTGGCCGCTGCATTTCGGCCAAACCGGCGGGATTGGAGAACACGCTGTGCAGATCGCCGCCGACGGCGATCTGGCTTTCACCGAGCGCGCTGTTGCGCGCCCAGCCGTCCGTGCGAAACAGTTCGAAACCGGTGGTTCCGGCCGAGCCCGCAGCGCGGGCGGTGGCGAACATCAACGGCAACAGGATTGCGGCCAACGCTTTCGTACTCATGCGTATCTCCTCAGCTTGGAAGGTCGGTTTCAGCTTCCCGGCACGGGCCGGTCATGAGGCAGATTCTCATCGGGCGGCGAGTCGTCTTCCGACTCATGCAGGCGCCCGCGGACAATCTCGTAGTTGATGGTGTAGGGCGGCGGTGTTGTTCCTTCGGGGACTCTGCGCTCCCGCTGATCTTCCTCCCGCCAGCGGCGGACGGTGCGGCGACGGCGCAGATAGACGGCGACTCCCGCCGCTCCCACCAATAGCACGAAGGCCACCGACACCCACAGCTCTGTGTCGCCAAAGAAAGAGATGCGAAAATGAGTCTGAACGTAGAGGGCATACTCACTTTCGAAAGCGCCGGGGGAGACGGCGAAGATGCGGCGAAACGTCTCATCATAGGGAGCTCCGGCGCGAAGCTCATGCACCAGATTGGAGATCCCCGACATGCCGAAGCGGGATTGCAGAAGCTGAACGGCCACAGCGCTCTCGGCGTAGGCTTGCCGTGCATCGAGAGCGTTCATGCTCATCATGCCCTCGATGCGCGAGAAGCTGTGCACTCGGCCGGCGGCCGCCGCCCGCGCCAGCAGCGCGTCATCAAGGTAGTCCAATTGCCCGGCCAGAACCTGCGCCAATCCCTCGTTCAGCCAGCGCGGGAAGTCAGTTTCGCGCGCACCGGCCTCCAAGAGCAGATGAACGTACTCGTGAACCGCGGTGGACGGCAATGGCCCGTAAGGCAAGCCGAAGCGCGGAGACTTGAGCACGGCCACGCCGCGCTCCGCATAGGCGATGCCGTTGGCCCACAGCGGCGCACCGGCGGTCAGACGGTACCATTCCTTCTCGGAGGGCGTTATCACGAACGTGACTGTGTCGGCCAGAGCCAACCGAAGCTGCCGCTCGACGAGGGGAATCCGCTCGTGCAGTTCGCGCCACAGCCCCCGCACCACCTGCGCATCTTCCGGGCAATACCACACGCGGAAGCGGGCCAAATCCTGTCGCAGGTAGTCGTTCTCGCGCGTCTGCGCGCCCAGCGGCAGCGCCAACGCCAAGAGCCAGACCGCGCACAGCGCTCTAAGCCACCGATTGCGGGTCAACGTCCACCTCGAGTGTGACTCCGGACTCGCCGCGCGCCCGCTTGTACTCAACCACGGCTTGCCGCACCGATTCGCGCAAAGCACTTCCGGCGGGGTCATTCTCGCGCAGCGTCCGCACCAGCATCTGATAGCGGAACCGCTCGCGCATTTTCGACACCACAGCCGGCGCCGGGCCCAGCACCTGCACCGGTTTCCCCTGAAGCAAACGGCGCAGGCGCAAGAGCGCGCGCACGGTGGAAGATTCATCTTTGCCCACGGCGCGAATCAGGACCAGCCGCGCAAAAGGCGGGTACGCGCTCTGCGAACGACTGGCGATTTCGCTCTTGAGGAATCCTTCCCAATCGCCGGACGCCGCCGCGCGGATCACTGGATGCGCGGGAGCCGCCGTCTGCACGATGACGATTCCTTGACGATCGCTGCGGCCGGCCCGGCCGGACGCTTGCAGGATGAGCGCGGCTCCCTTTTCGGACGCGCGAAAATCGGGATAGAACAGCTCGGTATCCGCTTGCACTACCGCCGAGACGTGCACATTAGGGAAGTCCAGTCCCTTGGCGACCATCTGCGTTCCGGCCAGCAGATCATACTCACCGGCGGCAAAGGCGGACACCATGCGACCGTGCATGCCGCGCCGCGCCGCCGTGTCGGAATCCATGCGCAGGATACGAGCCTGCGGAAAATTCACTGCCAGCTCTTCCTCGAGACGCTGGGTTCCGAGACCCTGAGCCAGCCACTCGCTGGCTCCGCAGCGCGGACAGGAATCGGGCGCAGGCTCGCGATGATCGCAGTAGTGGCAGCGCAGCGCCAGCCCCTTGCGATGATAGGTAAGGCTCACCGAGCAATTGGGACAGACCGGCACCGTGCCGCAACTCGGGCAGAGCAGGAAAGGCGAAAAACCCCGGCGATTTTGCAGTAGAATGGCCTGCCGTCCCTGTGCGAGCGCGTCCGTCAGACAGGCTTTCAACTCGTCAGTGAGGATCGGCGGCTCTTCAACGGGCGCGCGTCGCCGCTTGGACTTCGCTTCAGCCGGCTTGGGTTCCTCTTTTGGCCGGCGCGGTTTCCAAGTGACAATACGCACTTCAGGTGGGAGAGCTCCGCCCACGCGCTGCGGCAGGCGAAGCAAACGATAGCGGCCGCTCTGCGCGTGATGATACGATTCCGCCGAAGGCGTGGCGCTGCCGAGAACGATGGCCGCAGTCTCCATGTGCGCCCGCATCAGTGCGGCATCGCGGGCGTGATAGCGCGGCTCCGGCTCGTCCTGCTTGTAGCTGGCCTCCTGCTCTTCGTCCACCACGATCAGACCGAGCCCCGCGAGCGGCGCAAACACCGCCGAGCGCGCACCCACCACCACCGGATAGCGCCCGCTGTGAATGGCGCGCCACAGATCGTAGCGCACGGCCGGGCTTTGCGCGCTGTGCTGAATGGCCACGCGGTCGCCGAAGGCTCGATAGAAGCGCGCCCAGAGAAACGGCGTGAGCGCAATCTCCGGCAGCAGAACCAGCGCCGTCTTGCCCAACGCGAGCGCGCGTCGCGCCGCTTCGATATAGACTTGCGTCTTCCCCGATCCGGTCACACCGAAGAGCAAAAACGGCGCGAACGCACCGGTAGTCAGCGCCGTGGAGATGGCGTCAACGGCCTCGATCTGAGCGGCGGTGAGCTCGGTGGGCTCGACCGTATCCGGAATGCGTTCGGTCTGCGGATCCCAGCGCGAGACCTCTTCCACGCGCAATTCGAGAGAGCCGGCGGCCATGAGCCGCGCGAAAGCTTGCCGCCGCGCCGAGGCCGCTCCCTTGAGAAGATCGGAGCGCAGAACGCCGTCGGGGCCGGACTCGAAAACCTCGCGAATGAGATGCTGCTCGTGAACCGAACGTAACTGCGCGAACAAGTCCGGGCCGTATTGCTCACGGATACGCGGCGCGAGCGTCACCAAAGAGTCGAACTGCGATTTCACGCGCGGCGGCCGGAGCACCGGACGGAAAACGGCGACGCCTGCCTTCTCCATTCGCTTCAACAGCGCGGAATCGCGTTTCAGGCCGAAAGACTTCAGCATGCGCTGCGAGCTGAGCGGCCCCGACTGCAGCGCCTTCATCACCCCTTGCGCATCGGGATTGGCCTCTGCATAGCGTGTGATTTTCTCCTCATCGGCGGCCAGCGTCCAGTGGCTCTTCTCGTCGAGCGAGATTCCCGCGGGCAGTGCGGCCTTCAACACGTCGCCCCACGCGCAAAGATAATACTCCGACATCCAGCGCGTGAACTTGAGCATGCTCGCAGAGAATGCCGGCCGCGCGTCGAGCAGATGTTCGATCTCGCGCGTAGCCTTCTCATCGGGAGCAGCTTGCACCGACACGATGGTGCCGGTCATACGACGGCGACCGAACGGAGCCAGAACGCGCATGCCGGCTGCGACCGATGCGCTTACCTGCGGCGGCACCTTGTAGGAGAAGGCGCCGTCCACCCCCGGAAACACCACGCCCACGCCCTGTACGCCGGACACGTTGTCACGTCCTCTTGCGGAACGTCAAACGGATAGGCACTCCTTCGAAACCGTATTGCTCGCGAATCCGGCGTTCGAGGAAGCGACGATAACTCTCGGCCACTAACTCGGGATAGCGCGTGAAAAAAACAAAGAGCGGCGGTTCCACCTGCGCCTGCGTGAGGTAGATCAGCCGCATATCATGTCCTTTGGTCGCCGGCGGCGGAGTGGACGACATGACGGTCTCAAGGAAGCGGTTCAGTTCCGGCGTGGCGATGCGCTTCTGCCGCTCCTCATGGACGCGCAACACCAGTTCCAGAACCTTGAACACACGCTGCTTGTCGGTGCAGGAAATGAAGACCTTGGGAACGTGGGAGAAGTTGGCGAAACGTTCATCGAGTGCGCGGCAAAAACGGTCGGCGGTTTTCGAGTCCTTCTCCACGAGGTCCCATTTGTTGACGCACAGGATCATTCCCTTCCCCGCCTCGTCGGCATCCTGAAGAATGCGCACGTCCTGCGCCGCCACGCCCTCGACCGCATCCACTAACACCACCGCCACATCGCACTCTTCGAGAGCGCGATGAGCGCGCACGGTAGTGTAAAACTCGACCGCTTCCGTGACTTTGGAGCGGCGGCGCAGTCCGGCCGTGTCAATGAGCGTCAAGCGCTGCTGATAATAGCCGACCACGGTGTCGGCGGCGTCGCGGGTCGTGCCCGGCACGTCGGTAACCACGCGCCGAGGTTCTCCGACCACGGCGTTTACCAGCGACGACTTTCCCACGTTGGGACGCCCCACGATGGCCACTAACGGCCGCGGGCGCGCCAGCTCATCGCCGCGACCGCGCTCCGGCAAACGATCAATTAGAGCGTCGAGCATCTCCGCGAACCCGGCTCCGCCTGCCGCGCTGATGGACAGAGGATCGCCCAGCCCGAGGCTGTAAAAGGACGCGGCCTCGGATTCCTGCGCGGGGCCATCCACCTTGTTCACCACCAGCATGGCCGGCAAGGGCGAGCGTTGCAGCATGCGCGCAATATCAAGGTCCACGTCGGTCGGGCCGGTCTGAGCGTCCACCACGCACAGCACCAGATCGCATTCTTCGAGTGCGAACTGCACCTGTTCGCGGATGGCGGACTCGAACAGGTCATCCGAGTGCGGCACCCAGCCGCCGGTGTCCATGACCAGAAAGCGCCGGTCGCCCCATTCTGCCGCGGCCAGATGGCGGTCCCGCGTGACGCCCGACACAGGCGAGGTGATCGCCTTGCGCGTGCGCGTGATGCGGTTGAAGATCGTACTTTTGCCGACGTTCGGCCGCCCGACTACGGCCACCAGCGGAAGTTTCATGATTGCGCGGCGGCTACCGGATTTCCATGAGTTCGAGGCGCGGGTGATGGGCATCGCCGAGCACCAGCCGGTCGTTGACAGGATCAATGCCAACCGCGCAGAGCGAGGTATCGGGAATGACCAGCGGGCGATAGGGTGATCCGGCCACGAGCTGCAAGTTGTTCAGGCGATACTGTCCGACGCCCACACCCGCCGAATCAGTCTGCAACACGAAGACGGAGAAGATGTCCTGGCGGGGATGCACGCGAATGTCCGCGTTGCGATAGCGCCATTGACGGCCGGCAGCCGTCTCAAGCAGATCAAGTCCGTTAGAGCCGATTTCGAACCGCGAAAGATAGGCAAACCCTCCGGCCGTGCCTGCGAAAACGTAGACTCCCGCTCCGGTAGCCATGCCGTCGGCCCGCACGCCGTTGATGCTGGCCGAGGCGGTGCTGAGATGCGCCGTTCCCGCGATGGGAAAGGTGAGTCCCGCCCCGCGTTCCAGCGTACCCCACAGACTCGCGTCCACGAAGGTGATGAAGTCCGCCCCCAGATTGGCCGCCACTAACTTCCCCGAAGACTCATCGAAAAAGATGCGAGCCGGATGGTCGAAGAGCCCGCCGACCAAACCGTTATCGAATCCGTAGGGCGGCTGGCCGTCGTTGTCGGCGTCTATGATTGTCTGTGTGCTCAGACGGATGCGGTAGATCGCATCTTTGGTTCCGCCGCCCGCATGCGTGTAGTAGACGAATCCGCCGGTTGTGTCCACCGCCAGATAACCGTGCGCGCCGGCGGTATCGCTCAGCATGACCCGCGTGCCCAAAGTGAGATCGGGCAGGTGCACGAACTGCACGGCGTAGCCGATATTGCCGTGGGGCCGTCCGGCGAAGCAGGCCTCATCGTTGGGCAGAAACTCGATGTCGTAGACGTCGTAGTAGTTGAGAATCTGCGTCGCCAGCACCTGGCGGGCGTTCAGGTCCACTAATTGAACGGCCGGGCCCGAGGAAGCATGGCGGTCATGCAAAAGCAGCGCCCACTGACGGGCGGCGGCGATTTCGATTTCCAGCGGGTTTTCGTAGGTCAGCGTGATCGTGTCGCGATGCGGAGGCGAGGGATTCGAATCGCCTTCGTCGTCGTGGCAGCCCGGCAGCAAGGTTGCAAGCAGAATCACGGGGCCGACAAGAGACAATACGGAACGGGACATACGGTTCCTCATTCAGCAGGTTGGTCGGACACTCGGACGACTCAGCGCACGAGCAGAACTCGCTTCACTTCGCTGTGTCGCGCGGTCTGGGCGCGAACAAAATACGATCCCGATGGCTCGCCGGAGAAATCGAGCAGCAGCGGGCGGGCGAATTGGCGGGCATCCACGCCGCGCTCCATGATGCGCCGGCCGGCCACGTCGAAAACGGCGACGGTCACCGATTCCGCCGGCCCGGCGAGCTGCACGCTAAGCATGGGGTTGAACGGATTCGGGTAGCAGCTCAACAGCTCGAAGGACTCCAAGACCGGCGGTGATTCTCCCACGTCGCTGGACTCCGTGCGCAGCACCAAGTCCACGTACACCGGCAGGTGATCCGAGGCCGCCACCAGAGCATCGGCCACGCTGTCCGGCACCGCGTAGTTCGTGCCCGCGTTGATCGCCTGATTGAAATGGCGTCCGTCGTTACCGTAGGCGGTGTACGTTGCCGGCAGCGCATACGAGCCGGCGGTGTCCATCAGCGCGGCCGACACCAGAACAAAGTCGAAGCGATCATCCATGCCACCGACGTCAGAGCGAGGCGATTGAGTGTGGATGGTGACGAAGACGGGATTCGTGTGCCACACGCCGGGCGTGCTGATCGGATCGAACAACTGGCCATTGGGGATGGAATCCGGCGAGAGCAGAAGCTGATAGGCGGGCTCCGCCGAGGTGTAGAGATTGTAGTCTCCGCAGACTACAAAGTGCGTTCCCGGCCCAAACATATCCAACTGCTCTCGCAGCACCGCCGCTTCGTCGCGGCGGCGGTTCTCGTTGTCGGAGCCTTCGCTGGCCTTGAGATGCAGCGAGTAGACGCGAATCCGCAGCGACGTGTCGGGAGCGACCGGCTGCACCACGTATTCGGCAATGTCGCGCAGCGTCGTTCCGATGAAACGCGAGGAGACGAGCGACACCTTGGAGGTGCGATAGAAGAACGCATTATCGGTGTCCGGTCCGTTGTGAAAGGCGGCGGCGGCCCAGTCGTCGTTGACTTGCAGGAAAACGAAAGACAGAAGCCCGTCCACCGCGTCCTCGCTGGTGATTTCCTGCATGGCCACCATGTCAGCGGCCATGCCTTCCATGACAATGCGGAAGTCGTCGTAGCGGTCGGCATCCTGCGGGCCGCGGAAATTCAGCGCGTTGTAGCTGCAAACGCGCAGTGTGTCGGCCTGAGCACCCGCCGCCAATAGCGCCAGCGACAGGAGCAGGCCGAAAAGCCGAAGTGCATGTGTTCTGTTCACGAGTCTTCTCATCGTATAAGTGGCATCTTCTCGGTTGGCCCCTCATCAGCGGACTGCCCTCCGGCCCGCCGAGGAACCTCCAACTTGAAAATATACAAAAGACTATTCAAAAGAGCAACGCTTGTGGGCCTGAACGTCCGGAATCTGAGGCAGGCTGGAAATGATCGCGCCAAAGCCGTATATTTTGTGATTATGTCAGACTACCAAACAGCTATCATCGGTGCGGGAGTGGTCGGGCTGGCAGTGACCGCCGAACTGGCCCCTCGCGGTTCCACGCTGGTCCTTGAAAAAGCATGGAAATTCGGGCAGGCCGCGTCCAGCCACAACAGCGAAGTGGTTCACGCCGGAATCTACTATGCCCCCGGTTCGCTGAAGGCGCGGCTGTGCGTGCAGGGCAACCGGCTCATCCGCCAGCTGGCCAGAGACTGCGGGATCAGCTACGCGCAGGTGGGGAAGTTCATCGTGGCGGCGAGCGAGGAGGAAGTCGAGTACCTCCATTGGCTGAAGGAGAATGCCCCCGCCAACGGAGTGACCGATCTGCGCTGGGTCTCGTCCGATGGACTCCGCAAGCAAGAACCATCTGTGCGCGGACAAGCTGGCTTGTTCTCGCCGACTTCGGGAATCGTGGACAGTCATGCTCTAATGGTGCATTTCAAGACCATCGCCGAGCAGTCCGGTGCGGATTTCGTGTTCAACGCGGAGGTGGTGGACGCAAAACGCCTCCCCCCTACTTCAGTAGGGGGGCCTGGGGGGGTCTCGGGCTACGAGCTCACTGTTCGCGACGCCGACGGCGCACTAACACGGATTACCGCCGAGAAAGTCGTCAATTGCGCCGGGCTTTATGCAGACCGGGTGGCTGCGATGTTCGGCATGGATGTTCAGGCGCTCGGCTTGGATTTGCTCTGGGCGAAGGGCTACTACTTCTCTCTGGAAGGCGGGCACAAGTTGGGCATTCGGCACTTGGTGTATCCCGTTCCCGAGAAATCTCTGAAGTCCCTCGGCGTGCACGCCACCGTAGATCTTTCGGGAGCCGTGCGCTTCGGGCCCACGGCGGAATACATGGAGCAGAAGATCGAGGATTACTCGTTTTCCGATGCGGCAACCACACCTGTGGCCGAGAGCATCTCGCGCTACTTGCCGCCGGTGGATGCGTCCCGATTGAACCCGATGATGGCGGGCATCCGTTCCAAGCTTACGCGGCCGGATCAGCCGCCGCGCGATTTCTACATCCGCGAAGAGAGCGACCGCGGCCTGCCGGGCTTAGTGAATTTAATCGGCATCGAATCTCCGGGCCTGACCGCCAGCCCGGCGATTGCGAAATATGTCGCAGAATTACTGCGGTAGTGCCGCACGGCAGTGCGCTCTGCTCGTGAACCCGTAGCCGCGCACGGCAGTACGTTTGCTCGCCGTTGTCGGTCTCCCGACCGGCAATGGCGCATGCAGATCATACGCGCCCCAAACTCCGTCCGCCGAGGCACCCGTCCCCGCGTGCCCGGAATCGGACAGATGCTCGCCGTTGTCGGTCTCCTGACCGGCAATGGCGCATGCAGATCAAATGCGACCCAAACTCCTCCTTCCCGTCTTTCCAACCCACTGCACACCCCGGCTATGTTCAATGCCATTTTTCCTAACCCATTTTGCCACCGTCAATTGAACAAATATTCAATTTTCCTTGACAAACCCTCCTCCGCATCGTATCTTGCTTCCACAGACCCGCTTTTCTATCTTTCTATAAATCAAAAATGTAAGTCAGCACCTTGATCTGGCTCATGAATCTCTGCCAAATTTCTGCCAATGTCTGCCAAATCATCGCCCGAGAAGTACACATCTCTAAATTATTCAACGCATGATCGGGTTCGTTTGGCAAAAAAAAATTTCCGTCTTCGTAGCACTATGCTCCCGCGCGGCTTCACACTGAAACCGGCAATCGCTTGGAATGTCGCTAAGGCAGCGATCAGCTTCGCGCTCTCGCACGTTCTGCGCATGCCGGTGGTTTGGGGCAGGCCGGTCTCCGTGATGATCGAGCCCATCAACCGCTGCAATTTGCAATGCCCCCTCTGCCCCATCGGAGCGCGACAGCTCAAGCGCGAATTGGGCGCGATGACACTCGAAAACTTCGTGCGCATTCTTGACAATCTCGGAGGGCAAGTGCGCACGCTGGCTCTCTGGAATCAGGGCGAGCCCACCCTCAACGACCAATTGCCGGAGATGATCCGCGCAGCGCATGATCGCCGCATCTACACCATGATCGCCACCAACGGCAACCTGCTGCACGCGCGGAATCTCATCGAGAGGCTGATCCAATCCGGTCTGGACGAAATCATCTTCTCCATTGACGGACTGACGCAGGAGACTTATCAGGTCTACCGCGTCGGCGGAAACCTCGATGTGGTGGTGGAAAACATGCGAACTTTGCGCCACCGCCGCGATGAACTGAGCCGCAAGAAGCCGCGCATCGTCATGCAGTGGCTGCCCATGAAACACAACGAGCACGAAATCCCCAAGCTACGGGCGACGGCCATGCACTGGGGCGCGGACAAAGTGGAAATCAAGACCGTGCAAGTTTACGGCGATGCGCAGGCGGCGGCATTCCTGCCGGACAGAGAAGAGTTGCGGAGATACGAGCGGAAGGGGCCGAGGTGGGAAACGAAGCGGCGCTATCAGTCGTGCCAACGGCTCTGGTTCTCCGTCATGGTTGACTGGAACGGCAACGTCGTGCCGTGCTGCTTCGACAAGGACGAAGATTTCAAAATGGGGAATGCGCTCGATGAGGATTTCGGCGAAATCTGGCGCGGTGCAGCCTACACGCGATTTCGCACAAAGCTCATCCGCCAAGGCCGCATCGAGGAAATGTGCCGCAACTGCACGGAGGGATTGAAAAGCTACTATCTGC
>JAPKYT010000060.1 GCA_026394155.1 bacterium | reverse complement strand
CGGCACTACCCTCGAATACGAACTCCCCTTGCCCCCCGCGCAAGAAAGGATGAAGGCGGAAGGATGAAGGAGACTCACGGCGGCTTGCGTAGCGCCCAGCTTGCTGGGCTCTTCTTTTTGTAGCCGCGCACGGCCGTGCGGCACTACCCTCGAATACGAACTCCCCTCGCTCCCCGCGCAAGAAAGGATGAAGGCGGAAGGATGAAGCCCGAGGGATGAGGGCGGAGGGATGAGGGATGAATCCGATTCCGGCCGGGTTGCGTGCGAGAAACGACGAAGCGACCCCCCTTTTGTCCCCCCGTGAACGGGGGGAAAGAAGATACGGAGAGGATGTTCAGCGCTTAACCCGGCTCGGCGGAAGAAGCGGGGCAGGCGAAGAGGGAAGACGCCTGCCGCCGCGAGTAGATTCCGGGCACGTGAAGACACATGCCGCGGCGGAAAAGCGCAGGAACCCCCCTTTGTTCCCTCGTAAACGGGGGGATACACACGCGGCATGTGGTTTGCGCAAGATGGTGGTGACGAAAAGACAACGCGTGTATGAATGGAGTTCCGCAATGACGCAACTGCCGAAATGCCTGCTGGTGGATGACAGCGAAAGCATGTTGCATCTTCTTTCCATGTTCATGGAAAATATCGGCTTTGAACCGCTGATGGCGCACGACGGGGACGAGGGAATTGCGATGGTGCGGGACAGACATCCAGACTTGGTGGTTTCCGACATCCACATGCCGAATCGCAACGGCCTGTTGCTGCTTCAAGACATCCGCCGGCTCAACCCGCACCTGCCGGTGATTCTCATTACCGGGTATGTGAGCGCCAAGGCGGACCTCAATTCCATTACGGAAGAACCGGACGCGTTCATGGAAAAGCCGTTCTCGCTGGAGCAATTGAAGGAAACGGTGTCGCGCCTGCAGCCGGGCATCGAACGCGCCTGGACTGTTCATTAAGCGACGCCCGCGAGCGCCGCATGAGTAAAGAACCCTGAGGAATTTTCCTCAGGGTTCTGTTTGTTCATGCCTGTGCGAACGCGGTTGCGGGTTTCACTTGAGCAACACAACTTTGCGCACGGCTGCGGTTTGCCCGGCCGTCTCGAGGCGCGCGAAATAAACGCCGGTGGCGAGCCGCGCGCCGTCAAAGCTGCGGCGATGCACTCCGGCCGAAGAGAGACCGTCGAAGACTACGGCGGCTTCGCGCCCAAGCAGATCATAGACCGCCAGACGCACGCGCATCTCGCGCGGCACCCGCCATGCGAAGGTCGTCAGTGGATTGAAAGGATTGGGGAAGTTGGGCTCGAGCGAGAATTCCTCCGGCAAAGCCACCGGCGGCGGCTGCACCGCGGACGCCGAATCGGTGGTGATGAGAAGCGCGCGGCCCGAGGAGAGCGGCGCGGCATGGGGGTCGTAATGAGTGAGATAATCGTACTGAATGCCGTCGCTGCCGTCGAGATTCTCGATGCCGATGGCGCCTTCAAACATGTCGCTGAAGGACTGGTACTGGTACTTCACCTCGCCGTCGCCGGTGGGAGTGTGCGCGTAGAGCGGGTCGTAGAAGATCGCCTCGAAGCTGACAATGCCGCGGGCGTAGTAGTCCGGCACTTGGGACCACTCGACGATGACGCGATGGCTGTCCGTTTCCGCATAGAAGAACACGCCGCCGCTATCCTGCGGCTTCCAATCCGCGAACCACGGGGCCAGATAGCCGTTGGGTGCCCACGAGCTGGGTATGGGAAAGCATCCCCATTCAATCGAACTGGATGAGCCGGGAATAATGAAACCGTTGGCGCTGACGGTGAGCTGCGAAAAGTCCGTTCCGTAGAAGCGGAAGATGAAGGGCAAATTCACGATCACCGTGGCGTCGTTGCCGACGCTGAGCTGCTGTCCGGGCAGGCCGCCCGAATCGGGATTGATTTCCAGCCACGAATAGGTGAAGCGCGGAGTGTCGTACTCATCGTAGATGAAGTAGCAGTGCCCGTCGGGACCGGAGGGCAAGGCGCGCGGCGAACGGGACAACGCGATGTTCAGATTCAGTGGAGGACCGTTGAGATGAATAGTCTGAGCGTAATCATCCCACGGCAGCACGCCGGCGCGCAGCTCGTAGCTGCCGGCGAAGAGATTGAAGCTGAACGCTCCGCCCTCACCGCTGGTGGTTTCAAGACCGGCCTCGGGAATGGAGATGGGTATGCCCGGCTGCGGTTGTCCCCCGGCGGTGACGATGCCCGACACGGTGCACGCGACGGCGGCAGTCAGAGACAAATTGAGGATCTGCGTTTGCCCGGCGGCGAGCGTCACGGACATCGTGGTGTCGTTGCAGCCGTATTTCTCGAAGAGCACATCGTGGATGCCGGCAAGGAGCCACAACTGATAAGTGCCGGCCGTATCGCTGAAGGCGGGCAGCGAGCCGGCGGCGCTCACCCGCACGCCGGCGAGAGGCAGACCTTCCCGCTCCACGGTTCCCGCGAGCGAGGCCAGCCAGTTCACGCCGCTGCTGCAGGCGGGCAGCGGCCGCACCTTGCCGAAGCCCCACAGCGTGTCCAGCCCGGCCGTGCCCGCGTCTTCGGCATAGCTGACGAGAAAGACGTAGGCATCTTCGGGAGTGATGCCGGGGAACTTGGAAAAGATGAGCGCGCAGGCGCCGCCCACGTGCGGACAAGCGCCGCTGGTGCCGGTGATGGACGAACAGCCTCCACCGCGAGCCAGTGAATTTACGATGGTGGGCGCTGTCAAATCGGGTTTGATGAGACCGGGGAACTGCCGGTTCTGAAACGGATAGTCGTTGTACTGGGGAGGATACTCGTTGCCGCTGCCGGTCGGACCGCAGAAGGGCATGCGCGCATGAACGCAGATGTCCAGACGCGACCACGCGCTGGGGCCGTGACCGGAGTAGGTTTCCCAGCTGCCGCCGATGTTGTAGGCGGCGACGGCAATGATGGAACTCACTCCGCCTTGCTGAGGCTGACTCAAGGGCACCGGCGGCGGACAGTTGGAAGGTGCGGCAGCCGAGAACGGCACAGGATTGACATAGCCGTAGTTGCCGGTGGAATTGGCATGCAAGAGACCGGCGGCCAATTCCATTTCGCTGACGATGCGATGCCCCACGTAGTCGGGGCACTCGCGCACGCCGGTGTCGTTGCAATCGGAATGCTTGAAGCTGACGCTGGCTGAGATTACCTGCGCGCCCATTTCGATGGCGTACTGGCTGCCTTCCCACACCGCGCCCTGAGTCCGGTAACCGGCAAGCACCATGAGCTTCGCGCCCGGCGCAACGGAAACGGTATCACACGGCGAGAAACCGGCGCTGATCACGGACGCCGTTCTCGTGTCATGCGAGTTGTAATCGTACACGTCGGAGCGGTCATTGTCGAAATCCCAGCCGTAGAAGTCGTCGGTATAGCCGTTGCCGTCGTCGTCCATACCATTTTGCTCTTCGGGGTCGGGGGTTCCGTTGTGATTGAGGTCCTCGCCGGGATTGATCCATAGATGGCCGGCAAAGCCGGGATGGGTGTAGTCCACGCCGCTGTCGCGGTGACCGACGATGACGCCGCTGCCGTTTGCTCCGAAATTGCTCCACACGCGCGGCGCCTGCATGTCCTGCACGCCCCACCCGATCTCGTCCAACGTATTGCTGCGCAAGGGATCGGCGCCGATGTAAATGATTTCGGGAAAGCTGTCTTCCACCTCCTTGAGCAGCCCGGGAGTTAGGTTCACGCGCACGGCGTTCATCACCCACAAGGGACGGAGCAGCGAGACCTCGCCGGTCTTGCGGGCGGCTTCGAGACGGGCCATAACGCGCGCGCCCATATCCTGAAAACGCGCCTTAAGGGTTGCCACCACATAGGCCCGCCGCTTGGTCATGGGAAGGCTGCGGGCGACCGGATAGACGTCATCCATGGTCAGCCGTCCGTCCAGAAAGAGGATGACGGGGACGGTTTGCCGCTCTCCGGCGGCGGCGACGATCTCGTCCAAGGCGGGGGAATGTTCGGCGGCCCCGGCCGGAGGCACGGCCGCAAAGGCGAAAGCAAGCCCGGCGGCAGTCAAAGCGATGAGGGTTCTAAGGTGCATGGTCATACAATTCTCCGCAGTCACGAAAAGGCTATGTTCCAGTCGGCGAGAGGGTGGCGTTTGGCAGGCCGGTTGTGTATATTCCAAAGGCGAAAGGCCGTCGGATCGAAGCAAAATGCCGAATTCAGCACTGGATAACGCGCGCGCGCACTGGGCGGACTGGCGAGGCTGGCCCTATGTCCTCGTAGGGCTTGCTGTCCTGTTGCGGCTGGCGCACATCTGGAACAGCCGGGCCAATCCGACGTTCTGGGCTCCGGCCGTGGACCCCGGCTGGTACGATCAGGCCGCGCAGAATATCCTGATGGGCAACTGGGGACAGTTCCCATTCTTCCGCGCCCCTGCGTATCCAGCTTTGCTCGCCGCTGTGTATGCCGTTTTCGGCCGCGACCTCATGGCCGCGCGAGTGCTCAACGCAGCTTTGCAGGGCGCGGCGGTGTGGGCGGTTTGGCGAGTCGGCCGCGCTTATGTTGCACCTGCCGCGGGCGTCATTGCCGCACTACTCTTGGCCGTGAACGGCACGGCCATCTACTTTGCCGGGGAGATTCTCTCGACCAGCGCCGAGATGCTGGCAGCGATTCTCGGCTTATGGGCGACGTTGCGCCTCACGCGCGACCACGGCCTGCCCGCGGTGATGGTGTGCGGACTGGCGTGGGGAGTGGCGGCGCTGGTGCGGCCCAACTTCCTGTTCGTGTTTCCGGTGGCGTTGGCGGCCGTTTATTTCAGCACCCGCGCCATTTCCGGGCGCCGCGCGTTGACCGCGGGGGCGGTGTGGCTGGCCTCGGCCTTCGCCCCGATTCTGCCGGTGACGGCGGTGAACTACGTTGAAAGCGGCGAGTTGGTGCTCATCGCCTCGCAAGGCGGCGTGAATTTCTGGATCGGCAACAACCCGGAGTCCACGGGGATTCTATCGGTTCTGCCCGGCTACGGGAACACGTGGACCCTGGAGGACGCGAAGGCCGAGGCGGAGCGGGAATTGGGCCGGCCAGCGGGACCGGGAGAACTTTCCCGCTTCTACTACGCCAAGGGCTGGAGCTTCCTCTCGCGACATCCGGGGCTGGCCGTCCGGTTTATGATACGCAAAACCGCGCTGTATTTCAATCGGTTCGAAATATCGAATAATAAGCACATCGGGTACTTTTCGGCGGTCTCGCCGTGGCTGCCTCCCCTGCAAGTGCTGAATTTCGGTGTGCTGGTGCCTCTGGGTCTGTTGGGCTTCTGGGTCGCGCGACGGCAGGCTTGGGCGCGGATCACGGCCGGTCTGATTGCGCTTTACGCGTTGAGCGTAGCGCTCTTTTTTGTCACCAGCCGCTTTCGCATGCCGTCCGTGCCGTGCTTTTCCCTGTTAGCGGCCGGCGGCCTGTGGTGGATGGTGGAAACGCTGCGCAGCCGCCCTTCGCTGCACGTGCTGCGGCCGCTGCTGCTGCTGGTCGGAGGCGCGGCCATTGCTTACATGAATCCGTGGCATCTTGCGGAAGCACCCGTGGGCTGGGCGCGGTACATGGAGGGCAACGCCTATTTGAAGCTGAACGACCTGGATTCAGCGCGAGTCTGCTTTGAAGATGCGATTCGCGACAGTCAGGCGGTGGCCCGCTCGCAAATCAATCTCGGCGTCATCGCCCTGCGTCAAGGCGACACGACCGGCGCCCTCGTATGGTACGAGGCGGCGCGCAGCCGCGATCCCTTCAACCCCGATGTGTGGAACAACCTTGGGGCCGTTTACGAATGGCGCGGCGACACGTTGCGCGCCATCGAAGCCTACCACCGCGCGCTGGCGTTGCAGCCGTGGGCGCCGGATCCAAGGCACAATCTGGCAGGTGCATATTTCCGCTTGGGAGTGAGAGCCTTGAAGCAAGGTCAGGATTCGCTGGCAGTGCAGCATCTGGGCGCGTGCCTTAATCTGGAGCCGAGCGCAGCCGCTCACTACAATCTGGCGGTGGCCTACGGGAGGCTCGGTGCGACTTCACAGGCGCTTTCCCAGCTTGAGCGTGCGCTTACTTATGATCCGCGCTTGGGAGCGGCGCTGCAACTCAGGGAGCGACTTCTGCGGGGGACTGCAACTGCTCCAGAAGGCGGCGCGGCTCCTCCAGCGAAGCATCAAGAGTGAGGGCCCGCATCGCTTCCTCGCGCGCCTGCACGGTCTGCCCCAAGGCGGCATAAATAAGAGCCAGATTGCCGTGACTTGCGGCGGAGTCAGGGGCCAGTTTGATGGCCTCGCTTTGCAGACGGAGCGCGGCTTCGGGCCGGTGATCGTAGAGGAGCCGGCCCGCTTCATTTTCCAGAACGCCGGCCCAGAGCGAATCGCCGCGATTCATCACCAGCTCGTAGGTGCGCCAGAAGGTGCGATAGAGAGAGCGGGTCTGCGTGACCGTCAGGCGATGCACGGCCACGGGTTTGCCGCCGGGGAAAGAGCGGGGATAGAGATCGTCGTGCGCGTCCAGATGCAGCCACACGGTGTCTATGCCGGCAAAGCGAAGCTCGATCAGGAGCCGGCGCAATTCGCGCGGATCGGCGGCGGTGAAGAACTCACGATGCGGTCAGAGCGGAGCCAGATCGGCGCAGAGCGACATGGTGGTGCAAACCACCGGCGTTCCAAGATGCGGTTCGATCAGACGCGCGCGCTCGGAGGTCTCGCGGGCCCGGGCATAGACCGTCACCGCCGAACTGACGGTGGGAACGAGAGTGAGCGCGATCAGTACGATGAAGAGGCGCGTCTTGTACCGCTCCGTTTGGCGGAGATCCACCAGCAGAAGCGGCAAGGCGAAGAGCAGCAGACGCGGGCCCCAGTGCACACCCTCCCACACCGGTGAAACAATGACGACGAGAACGACCGCTATGGCGGCGAGCAGCAAGGCCGTGCGACCTCGGAATGGAGGAAACAGAAGGGCGAACACCCACGGGCAGGCGGCGATGAGTGAATTAGCCGTGAGCAGCGCCAGCGGCGGCAGCGGAGATGACCAGATGCGGTAAGTCTGAAAAGCGACAGTTAGAACCGCCAAGACAAGGCCCGCGCTCCACCAGAGCGGGGCTTTTCTGTTTTCACCGCGATGCAAGAGCAGGACACCGGTTAGCAGGACGGCAATGAGCAGCAGGGACATCCCGATGTTGCCGTCCATGCGCAGGAGCAGACCATAGGCGGCGGCTCCGCGCGCGGCGAGCCAATGCCAGACTCCGGGCGGGCGATGCCCGAGAAGATTCAGATGGAGTTGCAGCCATACGCTCTGTGATGAGGTGAGAGCGTGCCAAAGCACCAGCGCACCCAGAGCGAGGCCGACACCCAGCACGAGTGCGGCCGCGGCGGCCGGGGCGGTTTGCCTGCGCAGCACACGCACGGTTAGATAGGCGGCGAGCACAACCGCCAAGACCGCCGTTTCCAGACGGAGAGCGATGGCAAGGGCGAGCAGCAGACCGGACGCGAAGAGACCTGACCGCCGGTCGCGCCACTGAGTCACGCACCACACGGCCGGCCAAGCGAGCAGCCAACTCAGGGTGTGCTCCCACGGCACCAGAGCATAGAACGTGAGCGGCAGCAGTAGAAAGGCAAAGGGAATGCCCGCGTTCTTCAGCACGATCCAGAAGAGAATCGCCGCCAGCGCCGGGAGCAGCCGATAGACGATTTCACCGCCGGCGAGAGTCGAAGCGGCCACCGCCCGCGACCACGGAGAAAAGCCGAGCGCGAAGCCGCCGGGCTGCCTCTGGGCAAAGGGCGGATACAGCGGCGGAAAAGCCTCGGGCTCCGCCAATCGCGCGCGCACGGCGCCGTCGCCGAGGAACTCGTACCACGAGCCGGCGGCGATTTCGGCGGCGATGCGCTTCACGCCGTCGTCAATGGTCCATGCACCGCGCGGCGGCAGCACGAGGGCCAGAACGATCAGCGCTGCCGCCCAAAGTCCGCCGGCTCGCCGGGACAGTGGCCACATGTCCACTCCTCATACGGCGAGGGCTGCCCGGCCGAACGCCTTGCAGCCCTCGCGGGTTGGGCTCTTGAATGCCCGTGGCTCAGGGGAGCGCGCCGCCCTGACCGCGGCCATAGTCAATGAAGGGTGGGGTGTTGAAGAAGAGAATCTCGGAAGCCAGGAATTTCGCCACCGGGCTGTACTGGCCGGGAAGCGGAAACACGGGCATGGTGTAGTCGTTCTTGATGAAGGATAGCGGGAAGGTGAGCAGCACCGCGCGAAAGCGCGTATGTGCCTGAAAAACGTAACTGCCGTTGGTGAAGTCCACGGTGATGACGCCTTCGATGCGGCTGAAGTTGGTGGACACGGGCTCTTCGTGGCTCACCTCGATGGGAATGTATGTGTAGTCCACTTCGAGCACGTCGGCATTGACCCACGCGCCGGCGGAAGCGGGCGTGGACACGAGGATGCGCCATTGATTCAGTGTCGGTTGCCACCAGCGGATGACTTCGCCGCTGACCTGCCGGGTCCGGTTGTACACGCGGCTGACTCTCAGAATGGGTTTGCTATCCTGCAGCGGCCGGAGGGTAGCCTGCGAGGGCGTGGAGGACCAGACCTGCAGATCCGCGTTGGTGACGTCGTACTCGGCGAAAGCGGTGCTGGATTCGTAGTTGTAGATGGTGGTCGCGTAGTCGTAGCCGGAGCGGCCCGTGGAGCGGCCGAAGTAGTCAATTTCCGGGAGGTAGGTGTAGCGGCGGCTGCCCCAGCCAAGTTGCCGCACCAGCGCCGTGTCCACGACCAGAGAATCGAGGAACTGGTCATTGGTGCCGGCCCCGGCAAAATCGCCGACGGTGGTGCCTTGGGTTCCCGCCGGCGCCGGATAGATGGTGGACAAGCCGCAGTAATCGCGGAAGAAGTTGTCAGCTACATTGAGCGGGCTGGGATTGAGGGCACCGGCCGTGTTCAGACTGAAGCAGCCGTCGAAGATGTGCCGGCCCGACATCATTAACTGCCCGCCCACGTCCATATAGTTCATGAACACTTTGAGGCGCGGATACGTGAGGCCGACTGCATCAGGCATGGCCGGATAGACGGGATTGTCATAGATAATCCACACCCATTTGAAGTGACGAACATAGTCGTAGGGCGTGCGGCGGCGCATGTTCAGATCCGTGTCGTCGAACCATGCGGTATCGAAGGGGATCGGTTCAGGCATGTAGGCCGGGTAGAAGAACTGGCGATACAGTTCGGCCAAGTCAAAGGCCTCCGGCAGAACCTGATCGTAGAAGGCGCGAATCTGGCTTTTGTACCGCCCGCCCAGGCCCACGAGTGCACGGTCTCCGGCCGACACAATGTTGCGCGTCCAGTCCACGATAAGGAGCTGGCGGTCGAAAAGCGGGCGAATGGCGGTGAAGCGGGCCACGGCCATCGTGTCGGCCTCGGTGAGGCCGTCGTCGCGCGAGCGCACAAGGAAGCGGTATTGGCCATCAAGATCGAAGTAATGTCCCAGATTGGTCAGACACCACTGAGAGTCAGCGAACCATGCGCCGAAGGTGACTTGTGCGTCAGAACTCCACGGACTCCAGCCGGAAGCGAAGCCGGAGACCCGGCTGCTGTCATTGTAGACCGGATGAGGCATGGTGTCTACGCCGCCGCCTTCGCGGTCGCACACGATCGCCCAACTGAAGGTCAGGGGGATGATGTTGAGTTCGCGGCTGTCGGGATCGGTGCCCTGCCAGAGGAAACCGATGCCGGGGTAGGTGAGGGTGGTGGAGTCGCCCCAGAAGAGGGTATCGGGAACCACATACTCGACTTGATAGTCCCGCACCGAGTCCAGCAGCGTGGCGTCCAGCAGCCATTTGACCTTGGGGGCGTAGGGAGCATTGTTGGTGCGGAAGAAGATGCGCACCTTCACCGGCGAGATTCCGCCGAGATCATCTACGCAGCGCACCATGAAGACGTGCTGGGTGATGCTGTCATCTTCGCCGCGCCTCAAGTAGATGGTGTCCGAGGTCTGATAGGTGCTGATCCAAGCGGAGTCGGGCAGCCCCGCGATGTAAGCGCGGAGAGCGTCGTCGTCGGCCTCGTAGGCATCCACCGCCGCCTGCGTGGAATCGTCATGGTACTGATAGGCCACGACCATGCCGTCGGGATCGTGCCCCGTCCAGTGGACCACCGGAGCGAAGTTGAAGGTGGTGCTGTCGAGCGGCACGTTGATGAAGTGGACCTCAGGCAGCTGGTTGGGATCCGGATCTCCACTCAAGCGGTCGCATCCCCAATAGACGCCCATCAGGGCCAGCGTTGCGAAGACGGCCGGAAGAATTCTCGTGTGATATCGCATGTTGGTCTCCGTTTGCAGGCCGTGCCCGCGTCGGCGCGGCGGTTCGGATGCGCGGCAGACGGCGGGCATCAGAACAGCAGCTTGGGGAACTTGTAACCCAGCGAGAAGCGGTGGATGTTGTCCAGATAGGCGATGCCGGTGAAGGCGTAATCAATGGTCAGGCCGATGCCGGGCAGCTTGACGCCCGCGCCGATGGTGGCTCCGTTCTGGAAGAACTTGCCGGTCTCGCTGAAGAGCGGATACTCGATGAACGGATCGCGGCTTTCCGCGTCCTCGCCGGCCTGAATCTTTCGCTGATAATCTTCCCAATTCCAGCGATGAAGGCCGTTGATCTTCTTGCCGAAGCGGATGAAGGCCCGGTCCTGATAGCCGTACTCCAGACCGAAATTGTAGGTTTCGAGGTTGTCGCTGGGATGAGACCACGCCATGGCGGCGAGCAGCGTGTGGCTGCCCACCGAGTCGGAGCCGTTCCAGAACTGGCGGTTGCGGGTGTTGATGAGGTAGGCGGACATGCCGAAGGTGAAGTTCATGGGCATGGGAAAGGGCCCGTCCACGAAATTCATGTCGGGTCCGAAATTGGACACGAGCATGGCGATGCGCAAGCTGCGCCAGCCGGTGTTGTAGTAAGTGCCGACGTCGGCCGACCAGCCGCTGGCGGACTTGTCGGCCAGAGTTTCGTTGATGAACTTGACGGTGCCGCCGACCGAGAATTTGTCGGTCAGTTTTTGGCTGTAGCTGAGACCGGCGGCCACATCACCGGCGCTGAAGGTGCGGCCGGTTCCGTTGGGGCGCTCGGGAGTGGTTTCGTCCATGTCGTCGGTGGTCAGATAGATTACCGAGGCCGCCCACGCGCCGTTCCATTTGGTCATGGGATGCACGACGCCGAGGAAACCGTACTGCAAGCCGGCGGCGTAATCAATGTAGCAGATCATGGCTTCCGGCTGTTGCAGCCGGGCAAGTGCTCCCGGATTGTGGAAGATTGCGCTGGCGTCGTTGGCGACCGCCACATAGGCTTCGGCCATGCCCACGGCGCGGCAACTGGGGCTGATCTTGAGGAACTGCACGCCGGCGGTTCCCACCTTGGCCTGCCCCCAGCCGATCTGCGGCAGCAGGAGAAGTGCGGCCAGCAAAACGGTAAGCGGCCATCGCTTCATGAGAGGATCCTTCCGTCTATGGAGAGCCACTGATGGCTAACGAATGATGACGAACTTGCCGGTCTCGAGCTTGAGACCGCTGCCTTCGGTGTGGTCCTCGACCGAGAAAAGATAGATGCCGGACGTCACCTGCTGCCGGTTGCGGGAATTGAGGTCCCAGCGTTCGGACGAAACACTGGCCCACTGGCTGCGGTCGCCGGGCATGTTGTGGGGGAGGATTTGCACCAGATCGCCGGCCACGGTAAAGATGCGGATCAGGCACTTGTCCGGCAGGTTGATGAACTCGATGCGGCGATCCTGCTGTGCGTAAAACTCGCGGGTGCCGTCGTTCATGTTCTCCCAACTGAGGCCCTTCTCGGGATCGCCGTAGCGGTGGGTGTAGTCCGCGTAAGCGCGATAGGGATTGGGAACGACGCGCACCGGCTCGGTGGGCGTGCCGGCGGGAGCCAGCAGCACGGCGTTGGCGGTGGGCCGCGTGGAGAGCGGTCCCAAGCCGGAGCGCGGATCACCGAAGTCGAAGGCGGTGACCGAATAGAAGCGCGGCGCCAGCTTGTGGGCCTTAACGCGAAACTCGTAGGTCGAGTCGTTCAGGAAAATGGCCCCGAAGCCGGTGTTGTTGCCCACCGCTTTCAGAGTGCCCCGCACGCCGTTGATGGTCGTGTCTTGAGGCATCATATCCGGACGGGTGGTTTCCACCGGAATCGTCATCAGCGAGTCGTTGGGCGAGTAGTAGGCGTAGTCAATCTTGTCGAGTTCCAGCTTGAGTTCGAAATCCTGATCTTGGTTGAAATTGCTGGCGTGGACGCGGTAACCTTCGAAGTCCTGCACGCGCGAGAAAGGATCGCGGTATGTCGTGTCCTCCGAAGCCTTCTTCGACCAGCGCAGAATCACCTCATCGTCCAGCAGCTCATAGCCCAGACCGCCGATGTAGCAGCCGCCGCGCACCTGACCTCCGGCGTGCGCCGCCGAGTTGTAGGTATTGGGTATGCAGTGCAGCAGGGCGGGAATCGGCGGCGGGGGCGGACCCGTGAAATCGGGTAAACCGTCGCCCATGTCGAGTTTGCCGTTGTTGGCCATCCAGCCCATGTCCCAGTAGCCGAGCTTGGGATGGTAGTAAACGAGGATGTCGTTGATAATCTCATCCTCGCTGTGGGCCCACGGCATATTGGGATTGCTGATGCGGTCAATCTTGCCGTTGCGCTCGGTGCCGTCGGCATCGGGGCCCGTGTACAAGCCGGCGAAGACCTCGAAAGGTGTGCCTCGGAAATAGTACACCGGCACGGCGTTCACGCCGGCGGGCAGCTCGGCGAACAGGCCGTCGCTGCCCACGTCTTCGCCGTACCAGCCGTCGCCGGTGTCGAGCGTGCCGTCGCCCTGCGAGCTGTCCTCGTCCATCGTGGCCGGATCGTGATCGTTGCCCCAGTCATACTGCGGCGTATCGAACATGCGGTTGTCGTAGACGTCTTTGGCCCAGCGGCCGTTCTCCCTCAGATCGTTGAAGTTGAAAAGGCTGGAGTCAATGTTGGTGTTAGACGGCTGCGGGTGGGTGGCATCGTGGAAATTCTCGGCGCAGACGTAGGCGATGGTCATGTTGAATTTTTCGCCGGGATTGAGCCGGTAGATCCAGCGGCCGCTGGCATCCTGATAGTCGCGAATGCCCAGGGGACCCCACGACAGCAGGTAGCGGGTGTCGTAGCCGTCGGCGATGTCCGCCGCACTGGGCGAGGGATCGCTGGTGCACCAGTTCTTGTAGCCGATGATGGTGTCGGTGACACCCCGGTAAACCGGTTGCGGGGCCACCTGATCCATGCGGTTGACCATGATCTGCCAGAAGTCGAACTCGCCGTTAGAGAGCACCTGATACTTGTGCTCGTCGCCCATGGGTGTGCCGAAGAGCTGGGTCCACCCCATGCCCATGCTGTCGCGCGAGCAGTAGTCCTCCCACGAGGGGCCATAGTCGAGCGCCACATCCTGGTTGGAGATCCACCAATTGAAGGAGGTGCGGAGACGGGGGTTGGGGCCGCGGATGACGCGGGTGCCGGCCACGTTGGGAATGACGTTGGGTGGGCCGCTGGACTGATTGGGATGGCGACCGTCGTTGTCGGCGATCCACGCCACGTCAATGGGCACCTTGAACGAGTCACCCTGCGCGTTGGTCTCCCAGTAGTTTTCGAGGAAGCCGCAGATGTCGTCGGTGTGTTCCTCGAAATAGCCGGTAGGCCCGCAGTCCGCATCCACGTAGAGACCGACGTACAAGTTGCGGAGATAGTTGGCGGCGATGTTCTGGATTTCGTAGTCAATGAGAATGAAGTCTTCGGCGAAGGCCTGACTGAAGGCGTAGGAAGTCTGCTTGACTTTGATGCCGAGCGGGCGGTGCAGACCGTCTATCGGATCGCGCTGCACGAACGGTTCGTCCTTCAGGGTGTCGGTGTAGACACAGAGGAAATCCTGATCGGACACGGCGTCGGGACTGGTGACATACTCGCCGAGGCAGTTGGTGAGTCCGGGACGGGTGGAACGTTCAATGATGCCGTCGCTGGCGCTTTCCCCCGGCCAGAACTCGTTGATGGCCGGGTTCAACCAGCCGTCGGTGCCGACGCTGACCCGCTTGGTCTCGTACCCTTCTTCCACGATGAGGGCGCCGATCCAGAGGCCGGCCTGAAAGAGATACTGCTGTCCGCTGCCTTTGGGGAACTCACACTGCGGCGCCCAGTCTCCGGGAGGGCACGGATCAAAGAGGCGGTCGTCCTGCTGCGGGCCGCTGTTGCCGAAATAGCCGTGGTTGGTGAAATTCATGGCCATCTTGCCGGCGTTGTGGACCCGGTTCATCGAGTTGGGGTTGGCGAAGCTGGGGCGCACCGGACCGCGCACCCGCGACGGATCCAAGGGGCCCAAGCCGGCCGCAGCCGGCCACGCCACGGCCAACGTGGCGGCAAGCGTCACAACGACTTTTGCCGAGAACCTGTGCATAGATGTCAAGCCTCCAGAGGGGACGCGGCGCAACGGCGCGCACTCCCGGTATTCGAGGGTAGATTCACCTTGAAGCCAGCCGATAGGCGACCGGGCCGCGCAGACGCACGGCTCCAACGCCCCGCGACGCGGCCGGACCGCCGTAGGCTCCCAGATCGTTGCGGGAACCGTCAGGATCGTTGAACTCGAGGCTCGGATCGCCGGCGTTCACGCAGGGAGACGCGGCGGCGAGCTGCCAATCATCGGATGCGCGGAAAAGCGGATCGTCGCTGATGGAATTCGAGCGCGCCAGTGAGGCGGGCACGTAATCCGTGTTGGTCGTGCCGGTGTCGGTCGCCATACTGTGCCCCCACACATCATTGTACTGGAGAGTCGGCGCCGACATGAGCTGGGCGAACACTCCGTAGCGCTGGTTGGATACAATAATGTTGTTGAGCATGGCGGGATTGCAGTTGTTGACCAGTTGAATCCCGTAGTAGCCGTTCCGGCCAATGGTGTTGTTGATCACCGGCGGACTGGCGGAGTTCTCGAGGACCAGACCGCTGGAACTGTTGCCGTAAATGAGGCAGTTGGTTACGGCGGCCGCGCCGGGGCTGCGCAGAGTGATGCCGCGCCCCCGCGAATTCAAGACCATCGTGTTGCGCACGGTGACGGCCGACGTGTCCGCCACCAGCGCGTTCTCGCCGCACGAGCGGAAGCTGCACGACTGCAACGAGACGGTGTCGCTTTCCTCGGTGCCGTAGGTGGCCACGCGCATCCCGTAAAGGAAGCCGTTTTCGAAGAGACAATAATCGAAGCGCGTGCCCGCCTTGGCCACGGTGAGCCGCCGGTAGTTGACGAGGTCCACATACTCCAGCCGCGAGGGCTCGCCCAGCGTGTCGAGGTTGGTGATTTCGATGCCGCCCCATTGGTCGGCGGGCGGAACCGATTCGAAGCGGATGCGCGCGCCTTCGGAGCCGGCCATGATGACGCGGCCGACCACGGTGATGGTGTACAAACCGATGGCCTCGATGTGCGTGCCCGGCTCGATATAGAGGGTGCGACCGCTGTCCACCTTGCAGTGGCAGGACATGCGATAGGCTATGGCCGCGCGCAACGTGTCCTCTTCGAGCAAACCGCGGAGTTCACCGGCCACCTGCACGTAGGGATTGCTGCCCATGTCGGCGCGGGTGTCGTCGAAATCCAGATCCACGCCCACCGGGCCGGCATCCACACACGGAGAGCACGACTCCAGAGTGAAGTCGCGACTGACCGGATTTCTCATCATCGGGCCCAGGTCCAGATTGTAGAAAAAGTCCACGCTGTCGCGGTTGGCGTTGATCTTGAGCCGGCGGCCGAAGCGCGTCGAGTCGAAGCCGTAGACGAAAAGCGCCGAGCTGTTATCGGCCACACAGTTGTAGGAGACGTCGGGCTTGCCGGGCTGGCCCACGAAATCGGCGATGGGCACCAGCGTATCGGCGCGCACCGCCGAGGCGTCGTTGTCGGTCAGGATGTTGTAGCGGACGCGCGGGGCGCAGTTCGGGCCGGACAAGGACACCGCGTTGTTCTGGTTGGAGATCACGACACAGCGCTCGATGACCGGGCTGGAATTGCGCGCGCAGAGCATGCCGCGGAAGTGGAGCGATTCCACGATCGGCGCGCCCTCGACCGGATCCATCTTCAGCGTGTCGGTATCGTAGTAAGCGCCGTAGCTGAAGATGCAGTGTTCAAAGTGCGACTCGCCGTCGGGGCTGTGCCGCAGTTTGAACCCGCGCCATTGCCCGAGTTGGGGCACGAGGTAGGCGGTGGTGAAGATGATGGGGTCTTCCGCCGTGCCTACCGCTTCGATGCGGCCCTGCACGTCCACCCACCACAAGCTGTCGAACATGATCTCCGCGCCGGGGAGAATGGTCACCGTTCGACCGGCCGGAACGGTCCAGTGATGCGACACCAGATAGGGCTTGTCGGCGGGAACGATCAGGGTGGCGTTGGTGTCGAGAGCAATGCCGTCGCGGAACTTGGGCACGGGCTGAACGGGATTGGGCTTGGGATTGGTGCACCCGGCCAGACAAGCCGCCAGAGCGAGGATGGTCCCGATTCCGAAAAGTTGAAAAGACTTCATAAGCACATTCACCGGTGCGTTGGTCGTGGTTCGACGGTTGCGGTCAGATGGAGAGACGCACGTGCAGAAGTATCTGACGCGGCGAGCCATAGTTCCGCGGATTGTGGTCGTAGTCCTTGCCCATGTTGGCGTCGTAGCGGGCGCTCTGGTTGTTCTCGTGCGACGCATCATAGGTATTACCCGTCTGGCCGTAGTTACTTAGAGAGCGCACGTTGAGGCGGTTCAGTAAGTTGTAGATCTCCACACCGGTGGTGAGTTTGAGCCGCTTGGTGAGCTTCCAGAACTTGTCGACCTTGAAGTCAATGTTGACGGTGTTGGGTAAGCGCGCCGAGTTGGCCAGAATTAAGTTGTCCAGCTTGTTCTCGGTGTAGCTGGAAGGAGTGTAGGGAAAACCGGAGCCGTAGGTGAACTCGACGGTGGAGTACCAGTCATTGGGAATGCGGACGCCGAAGGGCCGCGGATGATCGCGCTCGCTGACCTGAAGAGTAAGGTATGTGCTCACGGTATGGGTCTGATCCCAGAGCAGCGGATGCTCGTCGCGGTTCTCGGGCACGTTCAGCGAGCGTTGCTGAAGGCCCTCGGAAGCCGCCGATTCCTTGCCGTAGGCGAAAGAGAAGTCATAGTTGACGGTGAGCGCCCACATGTTGGAGGGCTTCTTTTCGATGGAGAACTCGAAGCCGCGGGCGCGGGCGTAACCGAGATTGAAGTAGCGGTTGAGGGTGAGCGGGCCGATGCGCTGCTCGACCGTGCCGATCTGGTTGTACACGTCGCGGTAATAGCCCGCCACGTCCGCCACCCAGTCTTCGGTGAACTCGGTGTTCACGCCCACTTCGTAGGAGACGGTCTTTTCGTATTCGAGATTGGGGTTCCCCACCAGCGTGTTGGGCGCGAGATTCGAGGTCGCGCTGCGATAGTAGTACTGGAAAGAGGGCGTCTGATAGTAGTGCCCGTAGTTGAAATAGAGTTTGGACCTGGTGGAGACGGGATGGCTGATGCCGAGACGCGGGGCCAAGGCGAACTGGCCGCGCTTGGCGAGCAGCGCGCCGGGCTGCTTGACATCCAGTTGCTGCTGGGTCTCTGCAAGCAGAGCGTTGGGCTGGATGACAAAGTCGGTGCGCAGACCGGCGCGGACGATCATCCCTTCGAACTCCATCTTGTCTTGGAAGTACGCCGATCCCTCCCAGGGTTCGTGCTTGTAGAAATCGCGCACGGCTCCGATGCCGTAATAGGGTGATCCCGCCGGCAGCGGGACGTCGGTGTTGCTGTAGAGCTGATCCGGCTGCTCGATGGAGTTCATGCTCAGCTGCCGGTACTTGAGTTCACAGCCGGTCTTGACCTCGTGGAACTTGTTGACCTGACTGGTCAGGTTGAACTTGGCCGACCACTCCTCGGCCCGCCGGTCCATCCAGAAAGCAGTGGCGTCCCACTGGCCGGGATTGAGGAAATTGTCGGGGAGGGCGTCGCGCAGTCCGTTACCGTTATAGTCGTTGAATGATTCCTTGCCCTTTTCCCAAGTGTAGTCGGGAACGTTGAAGACGGGATCGCTCTGATCGTCCAGCGTGACGTTAGTCCACGTGGACTGGCCGGGCCGGTACTTGAGATACTCGGGAACATTGTTCTCGTCCACGCCCCACGACAGAAACTCCCGGGGATTGCGGATGCCGTTGCGCACGTCTTCGAGCGTGTAGAGCACCGGATAGAGCGGATAGAGCGGATCCATGCTGAATTCGAGGGCGGCCGGATACGTGAACAGCTCATACTCGTCGAAAAAGCCGTTGGGGCCGTCATACACGCCGTTGGTGGTGGCGGCGAAACGCGGCGTGAAGGGCCCCGTGTAGGAACTGGGAAGGTCCCAGAAGGGTTCACCCGGATCCCACACGCCGTTGTAGTTGCCGTTGGAATCCGGCGAGTCCTGAAAAGGTTCGCCGGTATCGAACCAGTAGTCCCCGTCCACAAAGGGCTCGCCCTGATACTCGTTCCTGCGGTCGTAAAGATCGCGGCGGTTGACTTGGCCGTCGCGGTTCTTGTCGTCGTAGCCCTCGCCCCAGCCGTCGTAGCGACTGTTGCCGTTGGCGTCCACGAAGCGCTCGCCGTCCCACTGGCCGTTGTGGTTCCAATCCTGTTCGGGAAGCTGAGGTTCCGGTCCGTCCCAGCGGCCGTTGCCGTTGAGGTCGGTGTAGGGGTCCCACGGGTCCCACACTCCGAGATTGTTGATGCCCTGTGGATTGGCGTAGTCATCCCACGGCTCGGCTTTGTCATAGATGCCGTTGCCGTTGAGGTCCACCCAGTCCTCGCCGCGGTCCCACTGGCCGTTGCCGTTGACGTCGTCGTAGCCTTCGCCGGCGCCGTCGTACTGCCCGTTGCGATTGGCGTCCACGTAGCCGTCGAGGTAGCCGTCCTTGTCCTGATCCACCGAGCCCACGACGGCACGGTTATCGTCTTCCACGTTATCGCGCAAGGTGAACTGGTCCGGGTTCTTTCCGCGGGGCTTCACCTGACTGGTGGTGATGAAATTGCCGATGCTGACCTCGTACAGGGTCCGCTTGCTGACGTTGTGCGAGAAGGCGACGCTGACGGCCTGTCGGGTGGTGCGGGCGTAGGGGCGGTTGGCCACATTGTATTTGTACTGCCAGCCGTAGTCGCCGTCAATGGAGGCCTCGCCGCTGGGGTAGATGTCCCACTGCGAGAAATCGCGCTGGAAACTCAAATTGAGCTTCTTGGTCCGATCCATGCGGTAGGTGAGCTTCCAGAAGGTGGAGAACTCATTGTTTTGCCGCTCGGGAAAATCGAACCCCAAACCGAGATAGTTGTTGGCCTCGCGCTGGACCGAGTAGGGCGTGTAGGTATTGGTGAGACGCATCGTGCCCGAGGTAAAGAAGCTCAGTTTCTGCGGTCCCAGCAACCGGTCGGCGAACGGCACCGGGCCGGAGAGCGAGTAGTC
>JAPKYT010000071.1 GCA_026394155.1 bacterium | reverse complement strand
CACCGCCCCCGCCCGCCGAGGAGGCTTCCGAGATCGTCGAGATCCCGATTGAGGAAGGGATTCTTCGCCCGCTCCTCGGTCCGGGCGATGCCAACCTGCATTACTTGCAGCGATTCCTGACCTCGCGGGTCACCGCCCGCCGCGAGAAAATCCTCGTCCGTGGCGCTCAGGCCGACAACAATCAGGCCGTGGAGGTAATCTCGGAGATGATCGCCCGCACCCGCCGCAAGGGTTCTCTCAGCCCCGCCGATATTGACGGTATCCTGCGATTGTCGGGAACCGAAGTCCGCGTGGAGGAACCGGAACGCTCAGCAGGCTCCTTTTTCTTTCGCGCCGGCGACCGGACCTTCGGCCCGCGCAGCAACGGGCAGGACGCCTATTGCCGCGCCATCCTCGCCCACGACATCACCTTCGGCATTGGCCCTGCCGGGACCGGCAAGACCTTCTTAGCGGTACTCGTGGGCATGTCGCAGTTCCTTTCCGGGAAGTACGACCGCATCGTTCTGACCCGGCCGGTGGTGGAAGCCGGCGAAAGCCTCGGCTTTCTGCCCGGCGACATCAACGAGAAAGTGGACCCCTATTTCCGCCCTCTCTACGATGCGCTGATGAAGCTCGTGCCCGCCGACCGGCTGCGCAAGTTCTTCGACCGCAACGCCATCGAAGTGGCACCGCTGGCCTTCATGCGCGGCCGCACGCTGGATCATGCCTTCGTCATTCTTGATGAAGCGCAGAACACGACCATGCTGCAAATGAAGATGTTCCTGACGAGGCTCGGCGAGAATGCCAAGGCCGTGGTGACCGGCGACATTACCCAGATTGATTTGCAGCCCCGCACCGTTAGTGGCCTGGTTTCCATCCGCGAGATTCTGCACGATATTGAAGGCGTGCGCTTTGTCTATCTCGATGAGAACGACGTGGTCCGCCATCCGTTGGTGGCGCGCATCATCGGGGCTTATGAGGATTTCCATGCCCGTCAGCAGGAGCAAAACGGCCAGAACGGGGAAGCTGCCGAAACCGCGCCGCCGCCTCAGCCTCAAGTCTGAGCGCGCGCCCCAGTTCGCCGTTTTTTCCACTGTGCCCGGCATACGGGTGCGCCGCCGCTTCCTGCTCGACTGCGCGCGGCGAGCCTCGCGGCACATCCGCCGCCCCATCGCCTTCATTCACTTCATTCTGACAAGTGACCGCGAAATGGCCCGCTTGCACCGCACCTTCATGGGTCTTCGCGGCGCCACCGACGTCCTCAGTTTTGACCTGTCCGAATCCCCGCACAGCCCTGTGGAGGGAGAAATCTACATCGGTATGAATCAAGCCCGCCAGCAAGCGGCCTTCTACCGCGTGCCGCTCTACCTCGAAACCGCTCGCTTGGCCGTGCATGGTGTGCTTCATCTATCGGGCCTCGACGACGACAAACCCGCCCGGCGCGAGCGCATGCACCAACTCGAAGAGCAGATTCTCCGCGCAGCGAGGCCCAGCCCATGATTGTTGAAGTCTCCGTGTTCTGGGGTCTGGTGGCCTTCGTTCTGCTCATCGCTCTCTCGGCCTTCTTCTCGTCTTCCGAGACCGCCCTCTTCTCCATCACCCGCTCCCAAATTGACGAGCTCTCCGAGCGCAAGGATGCCCCCGCCGTCCGCCTCTCGCGGCTCTTGCGTGACACCCGCCGCCTGTTAGTGGTCTTGCTCACCGGCAACACCGTCGTGAACATCATCGCGGCCACGCTGGCGGCCATGATCACCGGCCGCCTCATGCGGCATGCCGGTCAAATTGCCTGGTTTGCGTTCGCCGCTCAGGTGGTGGTGGTCACCATGATGATCGTCGTTCTCGGCGACATCATGCCCAAGCTGGCGGCCATCCGCAATCCTCTCGGCTGGGCTTTGCGCGTGTCGCGCATTCTGACGGTGGTGAACTGGCTGCTTACTCCCGTTGTCCGCATACTCCTGCCCTTTACCGACTTCGTGGCCCGCACGCTGGGCGTCGAGCGGCGGCGGCTGTGGATATCCGAGGAAGAAATCAAGACTCTGGTCGAAGTGGGGGAGGAGCACGGCGCGCTGCAAAAAGATGAGAAGGAACTCATTCACTCCATCTTTGAATTCGGCGACACCACCGTCGGCGAGATCATGGTTCCCCGCATGGACATGGTCTGTCTCAGCGTGAATACCCCGGCCGCCAAGCTCCTCCAGACCATTCAGGACTGCCAGCACACCCGCATTCCCATCTTCGACGGCACCATAGAAAACATCGTCGGCATCCTGCACACCAAGGACTTGCTGCTTCACTATCCGCTTGACGAGGGCTTCAGCCTCCGTTCGGTCCTCCGCAAACCCAGTTTCGTTCCCGAGAGCAAGCTCATCAGCGAACTCCTCAAGCAGTTTCAGGATGAGCGGCTGCACATGACCATCGCCGTGGACGAGTATGGCGGCACGGCGGGGCTGGTCACGCTCGAAGACGTCATTGAGGAGATCGTGGGCGAGATCCGCGATGAGCACGATGTCGAAGGACCGCTCTGGACAAGGCTCGATGAAAAAACTGTCGTCGCCGATGCCCGCCTCGGTGTGGAAACGATCAATCAAATCCTCGGGGACAACGTCATCCCCACCGAGGGTGACTTCGAGACCTTGGGCGGTTTCCTCTTGGCGGAATTAGGCGATTTGCCCGAAGGTCCCACCGAAGTGGAATTCCACAACTACCGCTTCCGCATCGAGGAAGTGAAAGCTCACCGTTTGGGCCGCGTGCGCATCATCCGCCGCGAAGAAGCTCCGGAAGTGGCCCCATGACCGTGCGCGAAAAACTGCGCCGCCGCCTCTGCGGATTCTGGTGGAGTTTGCATCATGGAACCTCGGACGGGCAGTTCTCGATTCCGGCAGCGGGTCTCCGGCCGCGCCACCTTGTGGTCGTCATGCCGCCCGAGTTCGACCATTTCGATGTGGCGCTGAAGTTCCTCCCGTCATTAATAGAGCATCTCAATCCTTCCGCCGCCACCGTGCTCGTCTCGGAGAGCTACCGCACGTGGCTCTCGCGCGACCTCGGTGTGCGGTGGTGGACCTCACGCCGCGTTTCACTCCCTACACCGCCGCTCTGGTCGCCGCCAGCCAAGCCCCGCTTCGCATTTCTCTGGACCGCGAGCCTGAGCACCGCTTTTACAATTTCTTCCTCAATATGGAAGAGGGAAAATCTCTGGGCGAGCGCTATGAAGTTCTCCTCCGCTACCTCTGAATTCCGCAGCCTCCGCGAACTCGCCGGCGTGCCCCCCCCGCGGGCGCGCCGCTTCACATTTCCCCCTGCTTGCGGGGGGACAAAAGGGGGGCGGGAGAGTCGAGGGCGGAGGGATGAGGGATGAAACCGGAGGGCTCCCGTAGCGCCCAGCTTGCTGGGCTTCTGCTTCCGCCGCCGCGCCCGTCTCGCCTCTTCTTTGCCGAGGCGCCCGTCCCCGGGCGCCCGGAATCTGAGAGAGTCATCTTCCGTGATCGCACGAAGAGCCCAGCAAGCTGGGCGCTACAAATCTTCTTCGCCGAGGCATCCGTCCCCGGGTGCCCGGAATCTGATCGCACGAAGAGCCCAGCAAGCTGGGCGCTACAAGACTCTTCTCATTTTCTTTTTTGACTCCAGAAATTGGTAATACCGTGAACAATGCACCCCCTGAATCATCTTCGGAATTCGCCCGTCTGCTCGACATCATGCGCCGGCTGCGTGGGCCCGACGGCTGCCCGTGGGATCGCGAACAAACTCACCGCAGCCTGCGCCCGTACCTGCTCGAAGAGACGTACGAAGTTCTCGACAGCCTCGACCGCGAAGCCCACGGCGAACTCAAAAAAGAATTAGGCGACCTCCTCCTGCACATCGTCTTTCACTGTCAGCTTGCCTCCGAGGAGAAGCTGTTCACAATCGAGGATGTGCTGCGTGGAATCAACGAGAAGCTCATTCGCCGCCATCCGCACGTTTTCGGCGACGCGAAGGTGGACGGCCCGCGTCAGGTGGAAAGGCAGTGGGAACAGATCAAACTGAACGAGCCTCACCGCCCGCGCCTGCTTGAAGGTGTGCCTCCGCATCAACCGGCTCTGAATCGCGCTTTCCGCGTTCAAGAAAAGGCGGCGGGAGTCGGCTTCGATTGGCCCGATGTGGCTCCTGTCTGGCTGAAAGTCCGCGAAGAGTTGGCCGAATTAGAGGCCGAGGTGGCTAAGGGCGACGGCGCGGGCATCGAACACGAATTCGGCGACCTCCTCTTCAGCATGGTCAACCTCGCCCGCAAGCTGGGCACGAATCCCGAAGATGCGCTGCGGCAGTCGGTGGAGAAGTTCATCGCCCGTTTCGGTTACATAGAAGAGAGGCTCATGAGTCAGGGCAAGAGCCTCCATGATTCGAGCCTTGAAGAAATGGACGCCCTGTGGGAAGAGAGCAAGCGCGAGCTGTAGGGCGGGTCTGTGACCCGCGCCGCGCGCAAACACCGACAGGTGCGCCGAGCAGTGGTCGCTGACCCTGCCGGAATCTTCCGCGGCTCTGTGTAACTCCGATTCCGGCCGGAAGGGACCAACACCGCGGAGGGTGTTGGCTAGTCCCCGGCTCGGAGAAGTTGAAGCGGGGCAGGCGAAGACCGAAGACGCCTGCCGCCGCAAGTAATACCCCATGTGTCCCTTGAGAAAAACACC
The DNA here is from genome assembly GCA_026394155.1 of bacterium. Taxonomy (GTDB): domain Bacteria; phylum Electryoneota; class RPQS01; order RPQS01; family RPQS01; genus RPQS01. The sequence continues at coordinate 11,919 of JAPKYT010000071.1, read as the reverse complement.
TCAAAATGACAGGTCTCGCGGCGGCGAGCGTTCGCTGCTGGTAGGAATCCACTGGCGCGGCATGACCGAATCCGTGGCCCGCGAGTACCTCGATGAGCTCGACATGCTGGCCCAAACCGCCGGCGCGGAAATCGTGGGCCGGGAATTGGTGAAGCTTGCCCGGAAGAACCCCGCTCATTTTGTGGGTACGGGCAAAGTTGCGGAGCTCTGTGAAATTGTCCGCGAGACCCGAGCGGAACTTCTTATCTTTGATGAAGATCTCACCCCCGCTCAGGTCCGCAATCTGGAACAATCGCTGGAGGTGAGGGTGATTGACCGGGCCGGTTTGATCCTCGACATCTTTGCCCGGCGCGCCCGCAGCCGCGAGGCCAAAACGCAGGTCGAGCTGGCCCAGCTTAAGTATGTTTTGACAAGACTTACGAGGGCTTGGACGCACCTCGAACGGCAGCAGGGGGGAATCGGATTGCGAGGGCCGGGCGAAACCCAGATCGAGACCGACCGCCGCCTCATCCGCACCCGCATCCAGCACCTCGAGGAAGACCTGCAGCACATCGAGCGCACCCGCAGCACGCAGCGGTCGGGCCGCGATCAGATGTTCCGCTTTGCGCTGGCGGGCTACACGAACGTGGGCAAATCCACCTTAATGAATGCGCTGACCCGGGCCGGCGTGTACGAGGAGAACCTCCTTTTTGCCACCCTCGACTCGACCACCCGCATTGTCAAGCTTTCGCCGCAGTACCGGGCGCTGCTCTCCGACACGGTGGGTTTCATCCGCAAGCTGCCGCCCGGCCTCGTGGCCAGCTTTCGCTCCACGCTTGCCGAAATCCGCGAGGCTCATTCCATTATTCATGTGGTGGACATCGCCGCGCCGTCGTTTCGCGAGCAAATGGCGGAGGTGGATCGCGTCCTCGACGAGATGGGTGTGAGGGGCACGCCGCGCATCGTAGTGTTCAACAAGACGGACGCGCTCGAAGACGACGTGCCCCTGCGCTGGGCCGGCCGCGAATTTCCCGAGGCCGTCTTTGTCAGCGCGCGCCAGAGCACCAACCTTGACCGGCTCCAAGAGAAGATGCGAGAGGCCATGCGCGCAGACACGGTCGAGTTGACGCTGGATATCCCTTCTCATGACGGAGCCCTCCTTTCTGAACTCCACCGCTTTGCAGAAATCCTTGAAGAGAGGCATTCGGAGGCGGGATGGAGCTATCGCGTTCGCATGCCTCTCTTTCATGCTCGCCGGTTGGGTTTGGTGCGCGAAGACGCACCGGATTGACTTTGACGTTCTAAGTCTCTAATAATCCTGCCTTTTCTTCCTCACTGCTCCCCGTTTCGCTGTGTTTGTGTGGCCTTACCGCCCGAGTTTCGGTTCATTTGAGCCCTCTTCGGAGTCGCTTTGCGGCCTGTGCGGTTTAGCAAAGCGAACCTGACGTTCACTTAAAGAGGTCAATGAACGCATAAAAAATAATATATTAGAAAATTTGTGCAGAATTTTCTTGACAATCCCCGCAGAATTTCTATATTGCCCGCCTATGATAGTGAACAGAAAGTTCCATTAACTAAGCCCGTACTGGTGAAGATTGGTGAGCGGATTCGCAACTTGCGGTTGGCCAGCGACCTCACGCAGGAAGAGCTTGCGGAGCGTGCGGACTTAGCCAAGTCGTTTATCTCACAACTGGAACGCGATCAAGTCAGCATTTCGCTGGACAATCTCATTGAGATTCTGCGCGTGCTGAACATCACGGTTTCCGATTTCTTCCGTGAGACGGCCGTCGAGAAGGTCGTCTACGGAACTCAGGAACGGACCGCTCTGGAGGAGACGGGAGCGGAAAGACTGGAGCTTCTTATACCCGGCGGCACCAACCGCAAAATGGAGGCGGCTTTGGTGGAGCTTTTGCCGGGGCAGAAAACCTACCCGGTCAAGCCCTTTCACGGGGAGGCTTTCGGGTTCATTTTGAAGGGAATTTTGACCCTACGGTTCGGCGCTGAGAAACACACCGCCCACGTAGGAGAGAGTTTTTACTTTTCCGGCGAGCGCGAGCATGTCCTGGAAAACACCAGTGGCCGGCCCGTCGAGTTTCTCTGGGTTACGACTCCCCCCATGTTCTGAGTGGCAGCGGGGAGGAGTGCGACCTTCACCTTCGCCTTGCAAGGAGACGTGGAAATGAAGGCTTTGGGTCGTCAGATCGTAGTCGAATACTACGGCTGTAATCCCGTCGCATTGAACGATGTGGCGCTGATCAGGCGAGTTATGCGGGCTGCGGCGGAGGCCAGCGGCGCCACCATTGTTCAGGAGGCATTTCACCTCTTCAATCCGCACGGTGTGTCGGGAGTAGTGGTGATTGCCGAATCGCACTTGACGATCCACACCTGGCCCGAGTACGGCTATGCGGCGGTGGATCTGTTCACCTGCGGGGACGACGTCAATCCCGACGTGGCCTTCGAGCATCTGCGCGAGGGGCTCGGGGCGGACTCGTGCAGCGCTTTCGAGATGAAGCGAGGCCTTTTGAATCCGGCCGGCGGCGTTCAGGTGCGTTACAAGCCGCAGGACGCGCCGGTGGAGGTCTGATGGTCATTGCCCGGCCGGACAAGTATTTTATGGTCGCGGGTTATGCGGAAGGCTCCTCGCCGCTCAACGCTTTCGATCATGCACTCATCAAGGCGGGCATCGGCAACACCAATCTCTTGCGCATAAGTTCGATTCTGCCTCCCGGCGCACAAGAGATTCCGCCCGCCTCGCTGCCCTATGGAGCACTCGTTCCCACCGCCTATGCCGATGAGACTTCGGAGGTTGCGGGCACAATGGTAGCGGCGGCGGTGGCCTGCGGAGTACCTGCCGATCCGGCTTTGCCCGGCGTCATTATGGAGCATCATTTGCAAGGCCCGGAAGAGCTTTGCCGCGAAGAGGTGGTCCGCAGAGTCGAAGAGGCCTTCGCCATCCGCGGCTATCGGCTGGCTGAGGTCAAGGCGGTTTCCGCTTCCGGCGTGGTTCAGAAAGTAGGCTCGGCGGTCGCGGCCGTTGTTCTTTGGACGTAGGATGCTTGCCCTGTGGGCAAGCGAGCGAATAGGGACCGCATGGAACTCTGGTTCTCCGAGACGTTCGGAGACATCCGGACGGCGTGGCGGGTGAAGGAAGTCCTCTACCACGCGCGGTCCAAGTATCAGGACATTTTGATTCTGGATACCGTGCCGTTCGGGCGGATGCTGGTGCTCGACGGCTGCGTGATGACTACTGAGCGCGACGAGTGCGCCTACCACGAAATGCTGGTTCATCCCGCTTTGCTGGCGCACGCGCGGCCCCAAGAGGTTTGTGTGGTCGGGGGGGGCGACGGCGGTACGGTGCGGGAAGTCCTCAAACATCCGACGGTGAAGCGGGTGGTGCTCGCCGAAATTGACGAAGAGGTGATTGCCGTTTCGCGCCAATACCTGCCTTCACTGGCCTCGGCGCTCGGCGATCCGCGGGTGGAGATCGTCGTCGGGGACGGCGCCCGGTATCTGGCAGATCATCCGCGGGAGTTCGATGTGGTGCTCTCGGACTCCACCGATCCGGTGGGCCCCGGGGCGGCGCTTTTCGGAGATGCCTACTTTCAGTCCGCGCGCAACGCGTTGCGGGAGGGAGGCGTGTTCGTTACTCAGTGCAAGAGTCTTTGGGCGGATGCCGATTCGGTTCGCGACAGTGCGGCGCGGCTCAGCCGATATTTTTCCACGGTGTTGCCTTATGTGGCCGCCGTTCCCACTTACCCCACGGGCTCGTGGAGCTTTCTGCTCGCCACCCAAGGGGTGGATGCGCGGTGCACGGCGGCGGCTGACCGGCAGGCCCTTATTTGCGAGACCACGCGCTATTACACCCCGGCTCACCAGAGCGCAGCCTTTGCGGTGCCGGCCTTCCATGCGGGGGCTTGACTGTCTGGTGAGCGGGCGGAAAAGGAATGTAATGGCAAAGGGAGCGCGCGCATAGCATGCCGTTGCCCCCGACTCTAAGAGCCACGCCTTTCATCGGCGCCCGCAGCGAGGAGGAAGGCGCGCGGGTGGTGCTGTTCGGATGCCCGTTCGACAGCACGGTCTCCTTCCGTCCGGGAGCGCGCTTCGGACCGGCGGCTATCCGCGCGGTGTCAGACGTTCTTGAGACTTACTGTCCGGTACTCGGCCGGGACTTGGAGGACGTAGTGTACGCGGACGTGGGGGACCTGCCGTTGCCGCCGGGTGACACCGCAACTGCGTTGAATCTGACGCATGCGATGGCGACCCAGGTCCTGACCGCTGGGCAAATGCCGGCGGCGTTGGGGGGTGAACATTTGCTGACCCTGCCCTTGGTTCGGGCGGCGGCTGAGGTCTTTGAGGACTTGGTGGTCGTCCAGTTCGATGCCCATTTTGACATGAGAAATCAGTACTTAGGGGTCGAACTCAGCCATACGACGGTGATGCGGAGGGTCAGCGAGCTGTTGGCGCCGTCACATATTTTGCAGGTGGGTCAGCGCTCGGGAACGCGCGAGGAATTTGAGAAGACTGAATTTCGCGAACGGTACGGGCCACCGGAACAGTCGGCAAGCGGCATTCGACAATGGGTCGGCAGCCGTTCCTTATATGTAACGGTAGATCTGGACGTACTTGACCCGTCGGTGTGCCCGGGGACCGGAACGCCGGAGCCCGGGGGGGTGGACTTCAGGACTCTTCAGAACTGGCTGGTGGGTCTGGCGGGTTGCCGGTGGGTGGGGTGGGATGTCATGGAACTGTCCCCTCATCACGATCCCACCCAGATCTCGTCAGTGGTTGCCGCCAAGCTCGTGCGCACCATGATTCTGGCGAGTAGTGCAGGTGGTGACAAAAGTGTTAGAGCCCTAAAACAATAGGTATCGAAGACAACAATAAACAGTTATATGTGAATGTTTGTACAGCATGCATTGGCGGGGGAGGCTGGATTTCTTTGCCGGGCAAGGATTTTCCGCCTCGGGCTGTGGCAGGAGGGGTCGCTTGGAGTCAACTTTCTACTTGACAAGATATTTGGAAATGAGTATATTTGGGGAACTTTTCGGTGGTATAGAAGTTTCTTAGACTTAGGTTTGCAAGGGTCAGGAAAGTATTGGATAAGGCAAGTTTAGAACATTGCAGGGCTTGGGCGGACCCATCCGGCCGGCTGCCGGTGGTATCTCCCCAAGTCTTGCTGCGTGCGTAAGGTGATCACGGACACACCGCAAGGTGGACATGAGCGAAACTGACCATTTTTGTCTGTCATCCCGTCGTCTTTCACGCGGCCGGCGCCAGCAGCGCGGTGGAGTTTGTTCTCTGCGTGCTGTTTCCGCTCCCGGTTCCGCCTTTCCGGTTTTGACAAGAACGAAGCATTTCTATATCGAGGAGAGCCACAAAATGAGGTCCACGACTCTTTTTGTGTGGGCAGTCGCCGCTCTGGTGGCGTGCGCCTGGATCCTGCCCGGTTCGACGGCGTTGGCGCAGGGTGGATGGCAGTTTGATGGAGGCGTTGGCGGACAGTTCGTCACCTGCATTGACTGGCCCGGGGACGGTGTTGATGTCATCATCAATGCCATTGAGGACTCGCTTGAACTGAGCATCATACTGGCTTGCCCCGACGCCAACACGGATGACATCAAAGTCGTGTTCAATCCCTATAGCGGGCTGGGCACCATTCCGAGCGTCGTGCAATCGTATCCTTGTCCGACGGGACCGATTGTGGGGCACAGGATGAACACGTCCGTCGAGCATGGCAAGAACATCAACGGCGGGGACGATCTTTTGTGGGCCCGGATCACGGCTACCTACCGCTTCCGGCCGGAAGGGCTGTGTGTGGCGCCGAACTCTCCGGTGAGCTTCAGCATCGGGGCGCGGGGGATGAACACCGCTATTGACACGCTTTGCATGCAGCGGAACTACCCGAACGGCGAGTATCCCACCGTGGCAATTCCCTGTTCAGTGTGCACCGGCTGCGGCTACGTCCTCTATGAAGAGAACTGCGGTTTTAGGGAGGACGGCATCATCGCCATCGGTGACCGGGTGTACTTTGACAGCACCAACATCACCGGTTTGGACGGACTTCTGTCCAGGAATCATACCTGGGATCACGACACGCTGTTCGTCTACACGCGCCGCCTGACCTGCGGCCCGGCGGTCGTGCTGCGGGACACCATCATGATCGAGGGGGACACGGTCACCATCGCCGAGTGTAACCGCGAGAACGCGATCAACTGCGACACCATCTGGATCTCCATCGGCTACTGGGACGGCTCGACGGCCATTCCGGCCGCCTTCGACTGCACGGTGGTGCGCTACACCTTCTGCATTCGGCCGGTGGACAACGTGCGGCCGCAAGTCGTAGCGGGCATGGTGGATTCGTTCCGGATTCTCAACGGCAACGCCATCTGGAATGATTCGCTGGTCGGCTGCTGCGATACTCTGCGCATTTACATGGCGACGGACAGCCTGCTTGTCGGCGGCGCTTATCCGTTCAACGGCGACGTGGACGGGACTCCTATCACCACGTCGTGCGGCTCGGTGCGCCGCCACAACTTCGACATGTCGTGGATCGGGTTGTGGTTCGGCGACCTCATGGGCGAGTCCCGCGAGACCGACACCAGCGGTTACATTCACAACAGTGAGGATAAGGGGTTGCTCTGCCCGGCGGACACGTTCTTGTGGATGAGCAATCGCTTCAGTTGGACGGCACCGGACAACAACAATCTGATGTGGATTGACATCCCGTTCTGCTCGGCGGATTGGGACAGCCTTCAGATCTGCCTTCTCGAAAGTGGCCAGGGGCTGCAAATCGGCGAAGACACGCTCTTTCTCTGGGGCTTTGACGACGCGGGCAACCGCAGCAACCGCATCCCGTGGGCGGACACCTCATTGTGCATAGACGTGTGGCCGCCGGAGGCCGAGCTCGGCAGCGACATCCTCTTAGACGGCCGCTGTGTGAATCGGTTCTCTCCCTACGATTCGGCCGACGTTGCACACATGTACACCAACCTGAGCCCGGATTCCATCGAGTGGATCAAGTGCGGGGTGGATACCAACTACAACGCCGACTCCATGTTGAGTGTCTTCAACGATGTCTACATGATCGGTTTCGACGTCCGGGTGATGCCTTTGGACACCGCTCCCATCACCAAGCTGAACTACGTGCACCCCAAGGCACCGATCCCCATGGATCCGACGCTGGACACGCTGCGCTGGCTGTGGACCGTTGATACGCAGGACGACATCTGTGCTCTCTTCCGGTGGTGGGGCAAGCGCGGGACGGATAGCATAGACGCAGTTCTGGGGACGAGTGACCTCTTCTGGAAGTGCGCCTCCGGCGGCGGTCTGACGGTGGGCATCACCTTCGCCCGTTGGATGGACGCGGCGGGCTGCAACAAGATTCTCGGTTGGGACTACGATGGCTCGACGAACATCAGCCAGAACTACACGACGCGCAATCAGCTTCGCGCCGTGGTGGATATGTGCATCCCGGGCGTGGTCGTTTTGGGTCTTGATGAGCTAACCTGCACCAATCTCGATAGCAATTCGGGCGGAGACTACAACTTGCCCGGGCCGGATCCGATTGTCCCGACTTATCTCTGGGTTGGTCCGAACGGCGGTCAGGATTCACTGAATCCGGTACTCCGTTTCCGGCCCAAGCGCAATTTCGCTGAAGACACAACGTTCGATGAATGCCTGGTGGAAGACACTCTGTTCTATCGCATTCGTGTGGACTCGGTGGACCTGATCTCCGCGCTCGGTGCATGGCCGGGAGTGAACGACTCCGTGCGCTGGTACAGTCGGGCTGACTCGACTGACGGAACGGGCAATCCGGGCGCTCTGTGGACACCGATCCTGTTCAATGCCGGGGACGTGAACGGGCCGGAGATTTCCTTCCACTGGGGTCACAAGTTCGGCGCGGGCGGGAACGACTATCTGCCCGACGGCCTCTACAGGCTCATGCTCGAGCTGAGGGACGATGCGGGTAACGTGTACCGCGACCCGATCTACATCTGGTTGAACGGTGCGGGTCCGGCCATTGACTCGATCGAGGTGTGCAACACCGACTCGGTGTGCACCTACAACTTCTACACGACCAATACTCAGGACACGCTGTGCATCTGGCTGCAGACGGACACCACGGCCGATCAGGTGTTGATTGACTGGACGTGCGTCTACAATATCGCGGCGCATTCGGACAGCGACACCACCTATGCGGAGTTGGTGGACAGCACGAGCACCTACAAGCAGTGGTTCGGCTACCTCATCATCACGCCGGACATGGTGTCGGTGTACGACTCTCTCAACATCTATGAGATCGCGCCGCGGGAATCCGATTTGTCCCCCTGCAACATCGGCACGGGCGGCCGGCGCATCATCAATGTCCGTCCGTTGGACATTTCCGCGCTGGGCGACACCATCTACAGCCAGGCCGACCCGCAGCATGATTGCGACAAGGCGGCCATCGGCTTGACGCCTTGTCCTCGCATTCTTACCGACGGCGATTATCCGAGCTACGACCGTCTCTTCTCGTTCGTCGATCCCGACAGACTTGATACATTACCGCCGGGTACGTTCCGTTGGCAGTTCGGCGACGGCCCCGACAGCTGCCACGCCATCTCGCCCGGCAAGATTGACTCGATGGGCGGGGCGGGCACGTACAACGCGGTTTTCAACTGGGCGAACGATCAGGTTCAGGACAGCATTTTCGTGCGCCTGCTCCTGGACTCCATCTCCATCCGTCCCGACACGCTGGACACCTTGATCGTCCAGTTCATCAACCTGAATTACAGTCCCCCGCGGGTCCGCGAGGTGCGCAAGGGTCTCTTCCGCCCGGCCTGTGTTGAGCTCAACGGAGACCCGGGCTGTGGGGATGTGTGGAATAACCAGATTGACAACGTTGGCAGGCTCGAGCGCGATAGCAGCAACAAGGCTTGGGTGGAGTACCGCTACTACTGGAACGGCACGTGGTTTAGAAACGCCGGCGTGGACAGCCTCATGCTGGTGCCTTATGATCAGCAGGACACCATTCTGGTCAAGGCTTTCGTGCAGGCGGTGGACACGATTATTCAAGGCGACACGACATACAACACCTGTCCCGACACGCTCTACGCGTGGCTGGACGTGGACAACATCAATCCGCATTTCCGCAGCGGCTGGACGGGGTGGAACAATCCGGGTCACGATCCGGTGACCGGCAGCTCCAAGACCGTGAAGAACCTCGGCTGGGATGCGGACGGTGACGGAGACGCCGAGGACTGCGGCTTCCGCTTCAGCGACGGCGAGCATTTCCGGCTGAAGGTGAAGCTGACCGAGAAGGTGCACGAGTTTGACCAGTCCTATTTCCCGGACACTTCGGGCTCGCATCACAACGCGAGCGGCTTCTGGCCGCTGACTCGGAACTGGCAGATTTCGCCCATTGACTTGCGCACCGGCGACATCTTCTCCTTTGGAAGCACGGCCGCATGGGATAGCTGCAAGGTGGTTTTGGACAGCGTGCTCGTGGATTCGGTTCGCGCCGACTCCGTCTACTACACCCTGTTCGGCTATTTTGACTTCCCGCCAGCGGCTATCACCTACTTTGCGTCCAACCCCAATCCGGTGGACAGCGTGGCCATGGTGATTCGCGCCGCCTGGGACGAGGCGGGGAATCCCGGCCGCTACAACAATCCGGTCTTTAACGATGGTCTGAGGAACGACGCCAGCGAGGACACGACCTTCTTCGTGACGCTGACGAGTCCCAGCCCGTGGACCGGCGACTGCCCGCTCGTCTACGGCCGGGTGGATTCCGTTCTCGGTTGGATCACGGCTGAGGAAGACGATGTGGTGGTGAGGACGACGATCATCGAGACGAGCGAGATCGGGACCTGCGCCCCCGGCGTCTACGCCGACTCGATCAATGTTCTCGAAGGGAACTTCCAGACCATCACCGATGATCCGAATCCGTGGGTCATCCCGGATCTGCGCGGCCCGTGGTTCCTCTATATTGTAGGACCGGACACGCTGGGTTGGGCGCGGACCTATACGTGGTATTTGCGGGCCGACATGTCGGATCAGGCGACGATTCATTGCGACGGCGATACCCTGCCGTTCATTCTGCGATTCAACACCTACGCCATTCCGTGGCCGCTGAACACGCGCACCTTTGACGAGTGCGTGCAGGTGGACGTGAACGAGCCGACATGGGAGCGGTATGTCTATGACGATTCGACGGGCGCTCCGCTGCCGGGCTGCTTCGATCCGCGGCAGTCGGTGACGATCGTGGCGCAGCTTTCGGACGCCTATGGTGACCCCGTGAGCTGCGGCTACTCGCCGGGCGTGGGCGTGGACACGACCATGATCTGGGCCGACCTCAGCTGTGTGCTCGGGTACAATACTAACTGTGTACCGGGGCAGGGCACCGCCATGGATAGCGTCCGGCCGGACAGCGTGGTGGGTGACATCGCCTACTGGACGTTCACTCCGGCCGACACGTTTGCCTGCATAGACAGTGCGTCGGCGTGGATTCGTCTGTATGCGTTGCACGATTCGCTGCATCATCATGATCGCGAGCTGTTCTTCCAGGATACGCTGTACTTCTGCAGCGACTGCTGGCCGCCGTACATTCAGGCGGTGAACGCGTTCTGCGAGTGCGACACGGCGCTGGACTTCGCGGTGTCGTCGGATTCTTGCACGCAACTGCCCTTGAACTATCTGTCTCCCAATTCTTGGGTGAGCACGGTGCTGTGCGTTGGCGATGTGGATGGAGACTCGAGTTCGGGCATTGATCCCAATTCGATCAAGGCCGATCTCTCATGGATCAACTCCGCCGAAGGTTGGGTTTCCGCCGATTCCATCACCGGCGAAGGTACGCTGGTGAAGGCGTTGTTCGGGATTTGCTTGCAGCCCGTCCGCATGATGAGTTACATGCTCACCGAGGAGTTCGGCAACGGCGACACCATTTACATGCGGTTCCGTTTCTGTGACAATTTCGGCAACTGCGATACCGATACGGTGGCCATTGCGATTATGGACACGCTGCCGCCGATTGTGGACTCTGTTTACACCATCGGCGACGATTCGATTCGCGCCTATGTGACGCCGGGTGATCACCACGTGCATATTAGCGCCGACCTGACGGGCTACGACAACGATCTGGTGAGCGCGCCCGAGCACGTGTGGGCTGATCTGTCGAACCTCTGGTGTGACGCTCCGCACAAGGCGCGGTACGACACGGTTTACGCGCATCACGTGGATTCGCTGGGACCGAACCATTACCGGGCTTACTGGGGCTGGTATCCGCGGCCGTGGTCCACTTGGGATTCCCTTCACTCCTTCAGGGTTGGTGATCCGATTCTCGGCGATTCTCTGGTTCCGGGCAGTGATACGTTGGGGACCTCCGACACCCTGTGCAGGTGTGCAAACCTCGGAGCGGAAGGCTTCTTTGACACCTTGCGGGTACATGTCACGGATTTGGCTTGCAACGTCGGTTCTGGCTTCAGCGTGTTTGAGCTCTCGGGCTGTGACTCGACCGTTCCGGCCGTGGACCACGTGGAGATCAGGGGCAATGGCTGCGGCGAGGGCTGGATTTCCTCGATGCCTCTGGACAGCGGCCATATCGAAGTTTGGGCCTTCATGGACACCCTGATTTTCAATGGCCTTGAGGACACCCTGCTGATAGACTCGATGCAGGCCAACTTGGCGCAGCTTGGCCCGGACTATGCGTGGACGCAATGGTCATCCGATCTGAAGGGCGGCGCGCCGGTTTACGGCACCGTGCCAGATCCCTCGCAGCTTGTCCAGACCTATTGGGAGAAGGTGGACGGTTGGCTGGTGGCTAAGTGGGTGTTCCTCACGGCCCGCAATCTCGGATGTGAAGACTCGATCGTCGTAGGCGTGAAGGCCATCCGTTCCACCGGCAGCCCCGGCTCTTACTACACAGATGTCGAGTACGGTATGGCGCGCGTGGACACCACCCGT
>JAPKYT010000004.1 GCA_026394155.1 bacterium | reverse complement strand
CGAAAAGCTCCTGTGACAGCGCGAGTGCCGGGATGTCCTCGGCGAGGTGTGGGTCCAGCGTTGCCGGTTCCCCGCCCAAAGCGCGGATGAGGGTCCGGGCGGGATCGGGCGTGGTTGATGGCGGCGCCGATCCCTGCTCCGATCCACAAGCGCCGACGGCCAGGCTCGCCATAGCTGCAACGCAGCGCAACAGGTAAGTCAATTTGCTTCCAGTTCGAGTCAATCCGGTTCGAGTCAATCCGGGATTTCTTCCTGCTTATAGTCTGCGGAAAGCCTTGGTATGACAAAAGCGCCTGCGGCGCAGCAAAAGGTGCCTAGTTATTGTTAAACAGGGATTTTTTGTTGCCAGATGCGTGTGTTCCGTCACATTTTCGCGGGTATAGTCCGCGTCATACCGGCGGTGGTCTGGTCATACCACGATTGCACGTGGTGCGCGAAGCCCACCTTCCAGCAATTTCATTCGAAGCGCCGCAGTAAGAATCAAAGGCGCGGACTGGCAGGAGGATGGACCCATGATTTCGACAGGCTTGGCTATACGTCTACGTCAGACGGCAGTGCTTCTCGTTGCGGTTGGTGGCTCGTGGATGGCGCCAGCGGCCACCGCGGCTGACCAGACGGTCGACCAGGTCGAGGTCTTCAGCTTCACCAAGCTATTGCGGTTGAAGTTCGACGTCACCCCAACGCAACTCGTTGGCCTGACCGCGGCGCCCACGTCAAACCTGCGCGCCTGTCAGTCCAGCGCAAACAGCGGACTGATTTGCCTCGACGGACAGGTAGTCCGTCAGTGGCCATCCACCATCGAGCACCCGATTGCTCCCGGCCCCATTACGCCTGCCGCTGGAACTGCGCTGTTCAGTTGTTCTGACACCGCGTTCACCTTCAAGGCCGGCAACCCTTGCACGACGATGACGGTCGACACAAAGGGCGGCATCTGGGTCGCGGGCCAGAAGCCGACCAACTTGTACAGCCTCATGCAAGTCGTCAAGAAAGATGCCGGTGGATTGTGTCCAGCCGCTGCGCCGGCCACGCCGACGTTCACCTCGCTCAACCAATCGACCGGCTATTGTTTTCGCGAGCGTGCTGCCGGCAGGCCGAAAATCACCGATCTCTCGCCGGTCGAGGGTGGGCTCGTCGAACAGTACTTCACTGAAGGCGAGGGAGTCCTTGGCGTCGAGGGCGTCACGACCGTCGCGTACTACCCCTTCGATTTCACGCAGAATCTCAGGACGTTCGGCAGCTGGCCTGCGTCAGTGCAGAGCGCCGCAATTTTCCAGCGAGTGGAATCGACGGTCCTCCAGACGTACGTTGTGGTCACCGTGAATTCAGGGCTCGTCTATTCGCGCGTGATCACCGCGGGTGACGACGAGACCGAGTCGCCATTCGTTCACGCCAATTCCGACACCGATCCGCTCAAGCTGCCGCGTGGCGCCGCCTGTGCGGGGGGCGTCGTCGCAAACCAGTTCCGGGTGCGTGCCAGCGAGACGTCGGGCCGCGTGTTCATAACGAATCGTAACTATTGCCGTGCCTACGTGGTGACTCCCGGCCCGCTCATGAGCGGGATCGCTCTGCCCTATGACGCTTTAGCGACCACGTCGCCTTCGGGCAACTACCCTCCCGACGGGCTGAGCGTGGCGCCGGGCATCGCTGTCAACGTGGCG
>JAPKYT010000139.1 GCA_026394155.1 bacterium | reverse complement strand
TGTCAAGGTTATCTGTAATGTACTTCGCCGTCAGCGGGTAATTGTCTAAGTTGTGCAAGTGGATAGAAGTCGTTCTACCAGCATTTGATGAGCACGGCGAGAAACAGCCGAACCAGAGTGTAACCCCGGCGAGATCACGGTCCTGCGCATCGTGTACGCGAATATCGGAACGACCTCCCGTACCGAATAAAGTTACAGTATCCGTCATGCTCGTCATCAGGATACGGGAAGGACAAAAATAAGGAATGCTGTCCGGGGGACGAAAGGTATACCAGATTCCCAGTGAGTCCCCGACATCGAGAGTGTGGGGAAGACTCGAATCGGTCCGCGCATCGAACACGGTGTCGCAGACGCCCACCGAGTCCACGATCTGCGGATAGGGAGTAAGGTTTGGGTAGTAGAAGCGAATCGAGTCTCGCGTTCCGTTGATCGGCCAAAGCGGGAAGTTCACATCTGCCGGATTCGTGTGTACCTGCGTCCGGTAGTAGTAGACGATCTTCTCCGCGCCCGGCTGATGATCAATGAAGAAGTAATCGAGATCGCCGTCCTCGTCAAGGTCGAAGAGCAGCGGCAAATACGGCGACTGCAGAGTGCCGGGGTCGGAAAACTCCGTCCAGTTGTCGAGATCGTCTGAACTCCTGTAGATCTGCCAGTTCCCGTTGGGTAGTGATCTTCCCACGACCACCCAGTTTTGATCCGGCGGCGAACTGGTATCAGAATCGAGCGTTCCCACCGTTGCCGCTGTGATCTGGAACTGGCCGGGCAAACCCGTCAGCAAACTCTCCGGTTCAAACTCCCCGTTTCCGCGATTTCTGACGCGCCAAAGGTACGGCTCTTCGTCCAGCGCTCTCCTTCCGCGGTTCATCACGGCTTGTGCATGCAAACCCTGACTCCAGAGGAAAATATCCGGAAGCTGCTGTCCCCCTAAATTGTCCCAATACGGAGCGACATTGTTCACGATCAGTCCGTCCGGTCCGGACGCCAGTCCCGAGACAACCGGGGACGGCGACCGCTGCAATCCAAACGACGGCAGCAGCCTCACGGTGAACATCTCGACAGATTGGCTTCCAAAGCAGGCGACAAGAAGTTCAGGAAGGTGGTCGGTGAGATTCACATCCGTCACAGCGAGGCCGGTCGGAGTCAGGCCTGTCGTAAAAGTGTAAGGCGCGAACGTGAACCGTCCGCCGCTGACCCCCATGTTGAGCAGCACCATGATCTGCCCTGTGGTATATCCCTGTCCGATCACCGCAATGTCAACGTTGCCGTCGCCGTTGAGATCCGCCAACTGCACGTCCGTGGGATGCACAAGTTGCAAGGCCACTTGCGTCGTGTCGGCAAAAGAGATGACTCCACCGGCAGAGGTGTTGTGGTAAACGGTGAGCAGATTGCGGATCGGATCGGTGATCACGAGTTCCGGCAAACCGTCGTGGCTCATGTCCGCGGCACGGAGCGAGCGGCGCGCGTCGCAGGCCGGATGCCCGCCATCCGTCCAGGTGAGCACCTGTGGATCAAACCGCTCCGCACCTTCAACATTATTCCGGACGACCCCGAGAGAATCGGTAAAGAGAATGGCGAGGTCCACCTTCCCATCGCCGTCAACATCTGTTCCGGCAATATCCATCGGAATCGCACTATCGTAACGCAGAATGTGGCGGCCGGACAGCGGGTCCCAGTCCGAGTAGGGAACGTGTATGGTGAACGAGAAGTAGTATGGTGAATCCACAATTTGAGAGGATATGACGACGCGCACTTCATCGCCCACGATCCAGTAGTTTCGAGGGTGAATGAAAGCACTCCATCCCTGGATTTCGCACCGATCTACCCCGTAACTTCCGTTTCGCCCTTGGATAAGCACGTTGTTGTCATTGATAACCGGCGGCGCGCCGTCGAAAACAACGCGAATCGTGTCAGCCGTGGTGAAGGACTCGGAATTCGCCGGCGGGAATGTCGCCGTAACTTGAAGGGCGAGGGCAGGCGCGACTGCGGCCAGGAAAAGAGCCAAACTGAGCCAGATTGTTTTCATAATCACTCTCCCACTCCCGACGTCTTGGCCGCGGGCTGTGACGTGGAATCCCGGGCAGTGTGAGTGCTGTCCGCACGCATCAGGCGGGCCGCTTCCGTGAACGCGGCGTCGGCCGCCGTGCGGTCGCCCTTGCTCAGGTAGCAACTCCCCATGGCCCGCACGGCATCCGGGTCATTCGGCCGGATCCTGCCATAGTGCTTGTAATGAGCCAGTGCCGCGTCGTAGTCTCCGAGGTAATAGCAGCATTCCGCCGCCATGCTGATAAGCTGTGCCTTCTGCGGCGGGTCGCCGGCAATCGCGCCTTCAAGGTGTGTGCGCGCCTGCGCCCAGTCCTTCAGGGTGAAGAGCAAGATTCCGATATTCCGATTCAATACGCTTTGGTTCACCGGACAGGCCAGAGCGTCCCGATAGGCGTTGACCGCCGCATCGGGCTTTCCGAGTTCTCCGACAGCTTGTGCACGCAATCCCAGAATGTTGGCGTCTAACGGAGCCGCTTTCAGGATCCGTTCGCACGTGGCAACACACTTGTCCCGCTGTCCCATATAGTAATAGGTGTAGGCAAGTCGTTCGGACAGCTCAACATTATCCTTCCACTGTTCCGCAAGCGTTTCCAGATAGCCAAGCGCTTGCGGGTAGTTCTTGAGGCGGAACGAACTCTCGGCCGCGAGAGACATGATCTGGTCGCGAAGCGCTTCGATGTCGGGCTTCATCTTGCGGTCAATGCTCTTGGCAAAGACGAGAAGCTGATTGAACTGTTGCGACGCCTCGAGATCGTTGCCGGACTCATAGGCTTTGACCGCGACGCGCAACTGATCAATCAGAGCCTTTTGCAGATGGTAGGACAGAAGGGAGCGAAATTCCTGGGATAGTTTTAGCGAGTTTCCGGCCGCCTCCGCCAACCCCGCGTAGTCCTTCGAGTGATAGCGGCAAACCGCCAGGAGTGCCCAGCCCTGCGCGTCGCGCGGACCTTCCGACAAAAGCTCTTTGGCCGCCAGATCATACTGCTCCTGACGCACATAGCGCTTCACTTGCACGTAGCGTGCGCTGCAGCCAAAAACACAGAGTATGACAGCGAGGCCAAGCAAACCGAGAATGGCGTTTCGATACCCTCTTCGCTCAGGCGTACATCGAGGATACGGCGAGGGGTATGGATGTTCAAGCGATCTTCGATCCGGCATACAGTAACTTCACACGTTGAAGGTGATCCGATTACGAATCAGACTCTAACGGAACAGCGTCGGCCGCAAAGTGGATTTGGTGTTATTCTGAATGATCACCTGCGACCGGTACGTCTTGAAACCTTTCTTGCGAATGGTCAATTCGTAGGTTCCGGTCGGCACATCGTCTACGATCAGCGGCGAGCCATCGGGAGGATAGGTTCTCTCCAGCTTTGTCTCGCCTTCCAAAAGGACTTCAGCCCCGCCACCTTCGGGCATTACCAGCTCCAGTGTGCCCGCCTGCCGTCGCAGATCCACCAGAGTGTCGAGCAGAACACCAGGCCCGAGCCACAGCGTGTCAATACGGTCATCGTGTTTCGGCAAGGAGAGCTTGACAAGGTACTGCCCGCTGAGCAGCCGGATCTTGGATGTCGGCGTTCGATATGTCTTGCTTTCGAGTTCGGCGCTGGGACCGGAGACAGTCATTACGGCATCGTGCGGCCAACTATCGAGGCGAAGGGCGGCCGTGTGTTGCTCCAGCAGGAGGTTCATTTCAAAATCGCGATCCACGACGATCGGCACCTCGAGTAGGTGGTCGCTGTACCCGGGTTTCCGCAGACGCGCCTTGTACGTGTCCGTGGCGAGTGAATCATCTATAGGTGTCCGTCCCAGCAGTCTGCCGTTGATGAACACTTCGGCATCCGGCGGAATCGAAGCCAGTCTCAACCGCCCCTTATGGTGCTGCAGGGAGCATGTCAGTGCAATGGTCGTGTCGGAGCCCACATACAGAGTCTGAAGGTACGCGTAATGCTGCGGCAACTCGAGCCGCAGACTCTTCTGTCCGGGATTGACCGCGATGCTGTCCAGAGGCGTGATACCCTTCGGAGCGCCGTCAAGATAGACCTGGGCCCCCGGTGGAACGGATGCAATCCTGAGTACGCCAAACCGCGGAATCAGAGGGAATACCGGGAAATCCAGGTTAATTGTGTGCCCGCCGACCGCGGCCTCAGCCGAAGAGTCTATGTCGAATCCCATCGTGAACGGAACATAGTTCTTCTTGAGAAGCGTCAACTGATACTGCCCCGGCGGCACATTCTCGAGTCTCAGCGGTGTCTGACCGACCACCGCGTGATTCAGTAGCACCTTTGCGCCGGCGGGCTCGGACACCACCGAGAACGTTCCGGACAAAGGCATCGAACGCGAGGCGCCCTTGGTTCGATCGAGATGAACATCCCATTCCGGGCGGCGATTGGCCTCCGACAACGTGAAGGACTGCTCCCAGACACCCGCCGCACCCGCGACCCAAATGCGGTGCGGTCCCACTTCCGGCTCCAAGAGCACGGCGCCCTTGCTGAAATCGAGCCAGAGCGGGTTGTCGTCCAGCCGTGCTTGCAGCACATCACTCGGATCTTGTGGAACGTAGCGCAGCAGCACCTGAGGCGGATCAGCACTCCAATGCGGTGTGACTCCTTCGAGAACGCGGAACTGCTGCACCTGATCGGGACCCCGGCCGGCCACCGTCACACGGAAGCGCAGCGCCTCGAAACCCTCCGCCATGACCGTCACGATGTGCGTGCCTGTCGCCATGTTCCACATGAATACTCCCGGCGTTCCGGTTACTTCCGTGCGCGCCGGCATGTTCGAACGCAACGAGAGCCGCGGCAGGCTGGACTCGATGACCAGCAGTCCATAGGTGCTGTCCGGCACGATATACGACTTTCGCTGTTCAGGCGGGAGTGGCTGAACCACGAGGGAGCCGAGTCTCTCGGGTTCCTCGGCTTGGACCGCAACCCCCAGACACAGGATGGTCAACAGTGAAAGAAAAGCGGCTCTTCTCACTGGAATTGCTGAAAGAATGTGGTGAGAAGCGGGAACAGGACGACGGCTACTTCGTTGGGGAGTTCCATAGAACCCAGAGGTTGTCGGTCCGGACATACGGGTAAAGATGCAGGACGCAGTACGTCTGCACGGGTTGATTGGACTCGATATCGAAGCGCTCGTCCACCGTCAGAAAATGATGCCTTTCCACTTCCGGGTTCTTCAATGCGATGTAGAAACGCATTTCAAACGCGCGTTCGTCGTAATCCACGAAGGTCGGCCCCGAGTAGACGAACATGCCACGCGCCAGTACGCGGAGGGCTGTCACCATTTGCGCCGGATCATCATAGCGGATTGAATCCAGATTCCGGCCGTGAACGTACAGCACGGACGGCATGATGTTCCGGTCGTCCTGCGGTGCCAGCCATGCGGGCAGGCCGAGCGAGCGGAAAAGATGAAAGCGTTGGGCCAGAAGCTCGCTCAGCTGTGCGGGCGGTTCACCACCTAAGCGGGATCGAATGGTCGTTGAGTCGTCGAACGTGATCCCGGCTTCGTTCACGCTGAAAGGCGGAACGAACTCCGATTGCAGGTTTCCCGCAGAGTCCCAACGGAAGCAATAGTCGAGACGGGTGGTGAAAACTTCCAGATAGGGAGCCAGTTCGGCACGGACGTGCACCGCAGTCGAAGATGTATCATCGTAGGTCAGCTTGTAGCCGGCAAACAGTTCTGATAGATTCAGTGAATCTCGTCGGCTTACTGAATCCGGCACAGGTGGAAGCGAGCGGAGCGTGCGCAAGCGTTGCACCAGCGTGGAGTCCGCTTCATAGAGATCGGTCGGCGTGATCCAGACCTGAGCGTGGCCGGGAACACCGCCAAGCGCAGCGGATAGACAAAGCGCCGCGCATCCGACCCGCAAACGCTCCCGGCAGAATCTCAAAGCCGGCCTACCGGTTCTCATTCCCGACCGGGGGGCGACCTGCACTATCCCCAGCGGCAGGTCCAGACTTGGGCAGAATGATAAAGTCCCCAAGGCCGATCACGGTGCCGTCCGCAAATGCCTGGGGTTGCCAACTTCGCACGTGAATCATCGGCCGGTTCTCATCGGCAAAATCGAACATAAGAAAGAGGTGGCCGTGATCCGAATAGGCTGAAGATCGCCAGGCCTGTTCCAGATTCACTCCGTAAATGCTGGGATTCAGCGGATGGCGAAGTATGTTAATGTTGTCAAAGTCAATCGAGATGGACGCATTCGACTGAAACGCCCGGCCCAACAGTTCCAGGTATTGCTTCTTGCTCCGTCGCACAAACTGGATTTGGTCGCCGGTGAGAGACGTGCCCGCAAAGGGATCGTCGCTCTTCGGAGCATTCTTCACCACGCGTCCGATGATGATGAGCGCACTGTCGCTATAGACTTTGCCGATGTAGTCCATGTCCTTCCGGTTGTACGCCGTGCGGAAGACCTCAAGAAAGTTCAGGATCTTGTTGTAAACGACGACATCCTCAAGGTTCATGCCTTTTCGAATCACCTCGGAATAAAGATGACTCTCGAGGGCGAAACGCACATCCGAGATCAGCCCCTGTGGCGTCAGGCTGAAGACCAGATACTGTATCTTTTCCGAATCGGGAACCTGAACTCCCTGCTCGACGCGGATATCACGCACCTCAAAGCCCCCGTCGGGGGAGATAACCAGATTCGTCTGATAGAGCACGTCGGTTGGTTTGCACCCCGTGGCCTTCAAGAGTCCGTCAACAGATTGACTGCCGTCGCTGGTGAAGTACTTGGACGTCGCATCGAGACTTCCTTCGGAAATCGCGGTAAGAACCTCTGACAAACGGTCTTCTGCGGCACGCAAGAAACCGGCCGATGCCGAACCCTGAAGTTGAACGGAAACCTGCACGGCTTCCGCTTTCGAGACCAGTGCTGCCACGACGAGAAGCCCGTGCAAGGCGCGCCGGAGGATTCGCTTCCGTCGGCAAGGATGGACGGATGTCATGGTATCTTTCCCTTTTGTGGCTGACTTCATACACGAGAACTCTATCGCGAGACCGCCCGGAACCAGAGACATTTCCGATTGCGCAGGTCATCGGGATGATAGGTGCGGAGTGATAGGATGCCCGAGAAGGACGAGCCGTCGTAGAGGACAATATCCTCCAACATCTCGGATTCGAAAAACGCGCCATAGGAGCCGGGAAGCAGCGAGGTGCTGGCTTGCTCGGCCCGCACGAGTTGCAGGACATTCAACTTGAGATAATCACTCGCGGTCCGCATGAAGTCCGCTTGCGACGTCTTCTTCCTGAGAACCTCCAACGCCTCTTCGAAGGAGCCGCGCGGCGCAATGCCGCGCTCCAAACTTTGGGGCGCGGGCGCCAGCGGTGAGACCGGTGCAGCGCCGCCAACGGGCGCAGAGGGATGGGCCGCTTCGACCGGCGCAGGCATCTGACTTGTCGTGGCCTCGGACTTGAGCGGCAGTGCCGGCTCCGTATTCACTGCCGACGGCTGAGTCGCAGCCGACACCGGCACCACGGAGTCGAACGAGGCGGGTGCCGGTGGCTTCGGTTGCCCCTTCGGACCCGCTACAAATTGAAACACAGCAAACGCTGCCACCAGAACCGCCCCAGATGCAACCGCCCAATGTTGATTTCGTCGCCGTCTTGCTCTGCGCGCCGCGAGTTGAGCTGTACGCGCCCCAATGGCCGCATGTGCCTGCTCCTGAATCGTGTCTCCCGTATCGCCCTGCGGCCCGGCCGTGTTCGCTTCGGCTCCCGCGGCTTCCTCTTGAAGCTGGGCTTCAAGAGGAACCGGCTCCGGTGCGGGTTTCTTCGCCTCGAGCTCTTGGCAATGAGGCTCGACCCACTGCATGAGTGCAGTTCTGGCCCGCTCGGCGTCATACTCGAGCGTGAGAGTATAGAGTTCCAATTGCATAACAAAACGCTCGAGTGCCTTCTCCATCTTCGAGCTCGAATCGCACTCGAGCATCACGATAGCCGCAGGCAGAAGCTCCGCCGGAAACCGCTTGTCGGCCACATGGTTGCGAAACGTCTGAAGTGTCCAATCCGAAGAAAGCGGCTGTCCAACCAAACACTCCAGCAAAGACGCCAGAACGCTGCGCGCCGGAGCACTATCGAGCGGCGCCGTGTCGTCGAACGCCGTATCGCTGGCCGTCTGCATGATGCGATGCGCCCACAGATGAGCACTGCCGTCTCGAGATAACCAGACATCCTCGAACGACGGAAAGGCTCGCAAGCGGGACACACACGATACCAAGGGCTGATCGGTGCGGGCGAGCAGTGCGGTCAACGATTCGGCGAGACGGCAGGCGACATAAAGGCGGGAAGATGGGGGGAGGTAGCTGCCTTGCTCGTGTTGGCGGTTGAATGCCTCGTTGAGGGAAACGCCGTCGCCCACCTCCCAAATGCAGAATCGCGTTCCACCCAAGCTGGCAACTCTACCGCTGATCGCCGCCTTGACAGACCCGAGTTCCTTGAGAATGATGTCCGCGGTTGCCGCATCAATCGTGGAACTCCGGCGATCCGGGCTGTAGACTTGCTGAACTGCAAGTGCCGTGTCACGAGTGCTGTCCCAGGCGGAGAAAACATGCTGTGCGGAACCCGCCTGTATCCGGCGCAGAACACAGATGTCTTGGCCGATTGGGAATGGCAGTCGCAGGGAGGCGATCTCGTCCATAGTGATTCGCACCCGTGTATATCGTTACGAGAATATGATCAGAAATCATCAAGAACGGGGGAATTGCATGGGTTGGGCCGGGCAGTTGGGATAGCGGAGTTCAGCTTGGGCGGATTGGTCTGCACACTACAGGAACACAGGTCAAACGTGCTGCGAGTGGAAAGTACGATTCAACTTAACCTCGAACTCACCACCATCGCGTCATTACACGACAGCGCAATCCACTTAGCACCAGAACAATATAAGAGCTTTTACGCCATCCTGCAAGAGACAAGTATTCTTGAGCGAATATGATCTCTTATTTCGCATCACCATCACTAAACCCGAAGTGGCCGTGGTACGGCAACAAAGCGCCCCTTGGCCGATCCATTCGATTGGCGTTTCACGAGTCGGTGGCATTGCCTCCAGGGGTGCCGCATGGTGCGAAATCTTAGTCTTGGGTGGGGACGGAAAGGGGGTGCAAAAGAGGTGGGTCTCCCCTTCGGGACAATACCGAGAAAGAGTTCGACGCGCATTTCACCCTTGCCGGCCCGCCAACAATGTACGAAATCCACCCCCTAACTGTCCAGCCTCAAGGGTTCAGTCCAGGATGTGAGGATGCTCGTGGATCGGCTTCGCGAGCGTCAAGACGCCATAAAGATGCTGGATGACCAGAATCCGCTGCGCTGGACAGACAAATCGCCGCCCTGCCTCCTTCCGAGGTCAATGTAGACGACTTGCGAGACCGATACCTGTACTTCTGGCAGGTCTGGCGGGAAATGCCGTTTGCCCAGCGGGTCCGGGCCATTCGTGCGATCGTGCGGGAACTACGCCTATACGCAACAGAAACGGGACAGTTCAGACTCGCAATAGACCTCGTAAGCAATGGAAAAACAAGCCCCTCCACAGATGGAGGGGGGTGGTGGCGAAATAGTTCGCGACTCAGTTGCGTATGGTAGCGCGTAGGGGAGTCGAACCCCTGTTACCGGCGCGAGAGATCGGTAAATAACCTCATGTAAATGCTTGTATTAACTCATCGGTCGAATCAAGTGCCGCCAAGTTGGGTCATGCCAAGTGACAGCAAGTGCCACCAAGTGAAACCAAGTGCCAGCCAGTGTCGTGACCTGTGTTACTGGCTTCACGGTTCCGAAGCCGTTGATTTCATAGTGCAGTTACTGTTTGTCGTATAGTGGAATGGGGAAGGGGTTTCGCAGTCGCCTGATCCTTCTCGAATAGCGAGTGCAAGCAGGTCAGTTGAATGGAATCGCTGACTTGACTTTTACTACTTGGATGCTTATATTGACCAGCATCTAATAATAAGTGATTGTATTATTATCCCGTGACAACACTCAGATCTCAATCAATTCGAAACGCCGAAAAGGCTTTTCGCAAGCACCACGGTCTGTTGCGTTCGCACCAAGCATTCGAGCTCGGCATTCATCCCCGAACGCTGTATCGAATGCGTGATGAAGGAACTATCGAGCAGTTGTCGCGTGGCTTGTTTCGCCTGGCCGGTCTTCCGCTTTTCAGTAACCCTGATCTTATCCGGGTTGCCCTGAGAATTCCTAACGGTGTGGTCTGTCTGATCTCCGCGCTGACCTTTCACGACCTGACCACTCAGGTCCCGCATGTTGTCCATGTAGCTCTGGAACGTGGTGCGGAACCTCCTCGGTTGGAATATCCACCCTTGAAGATCTATTGGTTCACTGGAACAGCTTTCAGCGAAGGAATAGAGTTTCATTCGATAGATAAAATCTCTGTGAAGATCTTTTCGCCCGAGAAAACCATTGCCGATTGCTTCAAGTACCGCAACAAGCTCGGTCTCGATGTAGCATTGGAAGCTCTGAAACGCTATCGCGAACGCGGCAAGATGGATACGGAATCCCTTCTCCGCAGTGCCCGAGCCTGCCGTGTGGAGAATGTGATGCGGCCTTACCTGGAGGCGCTGTTGTGATACCGCGCGATCCATCAGCACTGGTCACCTCCATCCATGACCGACTGCTGAACAAAGCCAAAGCGGAACATCGGCCGTTTCAGGAACTCCTGCAGTACTACGCCATAGAGCGATTCCTCTACCGTCTGTCGCAATCACAGCATCGTGACAGTTTCGTTCTCAAAGGCGGATTAATGCTCAGGCTCTGGGAAGCATCCTTTGCCCGCCCGACACTGGACATCGATCTCTTAGGTCAGATCGAGAATCAGGAAGAGCGCATTCTACGCGTGCTGACAGAAGTGTGCGATCAGGATGTTGAACCGGATGGAATGAGCTACGATCCCGCGAGCCTGAAAGCTGAGCGCATTACCGAAGATGCTCATTATCACGGGCTTCGCATTCGTTTTCAAGGTCATCTTGGTCCAAGCCGCGTTATGTTGCAGATTGATATCGGTTTCGGCGACACGGTATTGCCGTCGCCACAGACGGTCACATACCCGACTTTGTTAGATTTGCCGGCACCGCTGCTAATGGGTTACAGCAAGGAAAGCACCGTGGCAGAAAAGCTTGAAGCCATGGTGAGTCTCGGCATGCTGAACAGCCGCATGAAAGACTACTACGACATCTGGTTCCTGTCCCAACACTTCGATTTCGATGGTAAGCAGCTTTCGGCAGCGATCCGATCTACTTTTGAGCATCGTGGCACAGAGCTATCTACTGATCTGCTTGTGCTGTCACAACACTTCGCCGACGATCCGGCCAAGGCTACTCTTTGGAAAGCATTTCGCAATCGCACTCGTCTGGACGATGTTCCGGAAGATCTTGGCGATGTCCTTGCGGATTTGCGCGGGTTCTTGCTTCCTGTCCTGAACCACATTGTCACGCGACGTCCTTTCCGCCAGCCTTGGCATGGTTCCGGACCATGGATGGACGCCTATTAGCGTGCTCAGACACTCCTCGCATAAAGCACAAGAAAGCCGGTGACTATCACTGGCTTTTCTGTTTCATGCTTTCCCTGGGCTGCGTCATCCGATCAACAGACGCAGGTTTTTCGTGTGCAAGCGTCACCCAGCAAACAGACTCCCCATTGCTGAGGAGCCCTTGTCGTTTCACGGGTATTTTTTTGTGGGCTGACTGCCTATGAACCGAGAAGTTGAGTCATGCGAAGTGCGTGCAAGCACCACCAAGTGACGACCAAAATGTGACCCAACATCATGAAATCGGGTCCCGGAACGCCGTGTTTTCGCAGGGGTGTTACTGTCTGTGCTGCGGAGAAGAATCAGGCTCCCTATTGCTCAGGAGCCTGCTCTCTTCTAGTAGACCGACTCATCTACAGTGATGGATAGAGGGTGTGGAGTTTGATGCGGGCGTCTTTGGTGGTGAACTGCCATTTGATTTTGGCTTCGCTGGCATTGCGTTTGGTTTCCCATGCGGCAACATCGAAGGCGCGTTCGGGCGTCGTGATAAACGAACCATCCCAGTCCCTGGACTTCTCGTAAACATCATCGCTGTACTTGTAGAACGCGAATCCCCAATGATCCAAATCGCCCAAGAAACCAAGTCGGCATAGGTGCGTCGGATCCTGTACATCCACGTAGGCGTAGGCACCGCGAAAACGCAGGATCAGACTAACGAGTGTGTGGTCCCACTTCTCCGCGATATGCTTTTCCAAGCGCTTCTTCAGAGCGGAACGTACCTCGTTTGGGATTGGGCTTTGCGGCGAGAGCAACCTTTGTCCCGTAGGTTTGCTGACTGATATGCTTGGTGACCGCTCTTTCAAAGACTTTTTCTTGACAGTGGGATTACGGCGTGAGTCGCCTACCGTAGCAAGGTTAGGACTTCGCCTGCGGTGGGATGAGGCCACAGCAGGCGATCAACCAAGGCAAACACAGTATTCCACAGTATGAGATGCTTGCGGTGGGCAAACATCGTTATCGCAGGTGTTGGAATATACGTTTCCAAACTTGTTAAAGCAATACTTTAAGTTGTGAGCACGAACTTTGACAAAACCGCTAATGTGTTTGACAATGTTGATGTTAGTGCGGGCGCTGTCGGCGTGATACGTTCTGATGCACTTGGTGTGCTGATACCTCTACGGCGCCGTCATAGATAGAAGAAGCCCCCGTCACAGCAGGGCTTCTCTCGTCTGGTCGGGCATTCACTTCTTGCCCGACAAGCTGCTCAGGAATGGCAGCCGTCAGATCCCGCCTTTCACTTGCGGAACGAGCGTCAGCACGGCACCTTCCTGCAGAATGTCGCTGTCAAACGCCGGACTGCCGTTGACGTGGCGCGTGTAGGCCGAGTCCTTGGGGAATCCTGCCTGCTGAATGGCCTGTTCGACGGTCGTGCCGTCGCTGATTTCGATTTCCTTGGCCGCGCGACCAAGACACAGAACTTTGATGCGCATCTTTCTCTCCTGGCATGAGTGGTTAACAGAAAGGCTCCGCACGATGCAGAGCCAGCCCTTTGGTAACTTCTTATGCCAGGAATTCGGGAATAAGATGTGAACCGGGCTGCCGTCCGTAAACCGATCCTCGCAAGCGGAGGCCCGTTCGACGGCGACTGCCAAAGGCAGCAGAGCCTGCCCCCTACTCCAAGGGCACTGGAGAATCAGCTGTTCAGTCTCGCCAGCACAAGATGTGTTGACTGTCTCAAAACTGTTCTTGAAAGGCGATATCTTTGATACACTGCAGGAAGCGCAGATCCTGACCGAGCAGTGGCGACGGCATTACAATACGGTCCGTCCCCACAGCGCATGGGGCTACCGCCCACCCACGCCCGAGACGGCAATAGGCCTCCTTCCGTCTCCGCTACGCTACGACGGAAGCAGGAAAGTGTGACTTTACAACTGGTACTAAGAACGGGTCAGACCAGTTTTTGCCTATCCAGTGTGTAGCACCGCTCGACAGCCCCGTGGCCTTTTTCTAAGTATACGGCTGGTCAGCGCAAGACATGGGGGCTCGAAAAATGTTCTGCTAAGCACTTCAAGAGGCTGCGCTTTCAACTGCAATGTTAAAGTGGAATGGAGAAAAAGCCCAGGGCAACCACGCCCTGTGCAAACCTCTGCCACAGTATATGCATATCTGGAGTGGCAGCGCCGAAGAAATGTAGCTACTGATTGAGATGTGGAAAGTTCGAATTCTCCCCGACCAATCTACTTTGAACATTAAAGTTAGCATGCAGTTTCTCCTCGCGAGCAGCCAACGCTGTTGGGTTGTTTCCACTTTCACATTATGGCACGCGCTCCACAAAGTAATGGAATACGCGCAATGGAATTAATTCCATAGCAGGAGAAATAGAAGCGTGGTGAACAGAAGCATTGAGTCTCGCTTTTCAAAAAGGCTGATCTACATTCCAATCGTCCACACCCCGGCGGATATGGGTGCCCTCAGTGAATTGGTACGGCTGGCCACATTCCGAAAAGTGGGAGCAACCGGTTGGAAGCGGAAGCTGAATTTAATAGACAAGATATGGACGACAATCGAGCTGGCTGTCGAGGATTCAGATCTCCCTTACAAAACGGTTCGCCTTTACCAAGATGGATTGCCCGTTTGCGGCCATGAAGCTGAGCTCGTGACAGAGTTGGCCAAGTCGGGAAGCCGGAATCATCAACTTCTCCTCCGCCTGATAGAAAGGGGCGCCACAATCGTGGGAACCGAGTCTTTGGAACTCCTTATGGAAGAGTATGAACTTGCCAAGCAGACCATGGCTGCGGGGGGCAGTCTGAAATCGGCGGGGATGAAGGCTCACCAGGAAGCCTTGAGCGATTCCTTACTGAGAAGACGAGATTGGTTCATCGCCGATCGGATCAATACTACTCTTGGTAATGGCGAAACCGGGATTCTATTTCTAGGGATGCTTCACTCCCTGGAGAACCGACTCGATAAAGATATCCATGTAATATATCCAGTCCACCGACCTCTTAATTATGGGGGGGAGAAGCCATGACAGCCCTCAACGCCCGGGTTCTAATCGTTGACGACGAAAAGGACATTTGTGCTATTCTCTCTGATCTGCTGAAAAGGGAGGGGCTGAAAACCATAGTAGCGCATGATGGGAATACAGCGTTGAAGATAATCAGATCTGAAATGCCCGATGTGTTGCTGGTGGATTTCAAGATACCGGGCATGGACGGGATGGAGTTGCTGAAACGGGCCAAGGAGGTGGACCCGGATCTTCCGGGCATCATGATCACCGCCTATGCCGATGTTTATGGGGCTGTCGAGGCGATGAGGGCGGGTGCTCACGACTACATGTCCAAACCTTTCGATCATCATGAGGTGATCCGGGTGGTCCGGCGGGCCGTGGCAGAAAGGGATCTCAAGCGAAAGCTCATGCATTTGTCCTCTCGGCTCCATGAGAGCCACTCCTTGACGGAATTGATGGGGCCAAGCGATGCCATTGGCCGGCTCATTTCAGATGTTAATCGCGTCGCGAAATCGGATTTTACGGTGGTCATCCTGGGAGAAACCGGAACCGGAAAAGAGCTGGTTGCCAGTGCCATTCACAAGGCGAGCCCTCGTTCAGAAGGCCCTTTTGTCCCTGTCGATTGCGGGGCAATCCCAGCGACGCTTTTGGAGACTGAACTATTTGGCCACGAAAAGGGAGCTTTCACAGGAGCGGAAGTTCAAAAGCCTGGAAAATTTGAAGCGGCTCAAGGTGGAACACTCTTGTTGGACGAGATTTCAAACATGCCCCTGGATTCTCAGGCCAAACTCCTGCGCGTGCTTCAGGAGAAGAAGGTCTACCGCGTAGGCGGCACCAAACCCTTGAAAGTTGATATCCGTCTCCTGACCTCCTGTAACAGGGATCTTGAGGCTGAAGTTGAGGCGGGCTCGTTTCGTCGAGACCTCTTTTATCGTCTGAATGAGTTCACCATCAGGATCCCGCCCCTTCGGGAACGGAAGGAGGATATCCTTTACCTGGCTAAGCGGTTTCTGGATATCACAAACGTCGAGTTAAAAAAGACGGTGAAAGGGTTTACGGAATTGGCTCTGGAAGCCTTGCTCGCTTACGATTGGCCCGGCAATGTCCGCCAGATGAAATCCGCTATGCGCCGTGCAGTGCTCCTGGCCAATGATGTGATCACGGAAAAGCATTTGGATATAGAGACGGCGCCAACGCCAAGTTTGCCGCCCACTCCGAAGGACGAAAAGGTATTGTGGAAAGACTTACCACTCAAAGACATCGTGCGGCGCAGCACCACCGCTGTCGAACGAGAAGTTCTGACGCAAGTGCTTAGGAGTACGGGGGGAAACAAAGCCAAAGCCGCGCGCTTGCTTCACATAGATTACAAGACGATCTTCACAAAAGTGAAGCAATTGGGAATTTCAATAGACGGAGGAGACCATGACCAAGAGAAGCAGTAAAGAGAATGTTCGCCCAGGGAGCTTTGGGGGGATATTGGGAGGTCTCACCGAGCTTGTAGAAAAGCTCGGCGAGTTGGCAGAAAAGGGGGAGGAACTCTCCAGGACCGAACAATTCCAGTGGGGTAAGGAGAAGGGCCTTAAGGGGGTCTATGGTTTCTCCGTTAAGGTGGGCTTGGGAGGCGAAGGGCTTAAGGTGGAGCCTTTTGGAAACATCCGAAGGGATGAGAAATCCGGACAAACCATAGTCCAGGAAAACTGTGAGCCTGTTGTAGATGTTTTTGAGGAGGAAGATCACACCTTAATCGTGGCCGAGATGCCAGGTGTAAGCGCCAAGGATGTTCGGCTCGATGTCAAGGATGATTTGCTGACAATTCACGCCGAGAGGGGGGACAAGAAGTACCACAAAGAAGTCCTCCTACCCGGCAGCTATCCAAAGGAAAAGATGCAAATTTCCTGTAACAACGGGATCCTGGAGATCAAGTGCACCATGTAGATATTATAGGAGACGGGGAGTGGAAGAGACCAAAGGATTGAAGCTCAAGGTCGCTGAGGCATTAGGCAAAGATGTGGGGCGGGCCTTCGCCCGCATAGGCCCCGAAGATAT
>JAPKYT010000051.1 GCA_026394155.1 bacterium | reverse complement strand
CCACCGCGTTCAGCGCGTACTCATACGTCCTTCCGGCGGTAAGACCGGATTCGTCCGCCCACGCGTAATCGGTGCGCACGGTGCTGTTTCCCGCGCTGCTGTGGCGGTGAATTCGCTGGTTGTCGCGGAGGATTTCGAAGTAGTCGTTGTCGCGCTCCGAGGCGGTGGACCAGCGCAGGGTCACGTTTTGCTCGCCGGCCGAGGCGGAGAAGTCAAGCAGCTCCACGGCCAATTGGCGGTCAAAGGAGATGCACACGCGGCCGCTGCCCTCCGCCACAAACTCCGCCGACCACCACCCGCCGGGAGCGGGACATGCACTGCTGCTCGAATCCAAGCGTACCCGTGCCGTATCCCATTGGAGCGCGCCGCTATCGGAACTGAACACCGGCGGACCATCGAACGGACAACACCAATAGACTTTGATGGGCCGGCCGCAGAAATCCAAACAGAAGCGATCACCGATTCCGACCGAGTCTGGCAGCGGGACCGGACAGTCCGGCTCCGTCGGCGGGCACAGCAATCCCGAACCTGCGGCACCACCCTCGAAGCTGGTGTTGAGGCTATCCACCCAGTCATTGAGGTCGGAAACCGACTGTCCCGTGGGGAGCGCGGTCGTGTCGCCGCCGAGTACGGTATTCGCCAGCGCGAAGATCGAATCCACCGTCCAACCGACAAAGGGCCCTCTCGTCAGATGGAGTCCGCGGATATTTGTGAATGGTGGGGTGGTGAGCACTCCCGAGTCACCAAATCCAATATTGAGAGCCAAGGCCACTACTTGTTTGCCAAACACACCGGCTGGAGACAAGGCCGGATTGATCAAGCTGGACGTGAGAACGCGTGGCGTGCCGTTACCACTAGGGTTGTTCTCGAAGTCCCTCACCGCCGCGGAGTCGGTGAAATGAATGGTGAACGTGCCGCCGACCGTCAATCCGCCGGGAAACACCTTCGTGAAAAAGCTGTCCCGGATGCAGCCGACATTGCCATGGTTACAGGTCTGGCCCCAGCCGCCCTTACTCTGCGTGCGGTAGGTCCCCTCAGGAATAGTGCAGGTATCCGGCTGAGCGTTACTCAGCGATACCAGAGCCAAGAGAGCTATCATCCGCGCTGCGAATCCAAACGCATTCTTTCTGAACATGTGGTCGTCTCCTTATTCACGTGATACATCGTGTCAATTTCACAGGGACAATGTACTCTCCGTGCCGCGGGCTCACAAGAGGAAAATGCTACGGCACAGAATTTCCTGTTTGCGGAAACGCATTCGCAAGCATGATAGCTACACTTCGCACATTAGCTATACTTTCCCAATGACACCTCACATGACAAGCTGCGTCACACCTTCAAGCTTGCGCGGAGGCATGAGGTCTTTCACGTGATACTTGGTGTCAATTCTGTAGTGCGAATATACTCTCTCCGTGCCGCGGGTTCAGAAGAGGAGAGCCCTATCGGCAAGGAATTGTCTATGTGCGGGGCCCGGTTTACAGGTATCATAGCTACACTTCACATATTAGCTATGGTTTCCCGATGACACCTCACATGACAAGCTGCGTTACATCTTCAACGTTGCAGCGGAGGCATCGTGGGTCTGTATTCTTTTGACATGGACTCGGCGCGCCCGATAACGGGAGCAAAAAAAAGCGCGCCCGGCAAAACGGGCGCGCTTTTACAATCGGAGAGTCAATCTTTTATTTCAGCAGAATCACCTTCCGCGCTTCGACGAAGGACGGCGTGGCCAGCCGCGCCACATAGACTCCGGACGCGAGATTCTCGGCGGTGAAAAATACCTCGTGCCGGCCGGCTTCAAGATCCCGCGCGAGCACTTTCGCCGCCTCCTGACCGAGCAGGTTGTAAAGCGTGAGCTCCACCTGCGCCGGTTTGGGAAGCTGGAAGCGGAACAGCGTCACCGCATTGAAAGGGTTGGGATAACAACCTTCGAAGAGAAAGGCATCGGGCCGCGCCGGGCGCGGCTTATCCGCAGTGACCGGCATTTCCGCAGCCACATGAATGGCAAAGCCCAGAATGCGCCCTTGATCTTGCGCCGCCGCGTCGTACACCCGCAGGTACCACGTGGTCAGTCGTCGGTTTCCGCGCAGGGCAATGGTGCTGTCCCCGTCCAGCCGGCTCAACGGTTGCAGCGGACTCCAGTGACCGGTATAGGGGGCGGTACCGAAGATGAACGGCAACTCCGCCTCGTCGTCAAAGCGGCAGGAGAGTAAGTTAGCGCCTTGCCGGTTCAGATCGTGGGCCACCAACTGCACGTCTATCGTGTCGGGAGTTCTCACCCAGATGTCCAAGTCGCCTACGTACGTGTGCTCGATGGTCGCGGTCACGTCGAGATCATAAATCACCAAGGTGTCTTGGATCACGCCGTAGAGCGGCATGGAGGCGGTATGAAAATCGGTGATGGATCGCGGGCTGTTCGTCGAGACATAGTCGCGGAAGATCAGCGCGCGCGCTTGCAGCGTGACGTCGGTGGCGGTCGTCTCGCCCACCGCCACCTCCGCGCTGAGGACCTGCGGATAGTAGTATTCGTGCCGAAATTCCACCGTGTGCGTTCCGGGCGGAACTCCCTCCAGAAGAAAACGGCCGCTGCCGTCGGTGCGCACCGGCAACTCGACATCCTGAACCTGCACGCGTACGCCGGGCACGGCCCGCGCCGAGTCATCGGTCACCAATCCCGTCAGCCAGCCGGTCGGCGCCGGCGTGCCTTCCAATTCGACATCGTCAATCTTGAGCACGAAACGGTTGGCCGCATTGTAGTGGAAAGCCACATAGAAGGGCGTGCCCGCGAACGACGACAAATCGTCCACGTACGACATCCACTCCGCCGGTACGTCGCTGACCGCGCGTATCAGATGGGTGAAATCCGAAGGCTGCGTTCCGGCGGTGGACGCGCGCACTTCAAACGACTCCAAATACTGGGTGTCCTGCGACGCGGCCCAGTAGCGGAGGCGAATCGTGTCGCTCAGGATTTGCCGCGGCAGGATCAGCCAGTCGTCATTGGGCACGGCGTCGTCATTGAAGTGACACATCACGAACTTCGCGCCGCTGTGCGCGGCATAGCCGGCATGCGAGTACACTTCCCACGTGGAAGCCCGCTCGAACCAAGTGCTGAAGCCGCTGTCGCCGTCCACCGACGTCCATCCCGGCGGGAGTTGGCCGGTCTGATAGCTCTCGAAGGTCTCCGAGATCACCACTTCGTCGAGCGAAGAGCGCAGCCGCGCGCCGGCCGGAGAAACGGCGGCCAGAGCCGCGCACAAGGTGAGAGTCCACAAACAGCGCATGAGGTTCACGGCGGATTTACGCTCCCAAACGTGAAGGTTACAAGGAGAGCCGGGCGGCTCGCGCATGAGCCGTGAGCCGCCCGGTTTCCTTGCCAGAGAGTTTCCCGACTATTTCAGAAGCACCGTCTTGTGCACGGCCGTGCGTCCGCCGGCGGTCAGACGCGTCAGATAGAGGCCCGAAGGCAGGTCGGCGGCATTGAACGCCACGGTGTAAACACCTGCACTCCGCACGTCGTCCACCACCCGGGCCGCTTCCTGACCCATCAGGTTGTACAGCACCAGTTGCACCGGGCCGGTGCGATCCACGGCAAAGCGGAATTCGGTGCGCGCGTTGAACGGATTGGGATAGTTGCCGTAGAAGGCGAAGGCCGCCGGCAGCAAGACGCCGTCGTTCTCCACTCCGGACGGATCAAGGTTGACATCGAGTTGCACCGTGTCGCCCACGGTCACGATCACACCCTCCACATCGAGAGTGTCGTAGCCCGCCTTAAGGAAACGCACCGTGTAGGTGTCCGGCGGCACCGAGGTCAGCGCGTATTGCCCCTGAGCATTGGTGGAGGCGGTCAGGGCCGTGCCCAACACGGAAACCTCTACCTCTTCGAGGGGACTTGAGGTGGCGGAGTTGCTGACCACGCCCTGAATCCGGCCGCCCATCGCGCCGGCGCCGACCAGCAGCACGTCGTCGAGCTTGATCACGAATTTGTCGGTGGAGTTGTAATGGAAGGCGATGTAGAACGGCGCACCGGCGAACTGCGAAAGGATGTGGGTGTGCTGCGTCCACGCCTCCGGAATGTCGGTGGCGCTGTAGATCAGGTTCGTGAAGTCGGCCGGTTGCGTGCCGGTGGTGGACACCCGCAGCTCGTAAGATTCGGGATACGCCTCCAGCTCCGACGCGATCCAATAGCTGAGGGCAATCGGGCTCGCGAGGTTCTGCTGCGGCAGAATCAGCCAATCATCGTTGGGCGCCGCTCCGGCGTTGTAGTGGTTGAGGCAGACCCTGCTGCCGCTGTGGGCCGGAATGTCCGTCATGCCCCGCACCCGCCACCGCGAATATTCGCCGGGAAAGAGAAGATCGGGGCAGGTCGCGTTGTCCACGTCCACCTGAATCCACCCAACGGGCAGGGCATTGTCCGCTACCGCCTCAAAGCCCTCGTCTATCGCCGTGACGCTCGGGCTCAGATCCGCGGTCACGTCCACCGTGTCGTTGACTAACACGATAACGTTGGTCAGTGTCACGGGCAGATAATTTGCGGCCGAAACGTCCACTGAGTAGGTGTCGGCGGGCACCGCAGTAATCAGGCAAATGCCGTTGGCCGCGGTGGTGCCCGTAAACCCCGTGCCCGCCACCGCCACGGTCGCGTTCTGAATGGGATTGTGGGTCGAGGCGTTTCTCACCAGACATTGGATGGCGCCGCGGGGCACGGCCACGCTGGTTTCCAGCAGCACGTCGTCCAGCTTGATGACGAATTCGTTAATCGCGTTGTAGTGGAACGCGATATAGAACGGCGCGCCGGCATACGCCGAAAGATCGTGCGTGTGCTGCGTATACGTCGTGTCAATGTTGGTGGCGCTGTAAATCAGGTTGGTGAAGTTGGCCGGCAGCGTGCCGGTGGTGGACACCTTCAGTTCGTAGGACTCCAGATACAGCGGATCCTGCGACGCGATCCAGTAACTCAGCGTGATCGTGCCGGCCAGTGTCTGTTGCGGCAGAATCAGCCAGTCGTTGTTTTGCGTCCCGTTGGTGTTGTAGTGATTGAAGCAGATCTTGGTGCCAGCGTGGGGATTATAGGTTTGCACGCGCCACACGGACAAAGAATTAAACTGTGTGCAGAAGCCGGCGTCCACGTCCACTTGTGTCCATCCGGCGGGAAGCGCGTTGTTGGCGGTCGTTTCAAACCCTTCCGACAGCACGACCTCGTCCAGCGTGCGCGGATTGCGCGATCCCAACAGCGGCAGTTGGTAGTCCGTGTCCGCGGGATCGGTCCGAGAAACCGTCGCTCCGCCCTTGGTCGCCGGAGCAAACGGATGTTTGTAGGCCACCGGCGTGCCCGCGCAGAGCATGACCGCCATGGCCAGCACCAAGGCAATGGGTAACCACCTTCGCATGATTCAGCTCCTCCATGGTAACGGTTCGGTAACTCCTGACGGCTGAGCGCCCGGATGAGTGGGAGGCTTCGGACCGATTCCCGGCGGCGAACCGCAAAACTCGCCGGGCCCGGCCCGTCCTACGATTATTTGAGCAATATCATTTTTTTCACCTGACTCGCGCGCGCTGACGTCAGGCGCGCGAAATAGAGTCCCGACGGCAAATCCGCCGCCGCAAACGATACGCGATGAAAGCCGGCGGCCAACCAGCCGTCCTCGACCAGCGCGACCTCACGGCCCAGAAGATCAAAGATCGCCAGTCTCACGCGGCCCGACTTCGCCAGATCAAAGCGGAACTCAGTGCGCGCATTGAAGGGATTGGGCGAGCAGCCGTAGAAGGTCAACGCGCGCGGCGCCGCCTCTCCCCCGCCGCCCACCGACACCGGCTCCCCTTGAACGTGCAGCGTAAAATCGCGAATATTCCCCGAGTCACCCGGCGCACGATCCACCGCCCGCAGCAACCACGTTCCGGCCGTGGTGTTCCTGTCAAGAACGGAAAGACTCCCCACCGGCCGATAGCGTCCGGTGAACGGGTAGAAACCTTGCGTGATCGAGAGCGCGGCCTCGTCGTCGAAGCGGCAGTCCACATAACCGTTCAGACTGTCGCCGGTGCCCCGCGGCGCGAGATGAACGACCGTATCCTGCGGGCTGACCAGATAGAGGTCGAGATCGCCCATCCAGGTGTGGTCCACGTTCACCGTCACGTCCAGATCGCTGATGACAACATCCTCAGTCACCGTCAGTTCCATAGCCGCGCTGTCTCCGCTGTCGGGAATGGCAACAGTGCGCTCGGTGGACGCGAATTCCCAGCGGCCGGGCACCGTTTGCATGAGCGTATCCAGAGTCACCGCGGCGCCGCCGACCACCACCCCGGCGACGGTCAGCGTTTCATAGTCGGCCTTGGTGAACAGAATCGTGTACTCGCCCGCTTCCAGCCCGCTGAAGGCATACGAGCCGTTGGACCCGGTGCGCACCCCCAAGCCGGCTTCGCTCGCCCACACCACCGCTCCCCGCACCGGCGCGCGAGTCAGACTATTCCTCACCACACCTTGCAGATTCACCACCGGGTTGACGTTGATTTTCCAGCACCCCACATAGCCACTGTCCAGCCGGAAGCGATCGTACACATGCAGCGTCCAATCCCCCGCCGCCCGGCGGCCATAAAAAACGTTCAGCGCTTGAAGGGGCCGCCACGATCCGATGAGCGGAGTGTCGGCCTGCAGGATGGAGACTCCCGCATCGTCGTCAAACCAGCCGCGCAGGTTCACCACGCTGTCCATCGGCAGCAGATCGAGCAGCACCACTTCTCCCGGGCCGTCCGACACCGTCAGGCTGATACGCAAGTCGCGCATCCACGTGTGATGAATGTCCACGAACACGTTGACGTCCTGAATGGTAACCGTGTCGCCGATGCGAATCACCGACAGGGCGGTGTCCCCCGGCCAGTCCGGTATGGGCACGCTGTCCACGCCCGTCGTGCATATAGACGACGGGTAGACGTCGTCGAGCGTGAATCTCGCGCGCTCCGGCGCCCACGGCGAAGCGTGCGGCAGGACTCCGCAGCTTTTCGGCGGCGGCGTGTGCGGCGCGGGCGCACGTCCGGCCAGCGCCGGCAGCACCATCGCCGCTAAAAGAATCGCAAGAATGAGGCGCTTAGTAAATCGCATGTCCAGAGAGAATCCGTCGAGTTTTTCGGAACAACTATTCCTTCTCCAGTTCGAGCCAGTAGCCCAGCCAGCCGGACTGCGTCGCTCCTTCCACCGAATCGGAAAGGTACTGCGCCGGCATGTTCATGTTGCCGATGAACCAAGTTAGCGTCGGGTGCTTCCGCGATTTCGCCCAGCGAACCACGTGCTGAAGGAGCTGACGTCCGAATCCCTGTTGACGGCACGGTTCACGCACGAAAAGATCCATCATCTGCGGAATGCGCGCCGCAGAAGCGCAGCCTGGCCCCGTCCGCCGGCGGAGAAGGCGGCAACTCCCAACTCGACCTCATAGCGCTCCATCTGCCGCGCCAGTGTGCCCAGGCCGTGCACGGCCGCCGCCGACGCGGGATTTCCGCGGGCGATGGCGCCGCCCCACGCGTTGACCCGGTCGAAAGGCAGATCGAGCTCGCTGGTGAGCGCGATGAGGTGCGCCGCCGACAGTTCGTGAACCTCCCACAGGCCCACGTCGCTGCGACGCACAGCGGCTTGCTCCGTGACACGCTCAATGGCCGCGATCATGCCGCACCCCGGAAGTCCCGGCTCGTCCTTGGCGGTTGCCATCGCCGAAAATTGCACCGATGCACGCAAGTGATGTTCTTGAACGAAACTCTCGCTGCTCAGCAGCACCGCCGCTGCGCCGATAGCCGCTCGCGACACATTGCCTTCGGTGACCGTCCCGCCCGCTCTCTTCGGGGCAAAGGAGCGCAGACTCTCGGCAGACACGTTGGCACGCGGCAGTTCGTCGCGTTCCAGAGTTTCCTTGCCTCCGGCGACGCCGGAAATTTCCATGGTCAGAATCTCGTCCGCGAGAAACCCTTGCCTTTGAGCAAGCACCGCCTTCTCGTGGGATTCCGCCGCGAAAATGTCGGCCATTTCGCGCGGGATTCGCCAGCGCGCGGCCACCGCCTCAGCGGCCCCAAACCACGCGTCCGCCGAAGCCGCCTCGTCGCTCCCCGCCACGCCGCAAACGATGCACGCTTCTTCTCCGTGCAGCGCTTGCTCCAATTCTTCGATTCCGCAGACGCGCGCGTGTGTTTTGTCCGCTCCACACCGTTTCCGAAGAGCGGACTGCACCGCCACCATCAGAGCCTCGCGCGTCATCAAGCGAAGCGCACCGTCGCGCCGCCCGAACGGCGTGCGCAGCAGGTCGCAGATGAACATCCCGGACACGCGGCCCTACTTCTTTGCCTTCCACGTTCGATAGTATTCCACCATCGAACGCGTGCCCGACAAATCGCTCAGCGCGGTGGTCTTGAAAACGAATTCGCGCGCGTTCCCTTCCCACTCGATGAAGGGCGACGACGCCACGCCTTCCACCAGCCGGCCGTTGGTTTCGGTGACCGTTTCATCGCCCGTTTCGGTTTTGTTGAAGTAGAGCACCGGGCAGCAATCGCACTGGGCGCGGCGAAAGAATCCCACACTGTCCAGAGACGCGAAAGTGAAGGTCACTTCGCCGACCAGCGCTCCGCTCTCCTCAAGCAGCCGCTTGCTGGTCACCTTCAGGTACGGATGGTCCTCCTCGAACTTCGTGCCCTCCAGATAATCCGACACCAGCTCGGCAAAATCCTTGAAGGAGACGTTCTTGGCCTCGTCCGTGCCCGAGTTATCATCGTTGGACACGAGGTTGACATAGCGGATCACGCCGCTGCCCGAGCCGTCGGGGTTGACCGTGAAATGGTACTCCTTCTTCTCCACGCCTAAACATCCGCCGAGCAGAAAGGCAACGGCGGCCAGCATGATGAAGGCAGCAATCTTCTTCACATCTCCTCCCGGTGGTTTCTGCATCCGCGACGGTCGGTTCACTTCTTCGGTTCCACCGCCTCGCCCGGAGCGAGAACGGCTCCTCTCTGAAAACGTCAGCTTTGTCCTCACTCTCCTTTCAGTCTTTTCACGGACTTCGGGAGTTTCTTGTCCTCTGATCTCAACTTGCGTTCAAGCTTCTTGATGTCTTCTTCAGGCGGCAGCGCTTCAGGGTAGATTCCGCTCTTGGTCAGCATCTTCCGCATGTTTTCATTGTTCTTTACGTGTTCATCCGTAATTGGGTTTTCCCCTTGCAGTGATCCATTTTTCTTGACGTTCAAGGTCGTAATCTCACTGGCGAGATCCTTGGCTTTGATAGTCACACCGGGCAAGAAATCCGCCAACGGCCGGTTGTCCGGCACTCCCAACTTGTCTTTCATGCCTTGCGTGCTATAACCGCCGAACAGCGCGCTATCGCCTTTGCTGCGAATGCGCGCGAATCCGGGGCTGTCAACTCCCCGCTCGAATAGTATTCCAGAGAGGCACTTTTCGGACATAGTCAGCTTCTCGCGAGCCTGCAGTCTCTCCCATTGCGCCAGTCGCTCCTCTACCAATTCCTGCTTGCGGGTTTGAACCGCAAAATAGGTCATCGCAAATGCGATTTCATCCTTGCGCGGGTCACCGTTCTGCGCAATCAAATAGCAGGCATAGCGGGTGAGCATGATGTCGGCGATTTCACGCTGCCCGTTTGAACCGATGTGCACCATCTTGTTGACGTCAACAAAATGGTCTTCCACTACCTGCCCAGCGTTCTCACACGCTGATTTTGCTTTACTTACAGCTTTTTCGAAGTTTCTCCATTCGTTGTAGCCGAGCAGTTGCTGTAGCTCACGCGCATACCAAAACTCCACCCCGTCTTTTTCGTGGGCGCAATCTTCAAAGTGCTTGTGCAACTTGGAGATTACTTGCTTTTCCATTGAATTCTCACTCGGATGGACTTCCGGTTACCACCTGACACATGCATACGTGCCAGACCGTCACTGCTTCGGTTCCACCGCCTCACCGGCCGGATGCGGCTTGAGGAAGCGGTCGAAGAACTCCACGTGCTTGCGATATTCCTTGATGGTGTTCACCCGCTTGCCGCTGCCGTGGCCCTCATCGGCGAAGATGAGCGAATCCACGTAAATGCCGTTCTGCGCCACCGCCGTCAGAATCTGCCGCGCTTCATCCACCGGCACGCGCGGATCATTCGCACCATGCACGACGAGCAGCGGAGTCTTGACGACGTTCGCCTTGTGGATCGGCGAAATATTGAAGAGGAAATCGGGATCGGAAAGGGGCCCGTATTCGGCTTCGCGCAGCGCGCGGCGGTAAGCGGCCGTGTTCTGCAAGAAGGTCTGGAAGTTGGCGATGCCCACTACGTCAATGGCCGCGCTGAAGAGGTCGGGATACTCGGTAATCATGCCCAACACCACGTAGCCGCCGTACGAACCGCCGCGAATGCCGATCATGCCCGGCTGGGTGTAGCCCTTCTCGATCAGCCAGTCCACTCCTGCTTTGTAGTCCTTGAGCGAATTCTTGCGGTTCTTGTAGTTGTCGAGATTCATATAGTCGCGACCGTAGCCCGACGAGCCGCGCACGTTGGGCGCCAGAATTCCGTAGCCGTTCAGCATCAGGTACTGAAAATTGCGGATGAAATCGGGTTGAAACTGCGCCTCCGGTCCGCCGTGCGCGTCAACAATGAACGGCACCGGCTTGCCGCTCTCGTAATTCGGCGGCAGATAGAGAAACGCGGGAATCTCGATACCATCGAAGCTCTTGTAACGAACGAGCTGCGGCTCGCGGAACAGATTGCGGTCAATCCCGGCGTAAATGGCAAAGGTCAGTTGCTTGAGGTCTTTCGTTTTCGGATTCCACCTCCACACGTCGGGCGCGCGGGTGGGACCGGAAAAAGAGATCAGGCAGTTCCCGTTCTCATCGAAATTGCCGCCGCCCAGAATGCCGTCCAGCGGCGGATTGGGAAGTTCCTGCTTGGTATCAAACTCGCGCATCTTCAGCCGCATGTAGCCGTCTTCGTTGGTGCCGGCCACCTGATATTTGAAGTCGCGCGAAAAGCCCATGCCCTCCACTTCCCATTTCGGATCCAGCCAGCCGTCGGTCACCCACTCCAATTTCGGCTTCTTCCCACCCACGGTCATCACCGCCAGGCGCGCCATGCCGTCCGGATTGTCGTTGCAGGTGAGCCAAATGGTCTGGTTGTCCGGAAGCAGATTGACGTTGGAGTAAACGATGTCTCCGGTGTGCGGAGTCAGGTGCTGCCACTTGCCGGTGGTCAGATCCAACAGGTAGAGATCGTCGTTGGCGTTTGATTTCCAGTTGGAGATGATCATCTTGGTGCCATCCAGCGACAGATCGGCGATGGCGTTCGAGCCGCGCAGTTTCACCGAGTCGCCGAAAACTTTGACGTGCTCGCCGCTGGCGACGTCCATGCGGTAGATGAAAAAGTCGCGCAGATTCTCCTCGTTCGAGCGGAAGTAGAGATATTTGTCGTCGCGCGTCCATGTGACCGAGCCGAATTGCACATCGGGCCGGTGCGTGAGTTGCACCAGCCGTCCGGTCTTGGTGTCCATCAAATAAAGCTGCGAATTCTCATCGCCGCCGACGGATGCGCTGACCACGGCCATTCTGCCGCCGTAGGAGAGGGTGAAACCGTCTATCCCGTCTTCAAACGCCGTCAGTTGATACGGCCAGCCCTCGTTGGTGATGCGATACACCTGATAGGCGCCCGACGCGGCGGAGCCGACGAAGACCGTTTTTCCGTCCCACGCGTATCCGGCCGGTCCCCACGCGCCGATATTGAGAAAGGTGGCGATGTCGGGAACGTACTTGCCCGTGCTCAAGAGTGACGGCGGCTCAACTCGTACCTGGGACATTTCCTGGGCCAATGAAAGGCTCGCGATCAGGAGTGCGACGACAATGCAACCTCTGCAGCGATGCATCAGATCTCCTTGTTTTTTCGATCTACCAACGCGTTGAGGGACTTCTGTACTTCAGATACGAGCGTTCGTGCAGTTGCGAGTTCTGTCAGCAAGCTATCAAGCACTGATGCAGTTCGGCGTCTTGCTCTTCCAAACGGGCCTGTAACTCGCGGAAAGCTCGACACCATCACGCGAGAACTGCTAATGGCTTCGTGAAGTTCGTCCAACGAGGACACAAACCCAGAGACACTCCGAATTACGCCGTCGACATCTCCGCGATTGTCCTCCGGAAAATCCCGCAAGATCACAATGGCTTTGGATGTCGCAGCTACGCCTCTTGAGCATGCTTCCCGGAACAACGGGACCTCTGGCTCCATTCTCTCGACATAGTGTTCAAGATCCGCGGCCACCGCGTTAAAGTAGCGCCGTAGATGGGGCAGATCAGCGGATTCGCTCACCCCCAACTCACCCGGTCTCTGGGAGAATCGGTCTCCGAGCTCGCGAGTGATCCCGTCCATGCGCGAGATTGCTTCGGTCATGAATCCGAACTGTCGCGTCCCCTCTTCGATAAGTTCGAGGAAACCCTCCTCGTCTTCTTCAACGGCCAAGCACGGTTGATCTGGGCTCGATGCCACTTGTTGAGACGGTGCTATCTCCGGGTGGACCACTACAGGCACAGGCAAACTCGATTGTCTCAACTCTTGTACAACTCGGCAGAGATTCACCCTAGTGCCGAAT
>JAPKYT010000096.1 GCA_026394155.1 bacterium | reverse complement strand
GCAGACGTCGAGCTCCTGATAAAACGGAGCAAGCTGCGCATGATAATCGAGTTCGCCGGGCCCCGCGATGTAGGCCACGGCGGGCAGAACGAAATCCTGATACAGAGGCCGCAGCGCCGCCTTGGGACTTATGGCTGCGGGCTGATGCCGAACCAAGTCGGCGAGAGCCTCTTGTGTCAGCGCCTTGACTTCGCCGTTGGGATGACGCAGTTGCCCGTCATAGGTGAGTGCGCAGCGCACATGATCGTCGCCGCTGAGATAGAACAACTGCGCATCGCGCGTCGGAGCGAGCGGCGCGTTCCAGCCTCCGGCGCGCAATTCGGTGGAACGCTCTTCGAGGATTTCCGTAAGACCGCGGCCGCGGGCGATCACCTTTTCCCATAGCGGTGCGGCCATCGCTTTCAGTTCCGCTTCCATTCCCTCGATCACCAACAGTCCGCGACCGCCGAGCGTGCGCGCCAAGAGTCTGCCCATTCCTTCGGAAAGCGTGGTTTGAGCATAACAATCGCGCAGCACGGCAAGACTCTCTTCGTGAGGGGAATCAAGCGCTTGTGCAAGTTCGCTTAAGTGCGCGCTCGCGTCCAGTTGGTAGCGTCCGACCTGATACCCCGCAACTTCTCGGTCGGGCGAAAAGCGCAGCGTGTGCAATTCACCGGCGAGAGAGAGATAATGCGCGTCACGCACTTCCTCGAGATCGTGATCCTCGCCCTCCAGCCAGAAACACGCCAGAACCGGCCGGCGCAATTCGCGTTCGAGCCATTGCGCGAGCCGCGTGGCGTGATAGGCTTTCAGAAACGTGTAGAGCGGCCCGCCCAGATAACCCACCTGCTGGCCGCTAACCACCATCACCGCTTTGCCTTCCGACAGAGCCGTAAGCCGCGCGAGTGTTTCTGGTGGAACACCGTAGCTCCGTCCGCTGCGCTCGAGCAAATCGGCCAATTCGTGCCACGGACGAGCCGCGCGTAAAATGTCTTCGGCGGCGGCGCGGCAGGCGTTCACGCTCGCCGCTTCACGCACGTAGAGACTCGACGGCACGCTTCCGGCCGTCACCGCCAGCCACGAGCGCGAAAAGCCGGGAAGATGAGTGTAGGGTATGGAAAGAGTTTGTGTCACGTACTTTCGATCTCTTCACCGTGAGGGGCGTCCCTACCCCTTGCACCTATTACGGGCACGGCGCGCCGTGGCTATTTCTTGGTTCGCTTTGGAGCTGTACCGTTCTCGAGTCTAATGTTGTCGATGTAACCGTGAAGAATCCGAGAAAAAGAGATCTATCGTCTCCTTGATCACTTCAGCATCAAAGGCAAATCCGAGTCCCGCGAACGAGAGCCGATTGCTATCGGGTTTGACTTTCGCAAAGCGCGTCTGAGTCAGTATACCTAGTGCCGACCGACTCAAGGTTGGAGTGTTGATGTGAGTCGGGATGGCGGGGTCATGCGTTGAAGGGTTGGAGTTCCTTCAACCTGAGGTGACCATGTCCCGACCGATTCAGTTGCGACCGATCAGCGATGACGAGGGCG
>JAPKYT010000093.1 GCA_026394155.1 bacterium | reverse complement strand
TTCATAGCGAACTGCAACGCGCCGATGATCGGTGCGGGCGACCGGAAGTGCCCTATCCTCGGACGTAAACGGCTATGCAGCCTGCACATGATCCATTCCTGTCGGATTGACCTCGTGGAGGTTTCAACACCTCCGGTGGCACGCTTGTTGCCGCGTTGACACTCCAATGAACGGTCTGTGCATTGGCAGGCACTCGGAGAAACGGCATGCCGGGCAACACCATCTTGATCGTGGATGACGATGCGACTTTGCGGCGGGTGTTGTGCGCGGCCATCAACTGGTTCGGCTTCGGCACGCTCGAAGCGGAAGACGGCGAACAGGCGCTCGACATCTATCTGCGCGAAAGACCCTGTCTGGTGATCACCGACATCTACATGCCGAA
This sequence comes from bacterium, assembly GCA_026394155.1. GTDB lineage: Bacteria > Electryoneota > RPQS01 > RPQS01 > RPQS01 > RPQS01. Next base: position 11,539 of record JAPKYT010000093.1, on the reverse strand, counting down.
GATGAACGGCATCCATCTTTTGCGCACGCTGCGGCGGAATGATCCGAACTGCAAGGTCGTGCTCATCACCGGCGGCACCAACTACTGGCAGTTGGCGCAGGATCGCGACAGCCGGCCTGACGGATTTCTGACCAAACCTTTCACCGTCACCGAACTCATGGCACTGGTGCGCAGCCTGACGGCGGAACGTGCCGTCGCTACCGCCAGCCCGGAGCCTGCCGGGGAGCAGATCGGACAGGGCCGGTCCACATCCACCTGAGTATGACGGCAAATGGGTCAACGAAGAAGGGCACGGAAAACCGTGCCCTTTGCACTCGAAAGCGTACGGCTCATCGCCGTCAGCCGCGGTAGCGTGAGATCGCCTCTTCAAGAGCGCTCCACGGCAAGGTCGCGCACTTCACCCGTACCGGCAGTTTGGAAATCCCCTCGAGCGCGAGCAGGTCTCCTAATTCCACTCCATCCGGCGCCCGGCCGGTGCGAATGAACTCGCGGAAGACGCCGATCCAACGCTCGATCTCCTCCACCGTTTTACCTTTCAAGGCTTCCGTCAGCATGGACGCCGACGCCACCGAAATCGCGCATCCCTTGCCCGAGAACCTGATGTCCTTCAGCCGCTGGCCGTCGAATTCCAGATCGAGCGTGAGTTCGTCCCCGCACAGCGGATTGACACCTTCCACCGACAGTGTGGGATGTTCGAGGCGGCCCTTGTTGCGCGGCAGGCGATAATGATCGAGCAGAATCTCGCCGTAGATGTCAGACAAGTTGCAGCACCTTTTTCGCGGCGCGAACGCCCTCCAACAGAGCGTCAACTTCCTCCGGCGTGTTGTAAAGATAGAAACTGGCGCGCGCCGTGGCCTGCACTCCCAGCCAGCGATGCAGCGGCTGCGCGCAGTGATGACCGGCACGGATGGCGATGCCGTCGCGATCCAAGAGCGCCGCCAGATCGTGCGGATGAACTCCCGCCACGTTGAACGTGACCAGCGCTCCGCGCTCCCCGGCCGGTCCATACAGCGTGACCCCCGGTTCGGCGGCCAGCAGTTCCCACGCGCGCGCGGTCAGCATCGTGTCGTGAGCGTGAATCCAGTCCATGCCGATCTCTTGCAGATAGCGCGCCGCCGCCGCGATGCTGATGGCCTCGGTGATGGGCGGAGTGCCCGCTTCGAACTTATGCGGGATTTCATTCCAGGTGGCGTGATCCAGCCACACCTCGCGGATCATCTCGCCGCCGGTCATGAAGGGATCCATGTCCTCGAGAATCTCCGGCCGGCCGTAGAGCACGCCGATCCCCGTCGAGCCGCACATCTTGTGACCCGAGAACGCATAGAAATCGGCGCCGATTTCGCTCAAGTTCACCGGCATGTGCGGCGCGGCTTGCGCGCCGTCCACCAGCACCTTTGCGCCCACGCGGTGCGCCATCTCCACGATCTCACGCACCGGATTGATGGTGCCCAACACATTCGACACGTGCGCCACCGCCACCATCGCCACCCGTGCATCGAGCAGCTTGCGGCCTTCCACCATGTCCAGCGTGCCGTCCTGATTGAGCGGCCAGAAACGCAGCTCCGCTCCCACCGCCCGCGCCAGCACCTGCCACGGAACGAGATTCGCATGGTGTTCCATGGGCGTCATGAGAATCGCTTGGCCATGCTTGATGAACTTGCGGCCGTAGGACTGCGCCACCAGATTGATGGACTCGGTGGTGCCGCGCGTGAACACCACTCCGCGCGCGTCGGCCTGAACCAGATCGGCCAGCGTTTTGCGCGCTTCTTCATAATCGCCGGTGGCCGTCTCGGCCAGCGTATGCACGCCTCGATGCACGTTGGCATAGCGCGATTCGCAGAAGCGGCAGTAGGCGTTGAGCACCTGTATCGGCTTCTGCGAACTGGCCGCATTGTCCAAATAAACCAGCGGCCGCCCGTTCACTTTCAAACTGAGAATCGGGAAGTCGCGGCGGATTTCTTCAACGGTCTTCATTTTGTTTTCTCTCCCCCTACTTCAGTAGGGGGACCAAGGGGGTTCGCTTCGTTTGTCATTCTGGACACCGCGCGCCACACCATCGCCGAGCCGGGTCAGTCTTCGCCACCCGGCCGGAATCGGGTCTTGCGTGCGGGCGTCCAGAATCCCTTTCAATTCCGGCAGGGTTTGGAAACCCTGCTCGGCGGAGTCGGAATTCATCCCTCGATCCCTCCGCCCTCATCCCTCAAGATCGCACTGCCGTGCGCGGCTACGGCACGGCTATGAAAACATTCTCGCCTTCCACCTTCACCTCGAACACGGCGATCGGTTCGGTGGCCGGAAGCGAAAGCGCTTCGCCGGTTTTCAAATTGAACTGCGCACCGTGCCGCGGGCATTCGATGACCTCGCCTTCCAGCCAGCCCTCCGACAGGTGCTCCTGTTCATGCGAGCAGATGTCCTCGCTGGCGTAGAATGCGCCTGCGCTGTGATACACCGCCACCGCCGAGCCGTTCACCCGAAACGCCTTCACGCTTCCTTCGGGAATGTCGTTGACCGAACAGATGCGGATGAAAGACGGCTCACTCATCGAGGACAATTACTTCCGACGCTTCCCCAAGAAAACTGTCATTCCGTTCGTCTTCGAACGGAATCCCTAACGATGAGAGGGATTCTGTTCCGCGAAGACGCGGAACAGAATGACACGCTCGGCGGACTCGGGCTTCATCCTTCATCCTTCCGCCTTCATCCTTCCGACGGCCGTGCTCACCAGATTCCGCCAGCGCTCCTGCACCATTTCCACCGGCACGTGGCGGATGATCTCCTCGGCAAAACCCGAGGCAATGGTCACCACCGCCTGCCGGCGCGTGAGTCCGCGGCTCTGCAAATAAAAAAGCTGCTCCTTGTTCACCGAGCCCATCGAGACTCCGTGCGTGCAGCGCACGTCATCGGCGATGATTTCCAGCTTGGGAATGGCGTCGGCGTGCGTGCCACTGTCGAGCAAGAGATTGCGGCACTGCTGATAGGCGTCGGTTTTCTGCGCCTGCTGCGGCACGGTAATCAGGCCCTGATAAACCGAGCGTGCGCCGCCCGAAAGCAGCGTTTTTATGGTCAGTTCCGAGCGCGCGTTGGGAGCGGAGTGATACTGATGCGTGCGGTGATCCGCTTTCATGCCCGCTGTCCCCGCGAACAAGCCCTTGAACACCGCCTCCGATCCGCTGCCCGCCAGTTCGATTTCCAGTCTGGCCACGTGCCATGCTGCGCCGGGCGTGGCTGAGTACCATTCGAGCTTCGCGTTTCTCTCCAAGCGCACGCGTCCGCGGCGATAGAAGGGCGCAGCGCCCGCCTGATCTTCGGTGATGTAAACGAGCCGTGCGCCCTCTTCCACTACGATCTCGCTGCGGCCGATTCCCGCCGCCGCACCGTCACCGATCTCCCAGCGGTCATAGAGCACCAGCTCCGCGCCGCGCTCGATCACCAGCACGGTCGTAAACGTGGCCAGTCCCGGGCCCGATCCCGCCTGCACGAGTTCCACCGGCGCGCCGCCGCGGAATTTCGGCATCACACGAAAGCACACCGGATCGCGGCTCAGGGCCTTGTGATAATAGAGAAACTTCGCGTCGTAATCGTCGCCCGCGATGAGCTGCATCGCGCGGCAGCGATCCGTGCCCTCGACTTCGAGCGGAACCAGCCCGGACGCACCGTGACCCAAGACTTGCACACGCACGTCGCGCCGCGTGAACCCGGCGTCCACCTCTTCGAGGCGATTCCATGGAAAGGCGTCAGGATCATTGCGCCGCCAATCCTCTTCGAAGCGCGAGGGCACCGGCGCGCGGCGCGCCAGATCGAGTGCGTGCTCGCGGTCATCGGGCGAAAAGCAGCTTTCACCGCCGCGCACGAACGACAGCACCTGCGGATGAACGGTGGTCGGATCAGCCAACGGAACCCTCCAACTGAAGCTCGATGAGACGGTTCATTTCGAGGGCGTATTCCATCGGCAATTCCTTCACCACCGGCTCGATGAAGCCGCGCACGATGAGCGTCATCGCCTCGGCCTCGGAAATGCCGCGGCTTTGCAGGTAAAACACCTGTTCGTCGCCGATCTTCGACACCGTGGCCTCGTGACCGAGTTCCACCTTGTCGTTGCGAATGTCCATGTAGGGATAGGTGTCGCTGCGGCTGTGATCGTCGAGCAAAAGCGCGTCGCAGCGCACGTTCGACTTGCAGTTCGGCGCGTTCTCGGCCACCTCCACCAGACCGCGGTACGAGGTGCGTCCGCCGCCGCGTGAAATGGACTTCGAGACGATCATCGAAGTCGTTTCCGGCGCACGGTGAATCACCTTCGCCCCCGCCTCGGTGTGCATGCCCTTGCCGGCGTAAGCCACCGAGAGAATATCGGCGCGCGCGTGCCGTCCCACCATGTACACCGACGGATATTTCATGGTCACCTTCGAGCCCAAATTGCAGTCCACCCACTCCATGGTCGCGTCTTCCTCGGCGATGGAGCGCTTGGTCACCAGATTGTAAACGTTCTTCGACCAGTTCTGAATGGTGGTGTAGCGCACGCGGGCGTGCTTCTTCACGTAGATTTCCACCACCGCCGAGTGCAGCGAGTCGGAGGAATACACCGGCGCGGTGCAGCCCTCGACATAGTGCACGAACGAACCTTCGTCGGCGATGATGAGCGTGCGCTCGAACTGGCCTGCGTTCTGCGCGTTGATGCGGAAGTAAGCCTGCAAGGGAATCGTCACGTGCACACCCTTGGGCACGTAGATGAAGCTGCCGCCCGACCAGACCGCCGTGTTCAGCGCGGCCAGTTTGTTGTCGCCCGCCGGAATGAGTTTTCCGAAATACTCCTTGTAGAGTTCGGGATACTCCTTCAGGCCCGTGTCCGTATCGAGAAAGATCACGCCCAACTTGGACCACTGCTCCTGCAAGGAGTGATAGACCACTTCCGACTCGTACTGCGCGCCCACACCGGCGAGGAATTTCTTCTCCGCTTCGGGAATGCCCAGCTTGTCGTAGGTCTCGCGGATTTCCGACGGCACCGCGTCCCAATCGGTGGCCACTTTGTCGGTGGGTTTGATGTAGTAGAAAATGTCGTCGTAGTGCACGCCCGACAGATCGGGCCCGAACGTGGGCTGCGGCTTGCGCAGAAAGTAGTCGAAGCCCTTCAACCGAATTTGCCGCATCCAGTCGGGCTCGTTCTTATAGGCGGAGATCTCTTCCACAACCTTGCGCGACAAGCCCCTGGGCAGCTTGACGATATTCCGCTCGGCCACGTGAAAGCCGTAGCGGTCGTAGTTGTCGAGATCGAGTTCGAACTTCTTCTCGTTCATCGTGGTCTCGTTTCCTTGCGTCACATCGTTCGTATCACTCTGAAGGCCGTCTTAGGCCCGAAGAATCACTGCCAGTGTCCATGTTTGGCCTTCAGTGATCCTGTGCTTCGTTCGGCAGGGTGGCTCTCTTGCGCACAGAGCGTGCCTGCCTCCTCGCTTGCTGCAACAGAGTATCAGTCTCAAAGTACTCACGGACGAACCGGGTCAGCTCCGTGGCCTTCGGCTCAAGCGGCTTGAAGCGCCTATTATACGAGTTTCCTATCCAAGCGAGACTGGCTCTCTCCGCAATGTCTAAGGTAGGATACTTGTCCAACAGCAACGGAGCGCATTCAGCTAGAACCTGCCTCAAAGCGATGATGTTGCTGTGCACCAAGTCAAGGTACTCCTTGACAAGCGTGGCGCATTCGCTGGGAAGCAATGGCGAACCCAGAATATGCCGAATTCTGTCTTGGTGGTCACGCATCTTACGCGGCACGGGTATGAATCGGTGTTTGTAATCACGCCATTCGGCCTCCTTCTTTTCCCGTGAGGTGTCCAGCGGCGGTCTGGGCGGGTCTGGGTAAGTGGCAGAATCTGCATGTCTAAAAGCACTCGCATCCGCTATCATCGCAGGGCATTCTTCATCGGAATAGGGTGTCTTGTCTCGGTCGATCTTGACGTCAAACATGTGCGTGATGTAGTTATCCATCATGAGCCAGACATTGGCTTGCTCGAGCGCCGGGAAACCCATGTCATCTCGCAACTCAACCTCTGATTTTGATCCAAGAACATCAAGCAGCTCATTCATTTTTTTGATTTGCTCTTTGAAGACCTCTGTGCGTAGCGGTTGCAGAATCGTTGCCACCGCCTTTCTATAGGTCAGGATCGTCACAGTCCCAATTACGCCATAAAACAGAATCTCGACTACGTCTCTCGTGGCAGCGATCATTCTCTGCTCCTCGATCTCGCGAATGAAGTCTGCAATGATAGAAAACAAACACGATTCTCTTTTTCTCGCCGAGCAAGGACTGCGTCCCTACCGGAATCGGATCGCCCGGCCGTGCGCGGCTACGTCAGAAAGAACCCCCCTGCAATTCCCCCCTTTTCCAAAGGGGGGAAGGTCTCGATGATTGTCCTCCCCCCTTAGAATAAGGGGGGATGAAAGGGGGGTCACATCTTCACGCGCCGTCCGAGCAACAGACTCAACCAATTCTCCGCCTGCGCGGCAGCCGTGTATTTCCCGGCCAGCACCTGCAAAGCTTCACGCGAAACGGCGTCACGCTTCGGCCGGTCGTCCAGTGCCTCGCGCATCGCCTCCATCCACTCGTCTTCGCCCCGCGCGTACCAGACCGATTCGCCGTGCCGGAAATCCTCCACCGGAAAGCCAATCGGACTGGCGATGGCGGGCACGCCGTGACTCATGTAGACCAGCACCTTGTAGTTCATCTTGGCGCGGCACCACGGGTCGTCATCGAGCGGCGCCAGCCCCACCGTGAACTACCCAACCGATGACCGACGGCGTGCGCGGCGACGACGGACTCTCTGCCAGCCGCTCCACCACCGTGGGAACGATCTCCACTGAGGCGTTCACGGAGCGCACAAACTCGCCGATCTCCGCTCCACTCACCACCACCTGATCGGCGCAGCGCAGAATCCGTAGCAGCTGGCGGCGATCACGGGCCGCGTTCGCGCTCTCTGTCGGATGAGGCAGGTAGAGCGCGTCATCTAAGTCGTAGACCACGCGCTTGCCGAGCAGTCGCGCGAGCGGAATAGCCCAGCTTGGAAGCGCGAACTTCTGAAACCAAAGAACGTCGGCTCGCAAGGCTGCGAGCACGTTCCACAGCGGCAGCAGTTCGAGCCACAGCTTGCTCGGCGACCGCGCGCCGCCGTAGCGGTGATAGGTGTAGCTCGCGATGTGATAGTTCACGCCCGCCGCGGCCAGCGCTTCGATGTAATAGTAGAGGCGCGTGCGCGCGCTGCCGTTGCCCCACCCGCCGGCGGAAAAGAAAACCACGCGTTCAGCCACGCTGCATGAACCTCCGCAGCAAAGCGCGCATTTGCCACGCGCTGAGAACGGCCTTGCGCCGCAGGCGACGGCGGCGGGCCAGCATCACCGGCAGAAGTTTCATCACTTCGATCCAACTCGCGGCCACCGCTCTGAGCTCTCTGGCTTTGACGAAGTGAGGAATGTTGCCGATGTCCTTTTGCAGGCGGTAGAGCGTCTGGCCAAACGCACTGGCGGCGGGCAGACCCTTCAGATAGGTAAGCACGTGATTGCGGCGGCGATGCATGAACTTCGCCAGCGGCTCGCGCTGCGAGGTCGGCGAGCGATGGTGCAAAACGCGGGCCCCGGGAATCAGAAAAAAACGGTAGCCGTGCCAGCGCGCGCGCAGACAAAACTCCACGTCGTCCCACTCCGCATAAAAATCAGGGTCGAGCAAACCGCAGCGGTCGAACACCGAACGGCGCAGCAATGCACAGGCGAAGCAAACGCCGAAGATTTCGCGCTCTTCGGTGGGCGCCGACGCGCGCGGCTGGCCGCGCAGATCATCCCGCGCCACGAATTTCGGCTCTATCGCGATTCCCGCGCTGTCAATGATCTCCCCATCTCCCGCCCACAACAGCAGCGGCTGCACGCCCGCGGCCTCGTCGCCAAAAGATTCCAGACTCCGTTGCAGCTTGAGAAGCGAACCGGGCTGCATCACCGTATCATTGTTAAGCAGCAGCAGCAGCTCGCCGGAAGCGGCGGCAATCCCCTGATTGACCGCCCGCGTGAAGCCAAGGTTCTCGGCATTGGCAATTACCCGCACCGACGGAAAGCGTTCGCGAACAAGCTCCGCGCTGCCGTCTTGCGAACCGTTGTCAATGAGCACGATCTCGATGTCCTGCCCGCCGCTCTGAAGAAGCACCGAATCCAAACACGGCTTCAGATAGGATGCCCCGTTGTAATTCGGTATGATGACCGAGATCATGTGCCGCGCGCCATTCCTACCGTTCCACCAGCACTTTCACGCTCACCGCCCGCGACTGGGGCATGAAACACACCGCATCGTCGCAGGCCTGATAGTCCACTGTTCCGTACAGCGCATACTCACCCGGCTGCACGTTCTTGGGAATCGCCAGCGGAACGATGATCTTCACTGCGCCGCCATAGACCAGCAAATTTTCGTCGCTGTCCTTCAGCCGCCAAGTCTTACCTTTGGGATAGAGCGGTCGGCCAACCACGGCAAAAGACGTATCCGCGAACACGATTTCCAGCGGGATGTAGAGATCATTGGCGGCGGGGTTCGCGTTCACATGATAGCCGCGCATCACCTTCAGCCGGATCGTCACCGTCGCGCTGTCGCCGGGACGGGTATGCACTTCAGAGACAGAACCGACCGTGAGCATGACCGGCAGAGCATCGCCAGCGCCAGCCACTGCCATCGTCGCACCGAGGAAAAACAGCGCGAGTGGCACACTCCTAAACCGTGCGCGCGAAATATCGTTCATCATACCGAGGATACCAGTTGTGGTAGAACGGCCTTAAAACGCTCTTGACGGCCTCGCGCGGTTCGTCCCAGCTTAGAATCATTCGCTGCCGGAAAATCGGAATTTTTGTAGGGCACAGTCCGCAAGCCGCCGCCATGCGGTCGAGCGAGCGTCCTTCCCAGCAGTTGATATGTTCCATCGGATGGACGGCGTTCAGACAATTGCGCGAGTCGCGCCGTGCACTCCAGTTATTGGCTTTAAGCCGCCGTTGAATATGATGACGGTATGGTACGCTGATCATGATAATGCCGCCGACGCGCAGGCCACGAACGAGCTGCTCGAGAGTGTCGCGCGGTTCGCGCAGGTGTTCAAACACCCAGTCGCAATGGATGTAGTCGAAACCCGCGCCGGGAATCTGATCCCATTCCATCACCTGCACTCCCCGCGAGCGGGCAAACTCCTTCTTCACTTCGGTCAGTTCGCAGCCACATGCTTGAAAACCGAGGGCAACCGCCAGCGAAATCCACTCCGCCCAACCGAAACCAAAGTCGCATATCCGGATGTTCGATGATTTCCGGCTCAGATGTGCGGCCAGACTCATCAGCTGTTCCACATTGCGCGCGTGATACGACAGGGAATGCCCGCGCTCTTCGGGGGGAGGTGGAATCGGCTTTTCGCGATAGAGAATCTCGTTCAGCGAGTCGCTCGGAACCTGTGACTGATAAACCAGCCCGCAATCACAGCACTCTTCGAGGAGGTAACGAACACCCTCCAAATACGCGAGATTCAACCGCCCGCTCTGGCGATAATAGTTTACGAGAAAATCGCGGACCGGGTTGGCAAGGTAGTCGCATGCATAAACCGTTTCACGCCGCGGAGAGCGGCAGGCCGGACACGCCGTCCGCGCAATGAAAAAGGTGTTCATGGCCAAGGTGCTTCCGTTGTGCGCCATTCCCGGCGTTATTCAGAAACAGAACCGACCGTGAGCATGACCGGCGGTTCACGGTCGGCGGCAAAAAGTGGGAGGGCAATCGTCAGCCAGAGCACCACGAAACCCACCCCCCTTTTATCCCCCCGTCCACGGGGGGAAACTCCAGTCTCCCCCCGGTCGATGGGGGGAATAAGGGGGGTCACGCCTCGGCCTCGTCCCGCACCCAGTCGTAGCCCTGTGCTTCCAGTTCAAAGGCGAGAGACTTGTCACCCGACTTGACGATGCGGCCGTCCATGAGTACGTGCACGAAATCGGGAACGATGTGCTCCAAAAGCCGTTGATAGTGGGTGATGACCAGCGCGCCGAAGCCCGGCCCGCGCATGCGATTGAAGCCGCGCGCCACGACCTTCAACGCGTCAATGTCGAGTCCCGAGTCGGTCTCGTCCATGATCGCCATCTCGGGCTTGAGCATGCCGAGCTGCAGGATTTCATTGCGCTTCTTTTCGCCGCCGGAAAAACCTTCGTTCAGATAGCGCTTGGCGAACTCGGGCGTGATGTCGAGGATCTTCAGCCACTCATCGAGCTCGCGGTTGAACTCGGAAAAACTGAGCGTCTTGCCGCTGCGCTCGGTGATGGCCAGGCGCAGGAAATTGGTCACCGAGACGCCGTAAATCTCCTGCGGATATTGAAACGCCAGAAAGAGGCCCTTCTTGGCCCGCTGGTCGGGCTCCATGTCCAGAAGGCTCTCACCCTTCCACAGAACCGCGCCTTCCGTGACCTCATACTTGGGATGGCCCATAATGGCCGAGGCCAGCGTGGACTTGCCGCTGCCGTTGGGCCCCATGATGGCATGGACCTCGCCCACCGGCACGGTCAAATCGAGACCGCGGAGAATTTCCTTGCCCTCCACGGACACGTGCAGGTCTTGAATTTCAAGCCGATTCAAACGTGCGTCTCCTTGTCTTGCGGTATTCAGCGCACCGCGCCGCCGCTCACCGGAATCGTGCGCAGTTCGCCCGCCGGCTCAAACGTCGGCGAGAGCGGCACGCCTTCGGCGGTGGCGGCACCCAGAGCCAGAAGATCGGCCAGCGTCCGGGTCCCGAGGAAGCTCTTGAGATGCTTCTCCGCCGTTCGCCAGAAGCCGCGAATGGCGCAGCCTTCGGACAGGCCGCAGCACTTGGCGTCGTGCGCGCACTGGTTGAACTGCAAGCTGCCCTCAAACGTCTCGATCACGTCCAAAAGATTGATGTTGTCCGGCGCCTTGCCGAGCATCACTCCGCCACCCTTGCCGCGCTGCGTGCGCAGCATGCCGTGGCTGGCCAGTTGGGCCACGATCTTGGTCAGGAACACCCGCGGCACCCGTTGCCGTTCGGCGATTTCGCGCGTGACCACCGCAACACCTCGGGCCTGATGCTGGGCGACGTCCACTAACACGCGCATCGCATAGTCTGCCTGCAATGAAACCAACATGATACATTTCCTAAATCAGACTCAATTTGTCGTAATAAAAATACGAAATATTCCGTTTTGAGTCAAGTACTTTTCTAAGCCGCGAAAGCGGAGGCCATTTAGAATGCCCCTGACATCAGTGGGCAACAGGTCTGAACTCTGGTTCTTTAGACAATACTTTTCAATACGTTCCGGACTCCGTGAGACTCGCGGGTCAGAAGCGATGGCAGCGGTCCCGCCTTTTCTGGAGAGGCGAGTCCTCTTTGACCGGCATCCACGGATGCTCGTCCGGCCCGGCGGGTCTCTTGACTCTCGGCGCCGCCCGCCGTATATTCGAGGCGCGCAACCGTAGGGGTGGTCGCCGCGGGAAACCGTAAGGGCGGCCTGAGATAACCCTCGAACCTGATCCGGGTAATGC
>JAPKYT010000014.1 GCA_026394155.1 bacterium | reverse complement strand
GATCCCTGCTTCTCATTCCAGCGACCCGAAGATGTGTCGCCGATGGGCGTGATGATCTGCCCACAGGATCCTCGCGTTGCCTCCGATGACGTGACTTTTCTCTACGACCTATCGCAGTTGCCGTCGCCCCAAAGCGCGAGGGATAGTCCCTGGTTCATGGTAGTAGATAGGAATCCTTGCTTCATGATGACCGGCACCACCGGTGAGATTGGCGGCATCGCGGTTCCCTTCGAGTGTGGTCAATTCTTCTGCTCAGAACCAGCGGGTTCAGGTTCCATGACTGCCGAGTGTGGCACAGTCGGAGACGCAAGCCTGCAAACGCGCTTCGTTTCGGAGGTATGGAACTAGCCGGCAGGCAACGGAGAATCCGACGCATCAGCCAACCCGGTCTTGGCCTGCCCCCCCTCAGTACCTCGCCTACTGACCAGCTTCCCCGTTGATCCTCGCGCCTCGCCTGTGGCACGTCCCCACCCCCTTGCGATAGACTGGATCGTAGGTTGGTAGACGACGCTAGATGAGGAGGCAACCGATGCAGCTAAAGGGGTCAAGGACGGAGCAGAATCTCCTGACGGCATTCGCGGGGGAGTCGCAGGCCCGAAACCGCTACACGTACTTCGCCAGCCAGGCAAGGAAGGAAGGCTTCGAGCAGATCTGCGCTATCTTCACGGAGACGGCGGACAATGAGAAGGAACACGCCAAGGTGTTCTTCAAGTATCTGGAGGGCGGAGAGGTCAAGATCGAGTGGCCATTCCCCGCGGGCGTGATCGGCGACACGGCGGCGAACCTGGAGGCGGCGGCAGCGGGCGAGCGCTACGAGCACACTGAGATGTATCCCGCCTCCGCCAAGACGGCCCTGGACGAGGGATTCGCGGAGGTCGCCAAGAGCTTCCGCGCTATCGCCGTCGCCGAGCGCCAGCACGAGAAGCGCTACAATGAGCTGCTGGCCAACGTCCGCGAGGGGAAGGTGTTCAAGAAGGACGAGCCGGTCAAGTGGAAGTGCCGCAACTGCGGCTACGTCCACACCGGCAAGGAGGCGCCGGAGACCTGCCCCTCCTGCAATCACCCGCAGGCGCACTTCGAGCTGCTGGCTGAGAACTGGTAGTATCGACGTCTAGCAGGTCCCTCGCCACCGACAGCATTTGTGCTGGGAGACCAGCCTAGGGGAAAGGATGTGTCATGCCTGCCGTCCTCTATGAGAAGCGCGACCACACGGTCATCGTAACCCTTAACCGGCCGGAGGCGATGAACGCCATCAACGATGAGGTGCGCAAGGGATTCCATGAGGCGATGGTCCGGTTCCGCGACGATGACGACGCCCGGACGGCGATCGTCACCGGCGCCGGCGATAAGTCATTCTCCGCAGGCGCCGACCTGAAGGAGATGAGCGCACAGCAACGGCAAGGGGGCGCCGCCGGCCGGCTCTGGGACCTGTCCCCGACGGCGCTGCTGCGCCAGATGGAGCTGTGGAAGCCAATCATAGCCGCCGTCAACGGCTACTGTCTGGCGGGAGGGCTGGAGATTGCGCTGGCCTGCGACATCCGCATCGCCTCCGAGAACGCCTCCTTCGCGCTGACCGAGGTGACGCGGGGGATCATACCGGGCAACGGGGGCACGCAGATT
>JAPKYT010000053.1 GCA_026394155.1 bacterium | reverse complement strand
GCGCCCAACGAGTCTTGGGAAGCGCTTCGCCGCGTGCGGCCAGGGCCATCCTCAGCCGCGCGGCTTCTTGCCCGACAAACGGGACAAATCGCAAAGCCAGCGTGCCCGCAAGCTCAGCCTGAGCCAAGGTTCTGCGCCCGAACGGCAGGCGAGAAAACAAGCCTCCAATGGCCTGACCATAACGCTGCATCGGGTGCAACCGAAAAAGAACACCCGCAGTCAGCAGCATCAGCGCCAAGCGCACGGTGAAAATGGCGGCCAGTCCGAGTCCTTGGAAGAAGTCGGGTGAAGCCGTGGCATGACCAGCTAAAACGGCCGTAATTCGGGATGATATGACCGCATGTATGACAAACGTAATGAGGAGAAGCGGCCACGCCTGCAACAGTAGCCTTGAACTCGCAATGACGTTCGCGTGCAAAAAAGCGCAAATCAATAAGAATAAAATAAACAATATAATAAGCTTGACTGGCGAAGCGATCATCAGCAGGCTCGCCAGAAACACGCAGGCCCCCCACAGAGCGCAAAGTGGGTGAACAGACCACCCCGCGGCACGTCCCAAGCTTAACCTCGTATTCTCACTAAGCTTTTGAATATACAAATAATTACTCGCAGAGTCAAGCACTCCCTCTCTGCCCCAAACGACGTCGCCCCGGCTGAGCACCGAGGCGACTTGCTCTCACGTGATGAAAGTGAACTTACGCGAAAAAGAACTCCGTCTCGATCTCTCCGTTTTGCGGAGAGTCCGATCCATGCACCGCGTTGGCCTCGATACTCGCGCCGAACATGCGGCGGATCGTTCCCGGATCAGCCTTTAGGGGATCGGTCGAGCCGATCACCTTGCGCCAATGTTCGACCGCGTTTTCGCGTTCCAGCCGCCCGACAACCACCGGCCCGCTTGACATGTATTTCACCAGCGGCGCAAAGAACGGACGCTCGCGGTGCACGGAATAGAAGGCTTCCGCCTGCTCCTTCGAGAGGAGCAGCATGCACAGGCCGGTGATGGCAAAACCCTCACGTTCCGCGCGGGCGAGGACGTCTCCGATTCGCCCGGCGGCAACGGCGTCGGGCTTAATAATCATCAGGGTTTTTTCCATGCGGTTGGCGATCCTCTTACTTCTTCAGCGCGCGCTCGAGCGTAGCGCCGATCTCGCCGGGGGAATCCGTCACGTGAATGCCCGCCTCTCGCAGCGCCTTGATCTTCTCGGTTGCCGTTCCCTTGCCGCCGGCAATGATTGCGCCCGCGTGCCCCATGCGACGGCCGGGAGGCGCAGTCAATCCCGCGATGAAAGCCGCCACCGGCTTCTTGAATTCCTTCCGGATGTAGGCCGCGGCCTCTTCCTCGGCGGACCCGCCGATCTCGCCGATCATCACCACCGCCTCGGTACCGGGATCATCCTTGAAGAGCCGGAGAATATCGGTGAAGGACGAACCGTTGACCGGATCGCCGCCGATTCCCACACAGGTGGACTGGCCGATGTTGCGGTCGCTGAGCTGCTTGACCGCTTCATAAGTCAGCGTTCCCGAGCGGCTGATGACACCACACTTGCCCGGCCGATGAATGAAGGCGGGCATGATGCCCATTTTGCCGATTCCCGGAGAAATAACACCGGGGCAATTGGGTCCGACCATGCGGCACTGGGATTGATTGAGAGCGTGTTTGACTCTGACCATGTCGCGCACCGGGATGCCCTCGGTAATGGTCACGATGAGCTCGATTCCCGCGTCCAGCGCTTCGAGAATCGCGTCCGCGGCGAAAGCGGGCGGAACAAAGATCACGGACGCGTTGGCACCGGTCTCTTTGACGGCATCCGAAACCGTGTTAAAGATGGGAAGCTTGCCCTCCCACGTCTGGCCGCCCTTGCATGGAGTGACTCCCCCCACCACTTTGGTATGATAATCGAGCATCTGCGCGGTGTGGAACGTCCCTTCCCCGCCAGTGATGCCCTGCACAAGAACGTGCGTGTGTTGAGTGAGAAGAATGGACATTTGTAGCTCAGTTGACGGTTTCCGAGCGGCTCGCTCGTTTTGTTTTTCGAAACTGGGACTCGCGCGATTTCAAGATGGACTCGTACATGATCTGATCGTTTGCGTCCATGCGAACGACCCTAATCTTGTGACCAATCTCCTTCTTCGGATGGGCTTCGGCCAGCATCCCGAATGCCTCATCAAGAAATGAGACAGAAGCGATTTGAAGTCCTCGGAAATCGAGAACGATCATTTCCACCTGCTCCCAGTGCTCCTGCAGGTAGTCCCGCAAAGCCTCTCCATCTTCACGGGTCGTAACCTTCGAGTCAAGGAACGGCTTGACAGCAATGGTCAGAGTTGTGCCCTTTTTCATCTATCCTCCAGGTCATCCAGAATGAACCGGTACGCCTTTCTGACCTTGAACGTGACGTTCACGACAGTGCCCGTGAACGGTGTGGACAGATTGCCAAAAACCGGCGGCTTGCCTTCCTGCAGAAGCATCGTCGCACTGCCCGAAGCCATAGCGATCTCCCCGCCAGCATGCAATAATGCCTGAGTCACATAGAACAGTCCCAATCCTCTTGTCCATCTTGTCCCAGAGACACCCTTCCGCACGCATAGCGCGAGAGCTTCAGTGTCTGAAGTCAGATTGGCATACTTGGGATTCTGCCTGAGGTGCGCGAGCACACCCATGCCGTGATCCATTGTGCACACACGGACGATCCGCAGATTCCTGAGGCCGTATGCACAGCAGAACGTGCCTTTCGGCGACTGACCGTGATCGAAGGCATTCAGAAGGAGTTCCTTCAGGCAGAGCTGAACGAGGTAGAAATTGGCGGCGGTCAGCTCCAGGGAGACTCGCACCATCTTCGACATGCGAATCGCAAGATCAAAGTCCTTGCCATGCAGGTGGACTAAAGGTACAGATCGCACTCGTTTCGTGGTGGGGACCGGGTGTCCCAAGAAGTGCGCGACAATGCCGAGGTGATCGAGCTGATGCGACGCGCCCGTGTGCACAGGCCGAAGCACCTCGACATTAATCCCGAGGCTAACCAGGTCCTTGACCAACGACGCGAGATAACAGCCAGAAAACGGAGTGAACTTGGTCACACAACGAAGATCAAGCACCACCTTCTTCGGGCCATCGGGGCCGAGCGATGCGACGAATCGCGTGGTAAGATCGTGAATCGCACTAAGGTTCTCGAATCCGAAATCGTCCGGAAAGGTCAGGGTTGGGTAATCGGTCATGTGCCCTTCACTGCCAAAACTGCCTTTTGCGCAGCATCGGTCAGGTCTTTGGCGACGACGAAGCTGAGACCGGATTCGCTCAGCAGCTTGGCGGCGATGTCCGCATTCGTGCCTTCCAGGCGGACGACCACCGGCACGCTCACCTTGCTCTTTTTGACAGCCTCGATGACTCCGCCTGCCACGCGGTCACAGCGCACAATGCCGCCGAAAATGTTGATGAGAATGGCGCGGACGTTCTTGTCGGAGAGAATAATGCGAAAACCCTTCTCCACCGTTTCCGCGCTGGCCGTTCCGCCGACGTCGAGGAAATTCGCCGGAGTGCCGCCGTGCAGCTTGATGATGTCCATGGTCGCCATCGCCAAGCCCGCGCCGTTGACCATGCAGCCCACCGTGCCGTCGAGCTTGATGTAGTTCAGATTGGCCGCCGAAGCTTCCACTTCGGCGGGCTCCTCTTCGCTCAGGTCACGCATGGCTTCGATGTCGGGATGGCGGAAAAGACCGTTGTCGTCGAGATTCATCTTGGCGTCGAGAGCGATCACCCGGTTATCCCCCGTCACCACCAGCGGATTGATTTCGAGCAGGCTCGCGTCCAGATCATCATACGCCTTGTACATTGCCGTAAAGCACTTCACGGCGCTCTTGAAGGCGTCGCCGGTGAGAGCAAGTGCGAAGGCGAGCTTCTGCGCGTGAAAGCGCTGAAATCCGATAGCCGGATGAATATGCACCTTGACGATCTTCTCGGGGGTCTCGGCGGCCACCTTCTCAATTTCCATGCCGCCTTCGGTGGACACCATGAACACGTTCTGCGCGCACGCGCGGTCGAGCAAGAGGCCCGCGTAGAGTTCGCACTTGATGTCCATGCCCTCTTCGATGAGCAACCGCTGCACTTTCTTCCCCTCGGGCCCGGTCTGGTGTGTGACCAGCTGCATGCCAAGAATCTGCGAGGCGTATTGCCGCGCCTCGGCTTTGGTCTTGGCGATTTTCACGCCGCCGCCTTTCCCGCGGCCGCCGGCATGAATTTGCGCCTTGACCACCACCGGATATTTCCCCAGACTGTCGGCGATGTCCATGGCTTCCTCCACCGAGAAAGCCGCGCGACCGCGCGGTACGGGAACGGCGTAGCGCGCCAGAAGTTCTTTGGCTTGATGTTCGTGAATTTTCATCTTGGCTCCACGCCGTTATCGGGAATCGCGCGAAGACGTACCGTGCCGCGTTTCAATCCGGTACGATGGTCGTGCCGCTCTTGCCGTCCAGACTTTCGATGAATTTCGACAGTGCGCAGATGATGACGCGCCGTCCCCCGCTCCGCAGGAACTTGATGGCCGCTTCGATCTTCGGCCCCATGCTGCCCGGCGGGAAATGACCTTCCCCATCATAGCGCTCGATTTCAGAGAGTGTGACGCGACGGAGGTTGCGCTGAGTGGGTTTGGCGAAATCGAGGGCCACGTGTTCCGCTTCGGTGAGGATGAAAAGCTCCTGCGCGCCGATGTCATGCGCCAGAATCGCCGAGGCACGATCCTTGTCAATCACCGCGTCCACGCCTTCCAACCGGCCGTCTGATTTGCGATAGACGGGAATTCCACCGCCGCCCGCCGCGATGACGATCTTGTCCGCGGCGATGAGCTGCTTGATGGTCGGGCCGTTGAGAATCTCCAGCGGTTCGGGACTTCCCACCACCCGGCGCCATCCGCGCTCACCATCCGGCTTAACCGTCCACCCTTCCGCGTCAGCAAGGTGCTTGGCGTCTGCTTCTGTGTAGAACTGGCCCACAAATTTGGTGGGATTCAGCAGCGCGGGATCCTCGGGGTCCACCAGAACCTGCGAGACGATGGTTACCACGTCGCGGCGCAGACCGCCGCGGCGCAGAAGCATATTCTGCAGACACTGCTCGATCATGTACCCCATGCCGCCTTCGGTGTCGGCCACGATCACTCCGAGAGGAAGAACGGGCGCCTTGCCTTTGGCCAGTTCCACGCGCAGGAGCGCGTTTCCCACTTGCGGACCGTTGCCGTGCGTCATGGCCACGCGATAGCCGCGCTTGACAAGGTCCACGACACCCACCAGCGCATCCCGCGTGTGGCGGAACTGGTTGGCGATGGTGTCGGGCTGGTCGGGGCTGGAAATTGCGTTGCCGCCCAGCGCGATCACCGCCACCGGTGGCGTGCGGATTTCGTCAGATGCCACGTTCTTCCTTGTGCCGGCTATGCCGCCTCTTTGAGAATCCCGTCACAATGTGGAAAGCCAAATCTAAGCCACTTTCGGGACAATGTCAAGCCTGAATCAGGCATTTGAGCCGGAGAGTTCCGCATCACGATCACGCTCCAACTCCTGCAAACGCAGGGCTGCGGCCTCCCACTCCTCCAGCAACCGCGGCAGCGTGGCGCGAAGGGCATCATATTCGGAGAGGAGTTGTCGGTATTCCTCCACATCCTTGTAAATCTCTTCGCCGGACAGCATCCGCTCAATTTCTTGCTTGCGCGCTTCCGCTTGGTCAATTCGGCCTTGCAGGTTCTCGACCTTGTCGTGCGCGGCACGCAAGGCGCGGGAGAGGCGGTTGCGGATCTCGGCTTCGGTGCGCTTCCGCTCCCGCGATTTGAATCCGGTCTCGTGCGGCGCTTCCACCGGCACTCGAGCCCGCGTCATTTCCTCCGCCGATGAAGCGACATCCAGACTCTTGCGCTCGATGTACTCAGATAGATTTCCCGCCCAATCCTTCATGCTGCCGTCTTCGAGCTCAAGAACGCGGTTGACCAGCCGGTCGAGAAAATAGCGGTCGTGGCTGACCACCAACAGCGTCCCCTCGTAAGCGCGCAGCGCCTCAAGCAGCACTTCCTGCGAGGCCATGTCGAGATGGTTGGTGGGCTCGTCGAGAATGAGAAAATTCGAGGGACGCAGCAGCATCTTGGCGAGCGCCAGCCGCGACTTCTCCCCGCCCGACAGAACCGAAACACGCTTGAAAACATCATCACCGGAAAAGAGAAATGCTCCCAGAAGAGAGCGCAAGCCGGACTGCGGAGCCGAACCCGCTTCGGCTTCGAGCTGCTCCAGAACGGTCAACTTGGGATCAAGGTGGAAATCCGCTTCCTGCGCAAAGTAGTCCACGGTCACATTGTGACCGCGAAGCACCTCGCTGGAACTCGGCGCCTCCACTCCCACCAACAAGCGACAGAGAGTGGACTTGCCGGCGCCGTTCACGCCCACCAGCGCGATTTTCTCGCCGCGCGAGAGAACCAGATCCAAGTCGCGGAAGACTTGCACATCGCCATAGTTTTTGGTCAGGCCCTTGAGCTCCAGGACGATCCGCCCGCTGGGCGGCGCAGGCGGAAAACGGAAGCGAACGCGGCGCGATGATGCAGGCAGCGCGGTGTCCGAAGGCTGAAGTCTCTCCAACATCTTGATGCGGCTCTGCACCTGTCGCGCTTTGGTGGCCTTGTAGCGGAAGCGTTCTACAAAGGTCTCGATCCGCTTGCGCTCAGCCTCCACGCGCGCCTCTTCCGCTTCCCGCTGCTCTTCGCGGACGGCGCGCTGCCGCTCGAATTCCGTGTAGTTGCCGTGATAGAGCGTGAGCTTGCCGCGATCGAGGGCGGCGATGCGCTCGACGATGCGGTCCAGGAAATCGCGGTCGTGACTCACCACGATGAGCGCACCGCGAAACTGCCCAAGATAACCTTCCAACCACATCAAAGCGGGCAGATCGAGATGGTTGGTAGGTTCGTCCAGCAGCAACAGGTCGGGATCATAGAGCAGCAACTTCGCCAGCGCGATGCGCATCTGCCACCCGCCTGAAAACTCGCTGGCCCGGCGGCGAAAATCGCGCTCCTTGAAGCCAAGCCCGCCGAGCACTCGCGCCACCTTGGCTTCGGCGTGATAACCTTCAAGATCCTCCCAGCGATGTTGGAGCGCGCCGAGTCTCTCCAGAGCATCCGCATCAGATGAGTCTGCGGCCACCATTTGGCGAAGCTGCTCAATCTCCTGTTCGAGTTGAGGCAAGGCCGGCAGGCCGCTCCACGCCTCTTCAAACAGCCCGCGATCCTTCTGCGCAACGCCTTCCTGCGGAAGGTAGCCGACGGTGAGGCCGCGGGTGCGGGCGATGACGCCGGATGAGGGTTCCGCCTCACCCACGATCAGTCGCAAAAGCGTGGTCTTGCCCGTCCCGTTGGCACCCACCAAACCGTGGCGTTCGCCGCGAAAGATGGACCACACCACGTTCTCGATGAGCGTGCGCCCCGGAAAGATCACCGACAGACTGTCCAGATACAGCAGTCTCATGAGCGTCGCGCCAGAGCCACGGCGCGTTTGGCGGACTGAATGCGGGTGCCGCCTTTGCCGAGCGCCTCGAGGTACACGATGTAAAGCCCGGTGGGAAGATCGCGACCACCGGCGTCCTTGCCGTCCCAGAGGATCTCGCCACTGAACGTGGCGGCCGCGTTGTTCGTTAGGCGTCGCACTTCGCGACCGCGCACGTCATAGATTCGCAAGTCCAATCGTGAGTCGGCGTGTTCGAGCCGGTAGCGGATGAACAACAAGTCATCGTGGCCGTCACCGTCGGGGGAAAAGGGATTCGGCTGCAGTGTGAGAACTTCAGTGACCGCGCCTAAGGCAGGAGACGTCCGCGAGTTCACGCGGCCCGGTGTCGCGCCCGTGCTGTCGAGGGAAGATGCCCAGTTCAGCGGATCATTGGACGGGGAAGACGTCGAAATGCGCTCGAGACCGAAGCCAGACGTGCTGTTTCCCCACGACGGACGATAGTCCACGCGATCCGCCAGCGCGCCGTTTGCATCGTAGAGAACGAGGGAATCGCCGGTGTTGTTGAGCGTGATCGGCGCATGTTCCCAAACCTGAATGGGCACGAACGGCGGCACGTTTTCATAGAGGATCGTGGAATCCGCCGCCAGAACAACGAATCCTCCCGCTTCGATCTGCACATCGGCAAGACGGAACCGCCGCACCGTGTCGGCAATGCCCGTTCCGTCACCAAAGCTCCAGCCGCTTAGTGACTGCGCAAACGGCGAGGTGTTCACCAGCTCCACCCACTCGCTGCGCTGCGGTTCCGGAGCGTACATGATCTCGTTGATGAGCACAGAGCCAACTTCGCCACTGGGAGAAACGCTGAGGCCGCGGGCGTCGTTTTGGGGGCGGTCATCCGTGCCCGACAGTCGTGCCCAGAAGCGGCGGGTGACACTCTCGCTCATCCACAGCGGAGCATCGAAGGACGCCGAGTCTCCCGGCGGCAGCGTGGGCGCAGTCCAGAGACGGACGAGTACCGTTTCAGGCAGCGCGCCGATCAATTCGAAAAGCCGCAGAGTGTCGGCCAGCGCGAGTTGTCCATCGTTGCGCACCACACTCCCAACCACAAAACTGTCTCCGCGCTGGGGAAACGGCGGAACGGAATACAGCCGCGCAAGCGCCAGATCGTGATCCGGCGGCGTGACGCTGTTGCGCGCGCCCGGTGTGCCGTGATGCTGTGTGGCATTCGCCCAGTTCGTGGTGTCGTCGCCGCCCCGGGGAAGAATCTTCTCGTCCGAGTAACCCTCCGGGTTTAGCAGACTGTAGATGTAGCTGCTCACCGTATGGCCTTGATCGTCCACTAACGAAACCATTTCGGCTGTGCTGTTGGACAATCGGGGTCAAGCACTAACACATACTGCCCGGGCAGCGCTTGCAGTCCCTGCTCGAGAGCAACAATGTTGTCCTCGCTCTCGCCGTCGGAAATGCGCCAGCCTTGCAGGCTGACCGGGAACGTCGCGTCATTGTAGAGTTCGATAAACTCGTCTGTGCCTTCGTCGCCGTCGGGATCGTACATGATTTCGTTCAGGACAAGACCCGAGGCGGGCACTGCCAGAGCCAGAGCCAAGCAAGCGCACAGAATGACTTCAACGTGTCGAAAAAGCATCTTTGACGTGCCTGATTTGCGGCGTTCCGTTTTCCGACCACACGGAGACGACGTCGAAACGGACGGGACGATCCGTGTGGTTCACTTTGAGATAATGCTGAGCGAGTGTCAGCAACTTGCGCCGTTTGCGCCGGTTCACGCGCAGCTCAGGCGGCAAAGCGCTGAGGTGCTTGGCGGCTTTCACTTCCACGAAGACCAGAGTGTCCTTGTCCTCGCAAATGATGTCCACTTCGCCGAGACGCGAGCGCCAGTTGCGCGCGACGATGCGGCAGCCGATGCGCTGGAGATGCTGCGCGGCAATCTTCTCGCCCGCCGCGCCCAGAGCGGACGACGGCGCCACTTTCGCATCAGTCCGAAACAGCCTCTTGAAGAAACTCCCGAACACCACGAAACGTCCTTCGATGAATGGGACAGGGACCGATTTGGCGAATCCTGAGCCGATGTGCGGCCGTGGGATATCCAAAGTGGCGCGCAAAGCCGTAAGCCGGATAGAGATGGTCGTACGCGATCATGATGCGGTCGCGCGTCACCTTGGCCACAATGGAGGCGGCTCCGATGAGCGCCACCCGCGCGTCGCCATGCACAATGGCACGCGAGGGAAAGCCCGCTCCGAGATTCTGCTTTCCATCTACGAGAATGAGTCCCGGCTTCGGACGGAGCTTTTTCACAGCGTGGCGCATGGCTTGAAGCGTGGCTTGCAGAATGTTGAGGCGGTCAATCTCTTCGCAATCGCAAATGCCCACGGCGAATTCCATGTCTTTCACGATGTGCAGGAAGCGCTCCTCCCGTGCGGCACGAGAGAGCCGCTTGGAGTCGCAGGCGTTCCACAAGGCGGGACAATCGCGGTACAGCACCGCGGCGGCCACGACCGGACCCGCCAGCGGGCCGCGTCCCGCCTCGTCCACGCCGCAAAAGCAGCTCACACCGGAAGCGAACAACGCGCGTTCCAGAATCTCACCCGTGTCAGGCAGCAGGAGATCGTTTGTTTTCTTAGCCCGTGGCATGAAGCCTCCACCTGCGAGCCACAGCTTGCGCCGGCAATTCGAGTCGTTGCCAAGACCCATTTGCCGCCGCGAAGGCGACATCTCCATCGCGGTCGGTTCGACAAACTCGAACGTTGTGCTTCGCTAACCGTGCGATTACGGTCGAATCCGGGTGACCGTAGCGCGACCGGCGTCCGACCGACACCACCGCAAACTCGGGTGAACTCCGGCTCAGGAAGTCACGGGTTGTCGCGGTGCGGCTCCCGTGATGCGAGACCTTCAGCAAATCTACGTCGAGAAGAGATCCCCAAGCGGCGAGTCTTGCTTCGA
Source organism: bacterium (assembly GCA_026394155.1). Taxonomy (GTDB): domain Bacteria; phylum Electryoneota; class RPQS01; order RPQS01; family RPQS01; genus RPQS01. Next base: position 35,594 of record JAPKYT010000053.1, on the reverse strand, counting down.
CCAGCGAATCCGCATCGCCCGTCAGGAGCAGCGAAGATCCCTGACAGTCGAAGCGCAGCACCAGAGATTGCTCGTTTTCGGCCGCGGCGCATGTCATCAACGCATGGTTAGAATGATCTCGGCCGCGCCGCCGATATGATCGTTGTCGTCATGCGTGAGAATGATGGCGTCGAGCCGGGCGATCTTGCGCTCGGCAAGGGCGCGCAGGATTCGGCCTGCAGCCGAAGCGTCGCCGTAGGACGGACCCGCATCCACGAGAACATTTCGTCCGCTCGCCGTCGAAATCAGCGCCGCGTCACCATTGCCCACGGAGAAGAAGGTCACCGTGCAGCTCCTCCCCGCTCCACTCAGGACAGCGCTCCAAATCACCACATTTGCAGCCACGCCCAGCGCCAGAACTGCCATCTTGGCGCGTCGTGCGAGAAGGCCGACGGCGGCGACACCAAGCGTAAGATAGACTGCCAGCAGCGCCGCAGGTGAAAACTGCGGCAGGACCACGGCCGATAACGGAAACGCCGCCACCCAGTCCACGACCCGACCTGTCGCCCAGGCGAGCGCGCCGAGCGAAGCTGCCACCGTCGCACCCAGCGAAGGGATGACCGCCTCGATCATCAGCAGCAAGAGCGACCAGACGAGCATGATTCCAAACATGGGGACGGCCAGCAGGTTGGCAATTACCCCCAACACAGGAACGCGGTGAAACAGGTAACCGACCAGCGGCAGCGTCACGACTTGAGCCGAGATGGTCGCAGCCGCAAGATCGCTCCAGAAGCGGCCCGCCTGTCCCAGACGCAGCGCTCTCAAGCGCGGACGAATGACCTGCATCCCGGCAAGAATTCCCAACACCGCCAAGTACGAGAGAAGGAATCCGGCGTCCACCACATCGAGCGGCCGCCACAAGATTTCCACCAAGGCGGCAGACGCGACGGTATTCAAGGGAGAGCTGCGGCGGTGAAGCAGCGCACCCAGGACGATGAAGACCGCCATCAGCGACGCGCGGACCAGAGACGGCGATTCGCGCCCGAGCTCCATGTAGAAAACCACGAGTCCCATGAGAATCAAGAGCCGCGGAACTCGCGGCAGAAAAAGGAGCCCCAGAATCACCCAAGCCACCGCCACCAGCACGCCGACATTCACGCCGCTCAGAGCGAACACGTGACTGAGTCCGGTGAGGCGCAGTTTGTCGGAAAAGCTCTCGCCGAAAGAGCTTCGGTCGCCCAAGACCAGCGCCCGGCACAGAGCCGCGCCGTCAGGGCTCAAGCGACGGTCGAACGTATCGCGAATGAAGGCCCGCGCCCGGTCCACCGCGCGGCGCAGGTGATGTCCGCCTGAAGGAATGGCCATCACGCCGGCGGTGTCCGGAGAGAGGGTCGCCAGCTCTCGTCCGGCGACCGCGCCAACCAGAGTGCCGACCGAACCTCTGCCCGAGCGAATGGAGGGAACAAGTGTACCGGACGCAGAGACGAGGTCGCCAGCGCGCAAACTCGCTACCGTGCTCGAGTCCACATAGATGCGCACGCCCAGCACGCGGCACGACAAGACAAGCGTGTCCACCCGTATCACGACCGGCTTGAGAAGAACACTCGGCACGCGCGAATCGGGCAGCGACGCGACACGCCCGACTACGGTGGCGACATCTCCCGTCTGAGACATCTTCTCCGCGGCGCGTCGAGAGTTGCGATCCAGCGCGCCGAGAGCCCGGTAGGTCGCCAGCGAAGCAAGAGCGAAACAGACGAGCAGCACCACCGGCCAGCGTCCGCGCAGCCACGCAAGCAGGAAGACACTCAGCCCGAACAATGCAACAGTGACAAAGAACAACAGCCGCGGCGGGACATCCAGATAGAGGGCGGCCGCCACCCCCGCAATCGCCGCCAGAGTGAAGGGCAGAACAGGCACGCGCCGCAAGTCGAGAGGCCCGAAGGCGGTCATGATGGTGCCCGTCTCCGCAGCGCTACCGCTTCTCCACCACGAACAGCGTGGCGACGCCGAGAGACAGTCGGTGGCTCTCTACATGGCGGAATCCCACCTCTTCGAGCAAGTGGACAAGATCGCCGGAGGTGGCGAAGTTCTGTACGGTTCGCGACAGGTACCGGTAGGCGTCGCGATCCCCCGAGATCGCTGCCCCGAGCGGAGCCATGATCCGTCGCATGTAAGAAGTGAAGATCGCATCAATGAAAGGCGCGCGATCCGGCGTGAACTCAAGAATCACTCCGCGCCCGCCGGTCTTGAGAACCCGGCACAGATCGCAGAGTCCCGCGCGCAAGTCGCTGAAGTTGCGGATCCCGAAGGCGACCATGAAACGGTCGAAAACCGCGTCGGCAAAAGGCAGACGCTCGGCATATCCGCGCACCAGTCTGAAACGCGCAGGTTCGATGATGCCCGCCTTGCTGTCGGCAAGACTCAGCATGGCGTGCGCCGGATCGAGCAGGACCGTGCTGATACCTTCCGTGTGCCGGTGAGCGGTGAGCGCCATGTCGCCGGTGCCCGCGCCGCAGTCGAGAACCATGTGCCCGGGCGCGAGCAACAGGCGGCGGACGGCCAAACGACGCCAGCGGCGATCCGAGCTCAGCGAGAGAAGATGGTTGAGCAGATCGTAGGTTCGCGAGATCCGGTCAAACATCCGCGCCACTTCGGAACTCGGCGAGCGATGGGTTGGATCGGGTTCTCGCATAAGACCGCGGGAAGGTTTGAGGATACGCCTGCGAGCGTCAGGCGCCCGACAGGATCAGGTAGGCGTAAAAGAAGGGAGTCGAAAGCAGCAGAGAGTCGAAGCGGTCCAGAAGACCGCCGTGGCCGGGCAAGAAGGACGACGCATCCTTGAGCTGGACTTCGCGCTTCATGAGCGATTCGAGCAGGTCACCCGTCTGACCCAAGAGTCCCACGATGGCTCCCAGAACGAGGACATCCACCACCGACAGCCGCGCCCAGCCGAGCGCCGACATGAGCAGAGGAGCGGCAATCGCTCCGGCGATGCCTCCGACGAAGCCTTCTATGGTCTTGTTCGGACTGGCCGCGTCATAGAGCTTGTGCTTTCCCAGCGTGCGCCCCACGGCATAGGCGGCCGTGTCGCACAGCCAAGTGGACAGCCACAGTGAGACCAGCGCGCCCGCCGGCGCGAAAGACTCAAATCTGTCGGTGTCGCCCAAGACGAACCACAAGGAGAGCGGCAGGCACACATAGAGAAGAAAGAGAGCGGACGCACCGAGGTTGAGCAGTGGTTGGCGTCCGCGGCGAAAGACCTCGACGATGAGCATGAGCGCCACGGCCGCGATCCCTGACGCCAAGCCGACTCCCCCGCCCGATCTGAAGACGAGCACGTCCAACCCGGCTGCAGCCAGCGCAAGGCCCGCCAGCGACACCCGCGCGCCTCGCACCGACACCAGAGAAATCCACTCGCGCAGGATCAGTCCTTGCAGCGCCACGATCAAGAGGCCGCGCGCCCACACTCCTCCCTTGGCGAGAAGGATGAGCAGCGGAATGCCCAGAGCTGCAATCAGGACACGGGACAGCAGGTTGCGCATCAGCGGAAGCGACGACCTCGAAGGGACTCCTCCGGCGGGGGCCAGCCCGCTTCTTGCTGGGCCGGCTGGAGAAGGGTTTCAACGGTCTCTGTGCTCTGACCAAACAGCGCCTCGTCGCTCTCGAAGAATGGTGACGAGCTGTCGGGTGGGTCGAGTTTCGCCCTCAGCATTTCTGCGACCGAAGCATCGGCGCAAATCCGCAGCAGGTCGCGATAAACGGCCGCGGCCGAATCCGGCTGCCGGAGCGTGTCTTCGTAGACAAAGGCCTTGGCAAACAAAGCGGTTCGAGCCTCAGGAGTCGTGGAGTCCATGGCGATAACGGCGGAGTAGAGTTTCAGCACCGAATCCGGAGATACGCTGTCGGCAAACTGAGCGATCTCGGCCGCCCGCAGAGCGGCAAGTTGAGGAGACACCGGAACCTCAATCAGCGGCATGTGCAACGCTGCCCTCGCCCGATTAGCCGCTGGGATGGGCACGCTGTCGGCACCGATCACGGCGCGATAGCGTTGTTCCGCCTCGGCCGTCAGAGAATCGCCGGATGCGGCGAAACGACTTGCCAAAAGAAGGTTGGCCTTCCAGAAGACTTGAGTATTGACCGAAGCGGCGGCCGCCAAGCGGTAGTAATACAACGCGCTGTCGTGGTCGGCCAAGTCGAATTCGTAGAATTCCGCGATGCGAAGGTAGGCGGACTGAAGATCACGGCGCAGCGAAGTCAGGGCACCCGGCGCGGTGCTCCCGCCAGCCGGTGCGGTCTTGGCGTAAACGGGAGCGGCGCCGGCGACGCTGTCGGCAACCTTCTTCTCCTCGGCCTGCCGGCGCAGCGCTTTCAGAATGGAATCCGTCGCGAGTTCGGCCGGTGACAAACGACGACTTGTGTCGGCCGCAATCTCCGGGGGTACGCGCAGCAACTCTGCGGCGGAATCGGTGGCAGCGGTCAAGGACGAATCCAACCGAGGCAAGACCATGCTGTCCTTAGGCGCGACGATTTCACCGGACTCCGGAGGCGCGGGCTGGGGACTCTCGGCATCGCCCCTCTCGAGCGCCTGAAGCTGATCCAGAAGTTCGCTGATGCGGTTCAAGGCGAGCAGACCTTTGGAGATCTGATCGAGTGAGGATCGCGCCGAGTCGGCGATGTCCTTGGCCGCTCCGCTGCGCGTCGCGCTGTCCAGCAACGCTTTCGACAGAGTCAGATTGACGCGCCGCTCACGATAGATGTTGGCTAAACGGTAGAAGGCGAGTCCCCGCGGAGCGCCGTTTTCGCTGTGGGCGATGAACTGCTCATACATGGCGATGGCATCGTCAATCCGTCCTTCCCCGACCGCCAGACCGGCCAGCTCAAGATCCGTCTGATCGGTGAAGTCTATGAAACGTTCCATCGAGCGAACGCGCAATAGTATGGCCTCCGCCTCATGCGTATTCCCCAGCGCGGCTTCGCATCTTGACCAGTACACGAAGGCTTCGTAGGCTTGACTCGGGTCCCGGCTGACCCCGGCCACTTCCGAAAAGGCGGCTCGCGCCGCGGCATAGTCCCCCACGTGGAACTCGGCCTGTCCGGCTTCGTGCAGGGTGATGATCCGCTGACTGCGCGACTGTTTTTCCCGGAGACAGGCCTTGAACCGCTCCACGGCCTCCGGCCACTGCTCGAGTTCCAAGTGCAGACGCGCAAGCTGATAAAGAGCTTCCGCCTTTTGCGGCCCGACCTTGATCTTAGGCAAGCCCTCGTTGAGAAGCTGAACGGCTCCTTCAGGGTTCTTCATGTCCGCCAGTGTGCGCGCCCTCCAGATGACCGCCGCCGGGACGTCCGGGCTATTCGGAAAGAGCGTCATCAACTCGGTAAACTTGCGCTCGGCTCGCGCCAGATCATTCAGACGGTAGTACGAGATGCCCATGAGCAGGAGCGCATCATCCACCCACTTGCTGTTGGGGTACATTTCAAGGAGCTTTGCGGACGTTTCGATGACTTTGCGATACTTGTCCATGGGAACGGGGCGCGGCTGCTGCGCCCCCTGCGCCGCGCCTTGGGCCGTTCCCGCTGCGGTCTGCTGCTGCTGGTTGCGCTGGGTCTCGCGTTCAGCTTCGGCGAACTTCTGTTTGGCGTTGTAGAACGTATTGTAGTAGGCGCACCCGCCACACAAGGCCGCGCCGAGAGCCAGCGCCGTGAGCAGGACAAGGATGATGGATCGTTTCATGATATTTGCCTTGAACGATGCGGAGCCGAGGCATAGGCGGCCACGAGCGGCGGCAGGACTTCACCCGCCGGACCGCGCAGGCTGTAGGTTGCGCCGGCGCTGAACGGCGTCTCTTCGGTGTTCACTTCAATCACCGGGACGCCGCGGTCGAGAGCCAGACGGGGCAAGGCCGCGGCCGGATAAACGACGGCGGAAGTGCCGACCGTGAGAAACAGATCGCATTGCCGCACCGCCGCAAAAGCCGCCTCAAGGACTTGCTCCGGCAGCGATTCGCCGAACCAGACGACGGCCGGGCGCAAAAGGCCGCCGCACTCGCAAAGCGGAAGCTGACCGTTGAAGGTGATCTCATCCATGGTGGATTCGCGCCCGCAGGCCGTACAGCGGTTACGGCGAATGTTGCCGTGAAGCTCCAGCACCTGACGGCTGCCGGCCGCGCGGTGAAGTCCGTCCACGTTCTGCGTCACCAAAACAAACGAGCGCGCAAGGCCCTCCCACTCGGCGAGTGCCTTGTGGCCGGGATTAGGGGCGGCTTTTGAGACCGCCTCACGACGGGCCTGATACCACTCCCAGACGAGGCGGGGATTGGCGGCGAAAGCTTCGGGCGTGGCCAATTCCTCCGGCCGGTATTTGGCCCACATGCCGCCAGCGCCGCGAAAGGTCGGGATTCCCGACTCGGCCGATATCCCGGCACCCGTCAGAATGCATATATTTTCTGAATTTACAATAATCTGGATATGATCATCCATCTGCCCGAGATCACCTCAAAATAACTTGACAATGGTATTGTAGATGATTATATTAACACACTTTCGCAAGCCAAGTGCCCCCGGCACTTTGTAGAGTCATTGTTAACGGTACACGAGTAGATGCCTTCACACAAGTCCGCTGAGAAGAGGATGCGCACCTCGGCCGTGGCTCGCCTGCGCAATCGCACCGAGCGCTCGCGTTGCCGCGTCGCCGAAAAACGGGTTCTGCTGCTGCGTGACAAGACCGTTGCGCAGGCCGAACTGGTCAGAGCCTACGGGCTGCTGGATCACATGGCAGCCAAGGGACTTTACCATCGCAATACCGTTGCGCGCCACAAGTCCAAGCTGGCGCGCCACGTGAACTCTCTACAAGGTTAACCGCGCGACATTCGCGAAGTTTCCCCGCCGAGCCGGTGTTACTCTGGCGCTCCTCCCCCTCCAGCCAGAGTCGGAACACCGGCTCTTCTTTTTTGCCCGCGCCGGACGCTCACGACCACTTTGGCTGTTCGTAGTTGGGCGCCTCGTGGGTGATGACCACATCGTGAGGGTGACTCTCGCGATAGCCGGCTGACGTGATCCGGATGAGTCGCGCCTTGTCCTGCATGTCGGCGATGGTCGCCACACCGCAATAGCCCATAGCCTGCCTGAGACCTCCCACCAACTGGTAGACCGTGTCCGCCAGCTTTCCTTTGTAGGGCACACGCCCTTCAATGCCCTCGGGAACGAACTTGCCCGAGGCATCGGCGGCGGACTGGAAGTAGCGATCCGCACTCCCCTGCCGCATAGCCCCCAACGATCCCATTCCGCGGAACTGCTTGTAACTTCTCCCCTCGAGCAAGATCATCTCGCCCGGAGCCTCTTCGGTTCCGGCGAACAGGCTGCCGATCATCACGGTGGATGCTCCCACAGCGATGGCTTTGGCGATGTCGCCGGAGTAACGAATGCCGCCGTCGGCGATCACCGGCACTCCGAGATCCTTCATCGCCGCATAGACATCGAGGATGGCGCTGATCTGCGGAACTCCCACACCCGCGATGACGCGCGTGGTGCAAATCGAGCCCGGCCCGATTCCCACCTTCACCGCGTCCGCTCCCGCCTCCACTAACTCGCGCGCGCCTTCGGCGGTGACCACGTTTCCCGCCACCAAATCCACGTTCGGGAATTCACGGCGCAGCGTCTTCACCATCTGAATCACGTTTTCCGAATGGCCATGCGCGGAATCCACCACCAGAGCGTCCACGCCGGCTTCCATGAGAATGCGGGCGCGATCCACGGACTCGGGCCTGATCCCCAGCGCCGCGGCCACCCGCAGCCGTCCCTCACTGTCCTTGCAGGCGTTGGGAAAGAGAGTGGTCTTAAGAATATCCTTGGCCGTGACCAGACCCGCCAGCCGGCCTTCGGCATCCACTAACAGCAGTTTTTCGATGCGGTGTTTCTGTAGGATTTTTTCCGCCGTCTTGCGGTCTGTCCCGAGCGGTGCGGTGACCAGTCGCTCGCGCGGGGTCATCACCGCCGAGATCTTCTGCTGCCAATCGTGTTCGAAGCGCAAGTCGCGGTTGGTGACGATTCCCACCAGTTTGTCGCCGTCCACCACCTGGATTCCGCTGATGCTCTTGTCTTTCATCAGCGCACGGGCGTCGGCCAGCCGGGCCTGCGGCGGCAAGGTGTGCGGCTTGAGAATCATGGCCGACTCGGAGCGCTTGACGCGCGTCACCTCAGCGGCTTGCGCTGCGGGCGCCATGTTCTTGTGAATCACACCGATCCCGCCTTCACGAGCCAGAGCGATGCACAGCGACGATTCGCTCACCGTATCCATCGCCGCCGAGACGAGGGGAATGTTGAGGGCGATGTTGCGGGTGAAGCGCGTGGCCACGTTGACCTGACCGGCGATGACGTCCGAACGCGCCGGCAGCAGCAGCACATCGTCGAAGGTCATGCCGTCGCGTTCAATCTTTTCAGGCTGCATCAGACACCTCGTCCGTTCACAACCGGCGCGGCTATCGCGCCACGAACACATCTTGGAAGAAAGGCAGGTAGGTCATCGTGCCCAAGCGGTTATCCAAGACCGCCAGAATCACCACGATTAACAGTGCGATAATCCCCACCACTGTACCATAGACTCGCAAGGGACTCGCGGCGAAACCGGCTCGCAGTGCGGAGAGCAGCCGCACCACGCACCAGATCAGGCCGGCCGCCACGGCCAGATAGGCCACCGTAGCGAGGGTGGACATTTCGATGACCCGATAGAACACCACCGCCAGCGGCAACAGGAAGAGAATGGCCGCCAAGGACCAGATCACGTAGTTGGCCGACTGCCAGAAATCCACGCGCTCGCGAAAGAGGAAAGAGAGCAGACGCACGACCAGTATCTTGAACACCACCGCCACCATAAAGAAAACGGTGAAATACACGATGGCGGGCGCCGGCGCCCAGATCACATCCACCAGCCAGACTTTGAGCCGCGGCCAAGGGAGGAAATGGGCCAGATAGTAGTCAAGAGCGAAGCTCGCGCGCAGCGAGTAGAGCGCAGAAGACACCAAGACGGCAAAGGTGACCGCTTCCAGAATCCACAGCACCATCGGCTGCCCGATATGGAGAAAGCGGCGATAACGCAGGTCGGAGTAGAATCCGTGGGCGTGCAAAAACGCGCGCTTCAGATTCTGGCGGAAAACGTTGTTGCGGCGCATTTCCAAGGACAGAAACAGCAGCGCGCCCAGTCCGACCACCGGAAAAGCCACGGGTGGGCCGGACTTGGCGGGGGACGGCGCCGGCGGTGAACTCTGGCCGGTTTGGGCCAGATCCCGCAACTTGGCATAGGCGACTCGTTCCTGCCGGTCCCAGCTCATGATGCCGAAGGTGTACAGAGATGGATCGTACACGCCGGGCTGCGATAGCAGCGGGCTACTGCCGTGATAGTCCGCAAAGCTGTGAAGGAGAAAACCATCCACCGACGGGTTGGCGTCGAACATGGCGAGCTGATGGAGAAGATACTCGGCCTGTTCCACGGCGCCCGACGGCATGCCCGAGGGGTTGCGACCTCCCGCCGCCGCCAAAGCGCCAACACGGGACAGCAGCGTGGGCACGTCGCCGCGAGGAAGAGACCCCGCCCCCTCGCCGCCACACCATGACTGTGTAACGAAGATCATGTCCGCCAAGCCATCTGTGAACTCAGGCCGGGCGGTCTCAATGTAGCACGGCCGGCTGTCCCGCTCCTTGACGAGACCGCGAAGCCAAAGGCTGAAGTCGCGCGTCGCTTGACGGCGCCAGTCCAACTGCGAACCGAGGCCCCACGCCAGAACGGAGGGATGATCGCCGGCGACGGCCAGAAGCCGCGTCACCGCATGCTCCACCATGTCCCGATAAGCGGGCCGGACCAGAATCTCTCCCGGAATCCAGTCGAGATTGGACTCGGCGAGGACCATCAACCCCATTTGATCGGCAAGATCAAGCAGAGGCAACGGTGGCGGGCCGAACGGAACACGGACGACGTTGAATCCCAGCTCGCGGATGCGGGAAAGGTCTTGCCGGAAGACGGCGCGCGAGATCGCGCGCCGGCCGTCGCGGTGCTCGGGCACATAGTCTATTCCGCGCAAACGGAGCGGCCGGCCGTTGAGGTACAGGTCCCCGTTGCGGATTTGCACGTTCTTGAAGCCCACCTGCCGCGACATGCGCTGAAGCGTGTCCGCACCGGCGACAAGTGTCGCCACCAGCTCGTAGAGCACGGGACGGCCGGGCGCCCACAGCGAAACGGCGGTCTTGGGCAAGCGAACGGAAACCAGAAAGCTCTCGCTGCCTCCGCTGGCCACGCGCTCGCTCCATCCCTCCGTCAGTGTGCGGCCCGTGCTGTCTCTGAGCTGCGCGTGGATGCGAATATCTCCCGATGCGCCCGAGGTGTCCGCGGCCCACGTCGCCACGCGATAGCGCGCAATCCGCAGCTTTACGGTGGCGTTCACCGCGGAAGAATCGAGCGGGGAGTCGCAGGCGAGGTTCAATTCCTCCATGGACCACGGTGGAACGGCGCGCAGATAGACTCCCGAAAACACTCCGCCGTAGTTCTGCGGGTGCATCAGCTGGGGCCGAACCGGAAACGTGCTGCGCGGCGTGAGCCGGGCATCCACGCGAAGTTCGAGGTCGTTTTCTCCCCCAAAGCGCAGCCGGTCGCGGGTGATGAGACACGAGAAAGCCAGCTGGCTTCCCGTGAAGGAGGAGACAAACGCCCCATTCACCCACACTTCCACCGTATGGTGGACTTCCGGAAGGTGCAGTTGAATGTTGAAGGACTTCAGGCTGTCCGGAAGGGAAAATGAGCGCCGGAAAACCACTTCGTCACAACTGCCGTCAAAGGAGCAGGGTATCCAGCCTGAACGAAACGCTCCCTTGTTGCCAACCCGAAATTCCCACGGGCCGTTGAGACTGATAATTACTTGGCCGCGATCGAGTCGAAGTTGAGGGAGCGGAGCCTCGGCGGGCTCGTGCTGCTCATAGAGCACAAAGCCCTCGGCCAGGCGCGTCAGACCTGCCAGCACGAGGGCCAGACAGAAAACGAGAAAACGGAAAGAAGGTGATGGGGAGCTCATGCCCTGCGCGGTTCGGGGCTACAAGGAAAACTCATGGTTCTTGCGGAGAATCATCAGGCACAATTTCGCGCTCGTTTCCAAGTCGCGGATGTAGAGATGCTCGCTGGTGGTGTGTTCATCCTTCATGCCGCAGCCGATGACCACCGCCGGCAGACCCTTCTCGTTATAGACGTTGGCATTGGTGCCGCCGCCGATGGACATGGGCTGCATGCCCAGTCCCAGTGCGCGCCCCGCTTCGAAGGCCAGACGATACGCTAAGCTGTCATGGGCGATGTTCATGGCGTTGAATTCCCGCTTCACCTGCGCGCGAAAGACCGGCGCGACGATCTTGCCGTCCACGGTCTTGGTGAAACGCCGCACGGCCTCTTCAAAGCACTGGGACATGTGCCGGGTCTGAGCCTCGAGGACTTCTTGCGAGTGGCTGCGGGCTTCCGCCGTGGCCGCAAGTTTATCGGCTACGATGTTGGTGGCTCGCCCGGCGTTCACCGTGCCGATGTTCGCGGTGGAATCGGGATCGAGCCGGCCGAGCTTCATCTTGGACACGGCCTCGGCGAACACTTCGATAGCGGACACCCCGCGTTCGGGGTACATTCCGGCGTGAGCGGCCACGCCGTCTATCTCGTAATTCATGCGGTTGGCGCTCGGCGAGCGGTAGACGACACGATCCAGCTCCTCACCATCCAGCACAAACGCGCACTTGGCGGTGACACTCGTGAGATCCACCTGATTCGCGCCCAGCAGCCCGGTCTCCTCGGAGACATCGAAAATCACTTCGATGGGACCGTGAGGCATGCCGGATTCCTTGACGCAGCGCAGAGTCTCGATGACGGCGGTTACACCGGCCTTGTCGTCCGCGCCCAAGACGGTGGTCCCGTCGGAACGGATCACGCCGTCTTCTACTTTGGGTTTGATGCCCAAACACGGCATGACCGAGTCCAAGTGCGCGGAGAAGAGCAGGGCCGGCGACGACGAACCGCTGGCCGGCACGCGCACGTGCAGGTTGCCGCAATTGCCGCCGATCTTTTCACCCGCGTTGTCCCGCCACGTCTTCACACCGAGCGGCGCGAGAGTCTTCTCGATGTAGTCCACCACGGCCGCTTCCTGCTTGGAAGGGCTGTCAATCTGCACCAGCTCCAGAAACGTTTTGACCATGCGGTCGGTGTTGGGAGTTGCCGTGCTCATGTTCGATCCCGAGTTAGATGGCGACTTCACCCACGACGCCCGCGGGATGAAGCTGGGTAATCATCACGTCCTGAATAGTTCCCGCCAGCGATTCGTCAGCGGCTGCGTAGACGTCGAGATAATTGGCGGCGTGGCCCGCGAGGAGACTTCCGGCGTAACGCTTTTCGAAAAGCACCGGCACACACTTGCCGAGGTGAGCACGGCGGAAGCGCCCGCGCAGCTCGCCGTCCAAGACGCGGAGCCGGGAGGCGCGCTCCTTTTTCTCCGAGTCTCCAATTCGCTCCGGCAGTTTGGAGGCCGGTGTGCCGGGTCTGGCACTGAAGGGAAACACGTGAAGATAAGAAAGCGGAGAATCGGCGAGGAAACGGCACGTGTTCTCGAATTGCTCGCGTCCTTCGCCCGGGAAGCCGACGATGATATCCGATCCGAAGCCCCAATCGTCGCGCCATCGGAACGCATGTTCGAGGACCCGGCTGATCTGGCTCATCGTGTACCGCCGATTCATGCGGCGCAGCACGGAATCGTCGGCGCTCTGCAAGGGAACGTGCAGGTGAGGGCAAATCGTTCGCGAGGCGGCCATGACTTCGATGAGGTCTTCGGTCACGGCCCACGGTTCGACGCTGCCCAGCCGGATGCGCCGCAGTCCCGACGCGAACGACAACGCGGCCAGCAAGTCAACCAAACCATGATCGAGACCGAGATCGCTGCCGTAGGTTCCCAACGCGACGCCGGTAATCACGAGTTCCGCGAAGCCGCGTTCGGCCAGCGCTTGCGCCTGCTCCACCACCCTCGGAATTTCGAGACTGCGGCCGCGTCCACGAAGCTGCGGAATGATGCAGTAGGTGCACTTCTGCGAGCAGCCGTCTTGAACTTTCAGGAAACACCGCGTGCGGCCGAGCAGCCCCGAGACCGCCACGTTGTCGTCGAATCCGGTGGCCGCGCGGGTCTCGCCCACGAAAACGGCGGGCGCACCCGACGCAGGAGCCAGCGGAAGAAAATCGAGAATGTGTTCCTTTTCGCGGTTGCCCAGCACAGCACTCACGCCGTCAATCGCCGCCAGCGCCTGCGGGGCGCGTTCGGCCATGCAGCCCACGGCCATGAGCACGGCGCGAGGGTTGCGGCGGTGCATCGAACGCAGGAGTGCGCGTGCTTTGCTCTCGGCGGTGGCTGTGACCGCGCAGGTATTGACCACGCACACATCCGCCGCCTCGACTTCATCCGTCACGTCGTATCCCGCCTCGCGGAAACGAGTGAGGATAGCCTCGCTCTCAAATTGATTCAGCTTGCAGCCGAGCGTGGCGATGGCCACTGCGCGCCGCGCGTCTGTTTTCGCCCCAAGCATACGAACGGTTCTTGCTATTCTGCCGCCGGCTCGGCCGGAGGCTCCGAGGGAGTCTCTTCGGCAGGCGGCGTGCTCGTCTCCGCCGGCGGTTCGGCAGCTTCCGGCGCAGGTGCCGCTTCCACGTCCGAGCCAACCACGTATTGCTTCATAGTCTCGTCATCCGCTTCCGCTTCAGCTCCCACTGGGGCCTGCGCCGCCAGAATGATCTTCTTTGATTCCTTGTCGAACTCGATCACCTCAAGTTGCAGCTCGTCTCCGACCACGATCACGTGTTTGGGTCCGCGAGTGATGCGCTTGAGCTGGCTGTTCGGGACAAAGCCTTCCACTTCGCGCGGCAGTTCCACCACCACGCCCTTCTCGAGGACGCGGGCCACCTTGCCCGGGGTTTTGGTGCCGACGGCATAGGTTTGCTCGAACTCCTCCCACGGATTCGCCTGCGCCTGTTTAAGGCCGAGAGCGATGCGGCGTTCATTGCGGTCGAAACCGAGAATAAGCACTTCGATTTCATCGCCCTTCCGCAGAATTTCGCCCGGATGGCGCACTCGCCGGGTCCACGAGAGATCCGAGATGTGCACCAGACCGTCAATGCCGTCCTCGAGTTCCACGAACGCGCCGAAAGGCACCAGATCGCGCACCCGGCCGGTGTGCCGCGAGCCGACCGAGTACTTGAGTTCGAGATTCTCCCACGGATCGGGTTCCACCTGCTTGAGACCGAGGGAAATCTTGCGGTTTTCCTTGTCTATGTTGAGCACGACCACGTCAATCTCATCGCCGACCGAAAGCAGAGCCGACGGATGCTTGACGTGCTGCGTCCAGCTCATTTCGCTGATGTGCACCAGACCTTCGAGGCCCCTTTCCAGTTCCACAAAAGCGCCGTAGCGGGCGATGGACACCACCCGGCCGTGAACCTTGGTGCCCACCGGGTACTTCTGCTCGACGCCTTCCCACGGGTGCGACTGAAGCTGTTTCAGACCAATGGAAATGCGCTGACGGTCGCGGTCGTAGTCGAGCACCTTGACGGTGATGCGCTGATCCAGTTGAACGACTTCCGACGGATGGCTCACTCGTCCCCAGGACAGATCGGTGATGTGCAGCAAGCCGTCCACGCCGCCTAAATCCACGAACACACCGAAATCGGTGATGTTCTTGACCGTGCCTTCCATCATATCGCCGACCTTGAGTTCACCCAGCACTTTTTCGCGGATTCCGGCCAGACTCTTCTCGACGATCACTTTGTGAGACACCACGATGTTCTTGCGCGCGTCGTTGAGTTTAACGATGCGGAAGTCCATCTCCTGCGCCACCAGCGCGTCGAAGTCGCGCACCGGATGCACGTCTATCTGTGAGCCCGGCAGGAAGGCATCCACGCTCATGATATCCACCACGAAGCCGCCCTTGATGCGGCGCATGATCTTGCCGCGGACGATCTCCTCCGTCCGGAAGATTTCGCCGACGCGTTCCCAAATCTTGAGGAAATCCGCCTTCTTTTTCGAGAGCAGCAACTGTCCTTCGGAGTCCTCGACGCGATCGAGATAGACCTCGACGTCGTCGCCGATCTTGATCGCCTGCGCTCCTCCGAACTCTTCGAGCGCCACCGTGCCTTCGGACTTGAAGCCGATGTCCACCGAGACGTCTTTCTCGCCGATGGCGATGACCTTTCCCTTGACGATCTCGCCTTCCTTGAACTCCATAATCATTTTTTCATAGAGTCCGCTGAGGTCCTCCGCGTCCTCGCG
The DNA here is from genome assembly GCA_026394155.1 of bacterium. GTDB lineage: Bacteria > Electryoneota > RPQS01 > RPQS01 > RPQS01 > RPQS01. The sequence continues at coordinate 20,301 of JAPKYT010000053.1, read as the reverse complement.
ATTCGCGCCTTGATTTTCGGGCAGATCGGCGGGCTTGACCTTGCGACCGCGGAAGGGAACTACGTCGCGGGCGGCGGGAGTTGCGGCCGGAGCTTCAGTGTCCGGCGTGATTTCGGGGTTGGTGTGATTGGGTTCTGTCATGTTTATCTCCGGCTTTTGTATGCCCGCCCGGAGGATGCGGGGTTGGGGTGAGATGAAAACGGCTATCGGAGTCGTTCTTCTTCGATCACGTCGCGTTCATAGACCGGACCCTTGGCGCTCACACGTTCACGAGGAGTGCGGAGCGACGTTTCCCGAATCTGGTCGAGGATCCGGTCGGAAATGGTCTGATAGAGGTCTCGGCCGCGCTCGGACCCGGGCCTCAACTTATCCGCGGCTACGGATTTGCCGAAGACGACTGAAAAGTGCGGTCTCCCGACAAGGCTGGGGCGCAAACGATGCGTCCCATGAATGTAGACCGGCACGACGAGCGCATCGGACAAGGCAATCAGCCAACCGACTCCCAGTTTCGCTTTCAAGAAGCCGTCGGCCGGCGCGCGCGTTCCTTCCGGGAAAAAGATCAGCCCGCCATCGTTCTTCAGGATGTTCAAACACCGGGAGAGCGCTTCGCGATCCAGTTGACCGCGCCGCACGGGGAAGGCGTTCAGATAGCGGATGAATCCGCCGAGCCAGCGGCTGCGAAAGAGCTCCTCCTTAGCGAAGAAATGCACTTCGCGGGGAATGACCGCTCCCAGAAGCGGCGGGTCGAAGTTCGAGCGGTGATTCGAGGCGAAAACTACCTTGCCGGAGCGCGGGATATTCTCGCGGCCCGTCACTTCCACGCCGTAAAGCAGACGGAAAAGAACCAGAGCGAGAGTCTTGACCAGCCAGTATCCCAGCCGCATGGACTACGTGCGAATGGCTGTGGGCGCGATCTTGCGGGCCAGCTCGACCACCCGCTCCACCTGATCGCCGATGGTGAGGTTGGTCGTGTCCACTACGATGGCGTCGTCCGCTTTGCGCAGGGGGCTGTGCTCGCGAGTGGAATCGCGTTCGTCGCGGGCCGCCAAGCTGGCTTCCACTTCGGCCTGACTCTGATCCAGACCCTTGGCGAGCATTTCCTTGCGGCGACGTTTGGCGCGCGCTTTCAGGTCGGCCACCATGTAGACTTTAAGATCCGCGTCCGGGAAGACCACGGTTCCGATGTCCCGGCCCTCGAGCACCACGCCGCCGTCTTTGCCCAACTCGCGCTGCCAGCGCACCAAATGCTGGCGCACGAGAGGATTTTCAGAAACCGGTCCGACCCAGAGCGAGATTTCGGGGGTGCGAATCTCGTCAGTCACGTCCGCTCCATCGAGCACGATGCGCGGTTGCGAATCGGATTCCTTCTGTGTTACGGTGGTATTGCGCAGCAGATCGTCAATTTTCTCGCTGTCGGTGACTTCCACTCCGCAGCGCAGCATTTTAAGGGCGACGGCGCGGTACATGGCACCGGTGTCCATGTGCATGTAGCCGAGTCGCTGGGCCACGAGCTTGGCGGTGGTGGACTTGCCCGATCCGGCGACGCCGTCAATGGCGATGATGAGTCCGCGCTTGCCGGGAGACACTATTTGATCCGCCCGCCCTTTTCTTCCTCGATGAACAGATAAGTGACGATGCGACCGGCGAAGAATTCGTCTTCTTCGCCGAGCATACGGCGTTCCCACGGGAAGCCCGACGAGGTGTCGGTGGTGGCCGCTTCGGTGGCCGCTTTGAAGAAGTCAGCCACACGCTGCTGCCAACGCCGCATATTGGAAGGCCGCAGATCCAGCCAGCCTTTGTCCGCCCATTCGTCTACCGCGCCCGGCGTCACGGGAAGCTCGTTGCTGCCGGAGTAGGCCGGGATCTTGACTTCGGGTCCGCGCAGAACGCTCTTGCCGTCGGGCAGCAGGATCGGCACACCGATACTGATAATCGTAGCGCGAAGCACCGGCTCCCGATGGAGAATTTCCCAAACTTTGGCGCTGATGGTGGCCGCCGATTCCGACGGAATCACAGCCGGATCGGGATAAGCCAGCTTCAGGAGATACGCTTCATAGAGCAACTTGGCCAGCGCCGGCGGGCCGAGCATTTCGAAAGCCACACTGGCCGTGTTGTGCTCGTGCTCCAGCCGCCGCATTTCATTCAAGGCGGCGCCGCGCAAAATGCCGGCGCGATAAGTCGGTCCCATGACGACCGAGTCCAAAGCCCCGATCACGTCCAGACCGCTGTTCCCTCCTTCAATCTCCCAGAGCACGGCCTGGCTGATCTCCTCGGGCGTCACGAATTCCATCTGCTGGGCGGCAGTGATGGTGTAGAACTCGCCCACCGAGAAAATGCCGTTTTCGCCGGTGTCAATGAACACCGATTTGAGATTCTCATTGAGGGGCACGCCGCTGCCGCTCTTCAAACGTAGGAAGGTCACGCCCAGAGTCTCCGCCGTCTCCGGCGGGCAATCGTAGAGCGGAATGGGCTTGCCGCCGCGCAGCACCTCGCCATAGGCGATGCGCTTCCAGGCGATGGCCGCGGCGGGCTTGATTTCCTTTACGTAGGGGCAGCCGGGAGTGCGGCCCATGAGAAAGAGCAGCATGCTGTGCGCGCCGGCCATGGAGGACTTGGCCAGCAACTGTCCGGACGGTTTCGCTTCCGAGTGGGTGTAAGGAACGTTGAATCCCATGCCGCCGGTGCCGGTGGTTCCGACTTTGAGGTACGTATGCACGCCGGCTTGCGACGTGGCTTCGTGCAGCACCTGAATGTGACGGATCAACTGCGGAACATAGACGGTGCCGCAAAAACGTTCCACGCGGTCGAAGAACGGGTCATGCGGCGGGAGGCCGCGGCCTTCGACCTCCATCACGTTCTTCACGTCGTAATAGGCCGAGTAGATGTCCTGATAGGCGAAGCCGGTGGCCGAATTCACGCAGTCCACAATGAGATCGGGACGGTGTTCGATAATAAGGCGGTACAGGAAAAAGCGCTCGAGCCGCTCGGGAGTCAGTTTCTCAAACACGTCTTCCACGAACGTCCAGCGCATCTCACGCGACTTCATGATTTCCGTGCGGGGGATGTCCTTGAACTCCTCGCGGACAAAGATGTCGCCCCACGCGGGCAAAACGGTGACCTGTGGAAACTCGGCGGCCAGCTCGCACGCCGCTTCCTCCGCTTCGGACCGCCGCAAAGAATGAGGGACCAGCTTGGCAGGGCCACGCGCAAGCAGTCTTCGGCACACCGCCATTCCGACCAACCCCCACCCGCCCAGCACCAGCACTTTGGAGTTACGCAGCATCATGGGGTCATATCCTTCTCGGACTCATTTTCTTCGACCGGCTGTGCGGGCATCCGGCCATTCCCTTGGTCTTCCGCCAAGGTGAGATCAACTTGCGAGGAATCTTCGAGCGGCGGCTCCGCAGGCACGGGCTCTTCGATGTTGCGCGGTTGCCCCCATTCGCGCAGCAGCTCCGAATCGCGGGGCAAATCGGAGAGATCGGACAGGCCGAAGTGCTTCAGAAACTCCGGCGTGGTTTCATAGAGCAGCGGCCGTCCCAAAACCTGCGCGCGGCCTTTCACGGCCAGCAGACGGCGGTCGAGAAGAGTGCGCAGCACACCGCCGCAATCCACGCCGCGAATCTCGTCAATCTCGGCGTGCGTGACCGGTCCGCGATAGGCCACCACCGCCAGCGTTTCCAGAGCGGCCCGCGAGAGTCGCGTGCGCGCCCGCGTCAAAGACAAGCGGCGCAGCACGCCCGAAAAGTCGCGGCGCGTAAAGAACTGATAGCCGCCGGCCACGGCGAGAATCTCGAAGGCGCGCCCGTCGCGCTGATACTCGTAGTTCAGTTCCGCCACGATGCGCGGCAATTCGCCCTTCACCCGCGCGCCCAAAGCGGCGGTCAACTGGCTTTCCGTCAGCGGTTCGGCGCTGGCGAAGATGAGCGCCTCGGTGGCCGCCTTGAGGAACCGGCCGTTGTCATCCGGAATGCCGACCGGCTCGACGTCCAGCGGCAACTCGGCGTCTTCCGGCAGCGGAGATTCTGAAGATTCGTGGCGGGGAGCTTCGTCGGACATGAGACCATCAAGCCGCTTGCAACTCAGGCACCGTCGCGCGGCTCACGTGAATTTCGGCAAATTGCTTGTTTTGCATCAGACGCAACTTCTGCCGTTTGGCGAGCTCCAGCACTGCGAGGATCGTCACCACCCACACCATGCGTTCGCGCTCCGTTTGAAGCAGCTTGAGAAGTCCAAACCGCTCCAGCTGTTGCAGCAGATCCAGCACCCACTGAATGCGCTGCTCCAGACTGATCTTGTCGAGATGCACCTGATGGGCGGCGTGGTCATCGCGGCGGGCGAGTATATCCTCGAGCGCGCGGGTCAGATCGTACAAGGTCATGGGCAGCAGCAGCTCTTCCGGGCTGGGTTCCGCAGCCGCCGGCTTGGCCGGACGACCGAGTTCCCAGCGTTCGAGCATCACGTTCTCGTAGCGGCCCAGACGCTCCGCTTCTTCCTTGGCCTTTTGATAGAGAAGCAGCCGTTGAGCAAGCTCACGCCGCGGATCTTCGATCTCCTCCGCGCTCTCTTCAAGCTCGGGACGCGGCAACATCATCTTCGCCTTGATGGCCAAGAGCGTGGCCGCCATGAGCAGATATTCGCCCGCGTCTTCGAGGTTCTCTCCGCCGATGGAGTCCATCACCGCCAGATACGATTCGGTGATCTCGGCCATGGGCAGGTCCATGATGTCGTACTCCTGCCGGCTCACCAGAAAGAGCAGGAGATCCAGCGGACCCTCAAAGCAGGGGAGTTTGACTTGCCAGACGCTCATCCGAATCCCATCACCTCGTGAACTTCGTCCATCGTCTTCGCGGCGACGGCTCGCGCCCGCTGATTGCCCTCGTGCAGAACTTCGGTCACTTGTTCCGGATACTCTTCAAGGTGGCGCCGCCGCTCCTGCACAGGTGCCACGTGGGAGATGACGCTGTCGGCGCAACGCTGCTTGCACTCCACGCAACCCAAGGCGCCGCTTTCACAGCCGGAGCGGATCTCGGCCACGCCGTCGGGCGTAAAGCGCTTATGGTAGGTGAAGACGAGGCACACATCAGGCCGTCCCGGATCGCCGCGGCGAATCTTCTGCGGGTCCGTCACCGCCGTGCGCATTTTCCGGCGGATCTCGTCGGGCGGATCGGACAGCAGGATAGTGTTGCCCAGCGACTTCGACATGCGATTTCCGTCGAGCCCCGGTAAGCGGGGAAACTGCGAGAGCCGTCCCTCCGGTTCGGGAAAAACCATCTGCCGGGGAGAATAGACGTGATTAAAGCGGCGCGCGATTTCGCGGGCCATCTCGATATGCGGCAACTGATCCTCGCCGACCGGAACCACTTCGCCCTTGTACATGAGAATATCCGCCGCCTGCAATACCGGATAGCCCAGGTGGCCGTAGCTCATTCGCGTTTCGAGGCCAAGGTCGCGCGCCTGTTCTTTCAGGGTGGGGTTACGCTCCAGCCGCGAGGTTGTGATCAGCATGGAGAAGATGAGGTGCAGCTCGGCATGCTGTTTGATCTGCGACTGAATGAAAAGCGGACTCTTTTGCGGATCCAGTCCGGCGGCCAGCCAATCGGTGACCATTTCCCGCGTGTTCTCGGGGATGATCCGTGTGTGTTCCGCATCGGTGGTCAGCGTGTGCCAATCGGCCACGAAATGGTAGCTTTCGAACTCGTCTTGCAGCTTGATCCAGTTTTCCAGCGCGCCCACGTAGTTGCCCAAATGGAGCTTCCCGGTGGGGCGCATACCGGACAAGAGGCGCCTTTTGCGCGTCATAAAGGGGCGTCATCTCCTCTTCAAATCGAAACTTTAAGATACAATATTCTCACAAAAATAGCAACCGGATCGGCCCTTTCAGCCGGCTGCCAAACCCTACTTCACGAAGACCAAGCGGAGCGCAGAGTTCGCGTCATCACCATCCCATCGGGCAAAATAAGCTCCTGTAGACAAGCAGCTTGCGTCGCTTGCTGTGGGAAGCCACCAAGCTTCTGACGCTCCAGCCGCCAGCCTCAGCTCAGCAACTCTCTGACCTATGCAATTGTAAATTATGATGTTTGATGCATGTGAAGCGGGAGCGGACAGGCGCAGCCGAACAGTGCTATTGAAAGGGTTGGGAAACGCCTCTGCAAGATAGGCGGAGCCTGCGGGAGAGATGCGGCCGGGCGGAGACGCGGATGCCGACTCATACAGTACCATGCAGCCCGGACCGGCACCCATCGCGTAGGACGCGAGGAGCGCCCCTTCGGCGGAGCGATGCTCGACCGTATCGGCCAAGGCGCAGCTCACGAAAAATGATCCATCGGGCATGGCGACCACATCGGTCGCGCCGAGGCCGGTTTGGATGGGATTGTCTGCGCCATTCACGACGGCCAGATCGCTGAGCCGGTAGCGGAACACCTGACCTGTTCCCGCCCAGCCGCCTGCTGCGGCGAAGGCCCATTCCCCGCCGAAGCTGACAGCGCTGGGCGCGCCGCCCACCGGCACCACGCTTGCACTCTCCCGGCTTGTTAAGTCGAAGACGTGGATTTCCCCCGGTATGTTCGTGTAGTTGCCGGTGCACACGACGTGCAAGCGGCCGCGGTCATCCACGGCTGCGAACTGCGGGTTCACGCCGACCGACAGACTATCTACGAGCGTCAGCGTGCTACGGTCGTAGATCATTACACGCCCCGGCCCATAGCCCTGAGCCGAGTAGCGAGTGAGACACACGTACAGCCGGTCTCCGTGGGCAAGAATCCCTTCGGGTGCAAGCCCCACAGGTAGGCTGCCCACGATCTGCCCGTCCGAGATGCGCAGGAGCAGCACGTTGTTGGTGACGAAGTTCGTCACGGCCAGAGTGTCGTTATTCAGCGCCGCGAGAGAGTACGGATTGACACCGCCCGCGGTGGGAATGTCGCGCAGGGTGACTTGATTCTCGGCATCTATTTCCTGCACGGTGTTGATGAGCGAATTGGTCACATAAAGCCGCGATCCGTGAGCGACAATCTCATTGCAGCCGTAACCCAAGTCCAGCACGTGGGCATTGACGGCGCCGCTCGCCGGATGAATCCGTCCCAGCGACTCGTCATTGTACTGAACCACGTAGAGGCGCGTGTCCGCCCGGCACCGGACGGCAATCAGCAACAGCATGACCATGAAACGCCAGAGCAACTCATCACTCCTTACACTTGCACGATTCGGACGGCGATGAACCACTCCCGCTTCGGCATGGGAGCGAAGCGAATCAAGCGATAATCCTCATCGAGCGCGTTGTCCACGCCGATGGCGGGCTCGATCTGCGCCCCTTTCGTGTGCAGCGCATAGGAGAGTCGAAGATCCAAGATTCGGTAGGCCTGAAGCCACTTGGAATTGGTCTCCAAAACCGGGCGCGCCGACACCCAGCGCATGCGGGTCAGCAGATCGAAGCCGCGCGCGCGAAGCTCGACGCCGAGCCGCTGGGACCGCGGTGCGCGAAACGTGAGGTACTTGCCGCCCGTGTTGCGGTCATCGGTGGCATCGCGCGCTTCCGTCCAGTTTGCGCCGCCGGAGACCTTCACCTGCTCTTTCCATAGTGCCTGCTCGGCAGACAGGTCGAGCGTCCGGATGTGCGCTTGCTTGAGGTTGAACGGTTTCCAGCGGTTGTCGAACGTCCGCCGCCAGATGATGAGGTCCTCGACACGCTGATCAGAAACGCACAGCTCGGCGCGGCTCGGATTCGCCGATGAACTCTGGGCGTGGAGACTGCCGGTGAGTTCCTGCGAAAGCTCGGGACGAAGATCCGGGTTGCCCTGCGCCACCTGATCGTCAAGCCAAAAGAGAGAATACAGCGAAGGCGCGTGATAGGAGCGTCCCCAGGTGGCTTCCGCACCGATGTGGACGCGCCGGGCCGATTCAAGCGCGAGCGTCGCGCTGGGCAAGAGCACCTGTTCGTTATCATACCGTTCCCATCGCAGAGCGGGACAAGCCGCGAGGGATAGGCGGGTGCTACGGTCAGAGAGCGCGCTCCAGCGCAGACGAGTCCATGCTGCCGTGCGATTCCGCGCGGCGCCGCTATGGGCGATAGATTCGCTGAACAAGGTTTCGCGGCCGACTTGCGCGCCGCCGGAGAGCGCGCTCTTTCCGCGGACGAAGCTCGCGCGACTCTCGATGTCCCATTGATCGCTCGATTCCCGGCTCTCGTGCACCAGAGCCAGCGGGTCGGAGTCTACATATTCGCGGCGATCCCGCTGGTAGGACGCTCGTGCCTCCAGCGACAACGATTTCCGGTCGTGCACCAGCCTGGCGTTGAAGGCTTCCTGCCGCATGTTCTGGCGAGCGAGAGGCGTGAGCTGCGGTGCCAAATAGCCGGGCATGCCGCGGTTAGCTCGGTCGAGAGCGCCGCTGATCTCGAGCATACCGGCACCGTGAATGGGAGAACGGATTTTGGCCAGCATTTGGTCGCGCGTTATGTCGGCATTCGCACGCCGGAAGCTGCTGTCCAAATTGACCGTAAATGGGCCAGTTCCATCATCTTCGGTGATAGTATACTTGAAGTCACCGGGCCCTTGCGTTCGTGTGAGAGACAAGAAAACAAACACGGAGCCGAAATGGTCGGAGCGCGAGCAAGTTGCCCGCGTGCAGGTTGGGCGGTACTCCACGTCGGCGGCCAAGTCGCTCTGCTCGCCTTTGCGCGTGGTGATGCGGAGAATTCCGCCGATGGCTTCACCCCCGAATTCGGGGCTTCCACCCCGCGTGACTTCGACAGATTCGACCCACTCGAGAGGAACTGCGGACAAGTCCGCTTCGCCCGAGCCCACGTTCTGAAGCCGGCGGCCATCCACTAACACGAGAACGTGCTCGGGCTGAGAGCCACCGATGCGCAGAGTCTGAACTCCTCCCGCCGTGCCGTCACTCCGCAGGTCGAGTCCGGCGGCATCCTTCAGAAAATCGGGCAGGCTGCGCGCCGCACTGGCCTCGATCTCACGGCGGCTGAAGGAACGGCGGGATTCGCGGTCGCGCGCGCTCTCCACGGTGATTTCGGGCAGCGTTACCGCCAGAGGCTCGAGAATGATGACCAAAGAGACCCGCTCACCGTGGGCTACTTGAAGCGTGCTATCCTGCACGGCAAATCCGGCGGCACAGATCTCCAGCCGGTATGTTCCCGCCGCCAGACCGTCGAATACAATGCGGCCCCCGGCATCGGTGCGCTGCGTTTGATTGCCGGGCCACAGAGTTGCCACCGCCGTCGCCGGCGTGCATCGCACTTCGATGCCGGCTCCGGCCTGTGCCAACGCTTCGCCGCAAATGGCTGTCAGAATCAGCAGCAGCACGATCACAGCCAAAGTCTCCAGATGAACGCCAAGTACTCCTCTTTGGCGATCATGCAATAGCCGGGCATGAACGAGTAACGCTCCTTGAGCACGTTTTCTGTCCCCCAGATGAGGGTCACGCCGCGCACGGTGGCCGAGACGCGAAAGCCGAACAAATGGCTTGGCCCGATGGAGACTCCTGCCGGGAAGCCGTCGGAGAACGCCCAGCGCCTACCAAGGTACTCATAGCTGAGGTGGCTGCGAATGGTCAGCGGTGATTTGAAGAAGGCTCGCTCGAAGTACAAACGGCTCCACCCCCGCGCGTCGCTGGATTCGCCCACGTCCGAACTGTTGGCCTGCCGGAACCACCATGATTCAATCCGCAGGCCGTACCACAGCGGAATCACCGCGTCAGCCGCGACGCCCACCTGTGTCTCTTGGTTCGGATCGCGTTCGTGGATCAGGCGGACGGCCGTATCGCCGACCACGAAACGGCTGGAAAAGTCGCCGGGACGGGCGATGGTCAACACGGCCAGATCGCAGAGTGCCTGCCCGCGTGACCAGCGCAATCCGAACTCGGAACCGAGGTAACGATCCACCGGCGGACCGCCCTGATGAGAACCCGCGTAATCAAGCGTCAGATTTGTCATCTCCGGCGCGATGACCAGAGGCCTGTCCGCCAAACGGTATTCGCCTCTCCACCACCCGATGGGAACGGCGCTTTCGGAGTAGCTTCCTCCCGCGCGCACGCGAACGTTCCGCCAGGACTGCGTTTCAGCGCGCGCTGAAAAATCCGCCAGCCATCGCTGATCACTTTCGCCGCCGGGTGACCAGCCCGACTCGCGGCGAATTCCCGCGCGGAGATCCAGAGCGACGACGCTCAACGCCAACGAGTCGCGCGCCGTCAAACCCATTGCCAACTCGCTGCGCCGGGTCATGCCCGGGAAGTTGATTTCCGTCCATGAGTCAAAGTGACGGAATGTGAAATGCTGCCGGGCGAGCTGCGCATGCACCTCGGCCATTAGACCGGAGTTGAGTTCGCGCGCACGCCAAGGAGAACCCCACGTTTCACGGTCCTCACGCGAGTAGATGGTGAGAGACGGACTCCAGACCGTGCGCAGCGAGTCCTTCTCGAAAACCTCGAGAATGCCTTCCACACGGGACGGCACATAATCGTGGCGCGGGTTCAGGAGAAACTGGGTTTTCACATTCGAACCCGAATACGTCGCCTGAGCGCGCCACCGCCGGCCGAGATCCATGCCCACTCGGCCGCGCACTCTGGTCGCGCGCGATGCGCTCGGTGTGCGCATGCCGTCGTACCATCCGAGGCGGCCGGTCATCTCAAGGGTGAGCGAACGATGCAGCCTTTGGCCGTGGGCGAAGTCCACAGTTCCGTAGCCGTAGTAACCCTCGCGGATTTGGAACTCGGTGTACGGCGTGTCGGCTTTCAGCGTGCGGGTGGTCAGCGAGAATAATCCCGCCGCGCCGCCCGATAGAAAGTCATAGCGGATGGTCTCCAGTTCGCCTGCCGGTTGCAGATTGGGTTCGTACAAACCGTCGAAGCGGCGATTCTGCGGGATTCCATCCCGCTCAACTCGAAGTTCCCACGGATGAAGATTCCACGGCCGGAAGGCCATGGGCGCACCCAGTGTTCCGTAGTCGAGAGGGTACATTCCCGGATAGCGCCGCAGAAGATCACTCAAGTCTTCGTAGGGAAGGGCCCACAGATCGGTCTGCTGAAAGACCGGTCCTTGGGCCAAGGCAACCGACACGGGCAGAAGGCAAAGAAGGGCAACGAGGATGATCCGTTTCACGAGGCGAGCCACACTCTTTCGAGCCGGGGGATCAAAGGACGGACAATGACACCGAAGATAAGCAGATTGGAAAACAGATGGATAGCCGCGAAGGGAACACCGGCGGCCAATGTGACCAAAGTCTGAGAGCGAGAAAACCCGGCCATCACGGGAAAGGCCAGGTTGGTGAGAGCGTCGAAAACGATGGTGGCCACAGCACCGGCCAGAACGATGCTGGCGGCGTAGCGGATTCCCCGGCGGGACGGACCCGTAACGCGCGCCGCCACTCCTCCGAGAAGTCCGGCGAGTGCCATGCCGGCCATTTGCGCAATCAGGACAAGACCCAGTGAACTGCCCAGCGGGTGGAAACCGGCGAACAGAGCCTCGATGAGCCCGCCGGTGACAACGCCCGCGCGCGCCCCCAGCAGAAAACCGGACATGAAACTGACGGCGGTAACAAGCTCGACGTTGGGAATGGCCGCCAGAGCAAGACCCAGCGCGATTCCCACCGCCACGAAGGCCGCCATGCGCGTGAGCAGAAGCGGCGACCGCCCGAGCCGGGTTTCGAGACTCATGGCCATCTCTCCGCCCACGCGGAGAGCCTCCACCTGAACCTTACGTCCGAAGGGCTAATGCACGGCTGGCAGGTCTCCTGGCTGGGCAACAGGCCACGCGGCCCGTGCGTCACAGTTGCGGCTCAGCGACGGACTTTCACCGTCTTCCCTATTCTTCCGCCCGAAGCGGACACCAACCGCGGGTGAAAATGAAAGAGCGAACAGGCGGGACTCCGGAAGAGCCCCGCAGAATCACGATGCGGACTTTTCGTCGGCCGCCGCTTCGTTCTCGACGGCGACGATAGCGCGCGTCTTCTCGCGAATGCGCGCCTTCTTGCCCTTGAGATTGCGCAGGAAGGTCAGCTTGGCGCGGCGGACTCGACCGTGACGCAGAACTTCGATACGCGCCACGGCGGGCGAATGCAGCGGGAAGATGCGTTCCACGCCCACGCCCATGGAGATCTTGCGCACGGTGAAGGTCTCGTCAAGCCCGCCGGCGTGCCGCCCGATGACGGTACCCTGAAAAGCCTGCAGCCTCTCTTTATCCCCTTCAATCACTCGAACCCAGACGCTGACCATGTCACCGGGTCCGAAGCTTGGGATATCTTTGCGCAGGTCATCCTGCGTCCAATTGGCGATGCGATTCATGATGACGCTTTATGGTTGCTTCACTTTTTTTCGTCCGTCGAGTGACGTTCCCGCCACCGGTTCCATAAGTCCGGCCTGCGCTGGCGCGTTCGTTCCAGGCGCTGATCGAAACGCCATTGCCGGATGCGTTCGTGATGCCCGCTGAGCAGCGAATCGGGAACGCGCAGACCTTCGATCTCTTCGGGCCGCGTGTAATAGGGCGCGTCCAACAGGCCGTCTTCAAAGCTGTCGCTGTCGGCAGATTGAGGATCGCTAAGGACTCCGGGAAGAAGCCGCACCACCGCGTCCACCAGAGTTGCCGCCGGAATCTCTCCTCCGCTGAGCACGTAGTCGCCGACGGAGATTTCCATCCACGGATCACGCGCCAGGACGCGGGCGTCCACGTCCTTATAGTGGCCGCACAGCAACAGGAGCCAGCCGCTGCCGGCAAGCTCGCGAACGCGCTTTTGCGTCAGCAGCTCCCCCTGCGGCGTAAGGAATATGCGCACGGGATTTCCGCCGCGCATCTTGGTCAGAGCATCCACCGCGGCGAACACCGGCTGCGCCATGAGCACCATGCCCGCTCCGCCGCCATAGGGTGCGTCGTCCATGTTGCCGTGCGGGTCGTCGGTGTAGTGGCGCAGGTCATGCGCCCAGATCTCGACCGCGCCGCTCAGGAGCGCACCGCGAACAATGGAGCTGTTGACGAGGCCGCTGAAGACCTCGGGAAAGCCGGTGAGGATGTCAATGACCATCGGGCTCGGAGGGTCCTTTCACCGTCTCCGGGGAGAGCAGCCGCCGCCAATTGAGAATTTCAATGGTGCGACTCTCCGCGTCTATCCTCCCCACCCACTCGTCCACGAAAGGAACCAGATACTCCTGAGTCCCTTGCGCGATCTCGAGAATGCCCTGCGGGCCGGTGCGAACGTCGCGCACGACTCCGATTTTCGTGCCGTCGTCGCCGATTGCCTCGAACCCCAGAAGATCGGAAGCGTAGTAGACGTTTTCGGGCAGCGCCCATGTTTCGCTGTCCGGCACGCACACTTCGACACCGGTCAGCGCCTCGGCCGCTTCGCGGGTCGTGACTTCGCGCAAGGTGAGGTGAACTTGCGCGACCGCATAACGCACGCGCTTGACCTGCGCTTCCATGATGATTTCGTCGCCGCGCGTCAGGTAAACGGTCTTCAGCGCTTGAAACCGCTCGGGAAAGTCCGAGAGCGGGTTCAGCTTGAGCGCGCCCTGCAAGCCGTGCGCGCCGACCACCACTCCCACAGCGCGCAGGTCATCCGGCCGCACGGTGACGAAAGTCCGGGTCACACCGCCACGGTGTCTTCAGAAGGTCGCGCGGGATCCACGATCTCAAACCCGGCCCGCATACCCTTGCGCGCGGCGGCGGCGATGACCAGCGTGCGGATGGACTTGGCGGTCTTGCCTTCTTTGCCGATGACCTGTCCCAAATCCCCGTCGCCGACTTTAAGGCGGTACAAATGCCGTCCGGTTTCCTTCTCCACGCACTCCACCCGGACAGCGTCGGGGTTGTCCACCAGATGCTTGACGATGAAGCTGATGAACTCTTCCATAGCCGGATCACCCCAGAAGAAATAGGAGAACAATCACGCAGACTGTGTGGTCTCGGAGGGTGTCTCCGCGGCCGCGGCTTTGGCCTTGCGCTTGGACGTGCGAGCGTGCGCTCGACGCGCATCGCGCTCGGCCCGCGCGCTCTTCAATTTCGCTACGCTTTCGGCCACGACCTCCGGCGCCGCGTTCCGCTTCATCAAATCGAACTGAAGCAGAATGCCCTGACCCGAGAGCAGGCTGTGCACGGTGTCGGACGGCTGTGCGCCGGCCATGAGCCACTTCAGCGCCTTCGTCTCGTCAATGGTCAGCTGCGCCGGCTGCTGGCGCGGATGATACGTGCCGAGCTGGTCGAGATAGGCGCCGTCACGGCGCTTGCGAGAATCCATCACCACAATGCGGTAGTGCGGCACTTTCTTGCGCCCCGCGCGGGTTAGTCGGATGCGAACGGACACGAGTATCCCTATGGTTTGATTTAGAACAAGCGTTTCAATTGCCGCCCATGACGCGCCGCATCTGGCCGGGCCCGGCCTTGCGCAGCTTCTTCATCATGGCGACCATCTGATCGTACTGCTGGATGAGACGGTTCACGTGCTGCACCGTGAGTCCCGCTCCCGCCGCGATGCGCCGGCGACGCCGCGCGTTCAAGATGCCGGGATGGTCGCGCTCCCGCGGAGTCATCGAGAGGATCAGCGCTTCCATGTGCTTCAGGCCACGCTCGTCCACCTGAACGTCGCGCATTTGCGCGCCCATGCCGGGGATCATGCCCAGCAGGCTTTGCAGCGAACCCATTTTCTTGAGCTGCTGAAGCTGATCCAAGAAGTCAGTGAGCGTGAACTCGGCGCGACGAAGTTTGGCCTCGATGCGGGCGGCCTGATCCTCGCCCACCACCTGCTGCGCCTTCTCCACCAGACTGACGATGTCGCCCTTGCCGAGGATGCGCCCCGCCATGCGATCGGGGTGGAACGGTTCGAGAGCCTCGAGCTTCTCGCCGACCGATACGAACTTCAGCGGTTTGCCGGTGACGTGCACGATGGACAGGGCCGTGCCGCCGCGGGTATCGCCGTCCATCTTGGTCAACACGCTGCCGGTGAACTGCAAGCGGTCGTGAAAGGCACGCGCCGAATTGACCGCATCCTGACCGGTCATGCCGTCGGCCACAAACAGGATTTCAGCGGGCCGCACGACCTTCTGGATGCGCTCGAGCTCGGCCATGAGATCGTCGTCCACGTGCAGCCGGCCCGAGGTGTCGAGAATAACCGGATCGAGACTGATGCGGCGCGCGTGTTTCAGCGCGTCCTCACACACCAGAACCGGATCCTTACCGCTCCCCCGGAAGACGGGCACTCCGATGGAATCTCCCAACACCTGAAGCTGATCCTGCGCCGCCGGGCGTTGCAGGTCAGCAGCGACCAGCAACGGCCGCTTGCCCTTGGTTTTCAGATGACGCGCCAGCTTGGCGCAGAAAGTGGTCTTTCCCGAACCTTGAAGACCGACCACCATGTGGACCGTGGGCGGTTGCGGAGAACTCGCCAGCCGGCTCTCTTTCTCCCCTAACAGGTGCACCAGCTCGTCATAGACGATCTTGACGATGAGCTGCGCCGGTAAAACCGATTTCAGGACTTCCTGACCGACGGCCCGTTCTTCGACTCGAGTCAAAAATTCACGCGCCACCTGCACGTTCACGTCCGCATCGAGCAGAACCCGCCGGATATCTTGCAGGCTCTCGCGGATGTTTGCTTCCGTCAGTTTTCCGATTCCCCGCAGATTTCGGAAAACTTGATCCAGCCGTGCCGTGAGATCTTCAAACATGGATCAACCGTACCGCTCCACCACGGTCTCGATGAGCCGGCTGGTGGAATACCCTTCCTTAAAAGGAATGACGATCACCCGCCCGCCGTTTCGAGTGACGTGATCATAGCCGACCACGTTTTCCGGCAGATAGTCGCCGCCCTTGACCAACAGGTGCGGATTCAGTTCCTCGATGAGCGACAGGGGAGTATCCTCGTCGAAGATCACCACGAAATCCACGAAGCGCAGAGACACCAGAGCGGCGGCGCGGTCCTCCTCTGAATAGAGCGGTCGCTTCGGGCCTTTGATGCGGCGCACCGATTCGTCGCTGTTCAAGCCGACGATCAACATACTCCCCAAGGCGCGCGCCTCGCGCAAATAGTCGAGATGACCGCGGTGCAGGACGTCGAAGACGCCGTTGGTGAAAACGATGGTGCCGCCTTGAATGCGTTCGATGCGGCAGCGCCGGGCCGCGTCTAAGCGCGACAGCAGCCCGCGGAGAGCAGGTGTTGGGCTCATGGTGGGCGACATAGGACTTGAACCTATGACCTCTGGTATGTGAGACCAGCGCTCTAACCAGCTGAGCTAGTCGCCCGTCGAAAATCAGTCCTGTTCGGAAATCTCCGTTAGCAGGCGCTCGCGTTCGATGGGGACCACTCCCACCTCGCCGCAGACCACGCCGGCCGCGTAGTTTGCGATCACCGCCGCCTCCACCGGGCCGGCTCCTCCCGCCTCGGCCGCCACGCAGGCGGCAATAACCGTGTCTCCCGCGCCCGAAACATCATGCACCTTCTTGGCCCGCGTAGGAATGTGCTCCACGCGCTGGTGGTCGAGAAAGAGGGTCATTCCCCGCTCGCCGCGGGTGACCATCAGCACATCCGGCAATAGGCGATCAATGAGTTGCTTACCGGCCGCGCTCAGATCGTCGTCCGTCTGAATTCGCATCCCCAGTGCGCGCTCGAGTTCGCGTACGTTGGGCTTGAACAGGTGCGCGCGCCGGTAGTCAAAGAAGTGATCGAACTTCGGGTCCACGGAAACGGGAACGCCTTTGGCCGCCGCCCGCTTCAGCGATTCTTCGATCACCCGGCTGGTCAGAACGCCCTTGTTGTAGTCCTGAAGGATAAGACCGCGGAGGCCGGACAGGGCGGCATCCAGTTTCTCCAGCAGGAGGTTTTCGTCATCGGGCCGGATATCCTCCGCGCTCTCGCGATCGGCCCGAACCACGTGCTGATCGTGCGCAATGATGCGCATTTTCTCGGTGGTGCGACGGAAACGGGACACCAGCATGCCGTCCGTCAGCGCCCCGATGCTCTCGAGATGACCGCGCAGCACCTGACCCGCGGCATCATCGCCGACCACACCGAAAGCCACCGGCACGACCCCCAGCGCGGCGAGATTCTGCACCACGTTCCCCGCTCCGCCCAGTCCGGTCGTTTCGGATTCCACCTCGACCACCGGCACGGGGGCTTCGGGACTGATGCGGCGCACCGATCCCATGAGGTGCCGGTCGAGCATGAAGTCTCCTAACACGGCGATTTGCTTGCCCGCCGCCGCTCGAAAGATCTCATCCGCCCGGCGTGCAGAAATGTGGTTCATGCGGTGTCGTCTCGACCTCGACCGTCCGTCAGGTCTCGAGGATCTCCTTCTCCTTGAGTTCGAAGAGGTGATCCATGTCCTTGATGTGCTTGTCGGTCATTTCCTGAATGCGTTCCTGTGTCTTGCGGCTGTCGTCTTCGGGGACCTCGTGGTTCTTCTCTTCGCGCTTGATGTGCTCATTGGCATCGCGGCGGATGTTGCGCAGAGCCACCTTGGCCTCTTCCGCATATTTCTTGACCACCTTGACGAGTTCGCGGCGGCGTTCCTCGGTGAGAGGAGGCACCGCCAGCCGGATCAAGGTTCCGTCGCTCATCGGATTGAGCCCGAGGTCCGATTTCTGAATGGCCTTTTCAATCGCGCCGATGGTGCCGCGATCCCACGGTTGAATCACAATGGTGCGCGCGTCCGGAGTGGACAGCGAAGCCACCTGCGTGATGGGCATTTCCGTGCCGTAGACTTCCACCTTCAGGGGCTCCACCAGTCCCACCGAAGCCTTGCCGGTGCGGATGTGCGCCATCTCCAGCCGGAGCTTTTCCACCGACTTGTTCATGCGCACTTCGCAATCCGCCACAATGGGTTTGAGCATGGTCGGTCACCCGTGTATCTTAGTGCCAATGTCCTCGCCGTTCAAGATGCGGAGCAGGTTGCCGCGGATCTTGAAATTGAACACGTGGATGGGAATTCCGTTTTCCATGCAGAAGGTCACCGCCGTCGAGTCAATGATCCGCAATTGGCGCTCCACCACCTGCATGTAACTGATGTGCTTGTACATGGTGGCGTTGCGGTCGGTCACTGGGTCGGCGGTGTAGATGCCGTCCACCTTGGTGCCCTTCATGAGAACCTCCGCCTTGATCTCCGTGGCGCGCAGCGCAGCGGCGGTATCGGTGGAGAAAAACGGACTGCCGGTGCCGGCGGCGAAAATCACGATGCGGTTTTTCTCGAGGTGCCGCAGCGCGCGGCGGCGGACAAAAGGCTCGGCGACGGCTTGTATGGGAATGGCCGACTGAACGCGTGTGACCACGTTCAGCCGCTCGAGAGCGTCCTGCAAAGCCAGCGAATTGATGACCGTGGCCAGCATCCCCATTTGATCGGCGCTGACCCGATCCATACCGGAAGCGGCGCCCTTGAGCCCGCGGAAGATGTTGCCGCCGCCGATCACGATCCCCAGCTCCACGCCTTGCGCGTGAACCTCGGCGATTTCCTCGGCCATGGCCTTCAGCGTCGCGGGGTCAATGCCGTATTCGCGGTCACCGACCAGCGATTCGCCCGACAACTTGAGCAGAACGCGGTGGTAGTTCAGGTCTGTCTCTCGCGACTACGACGACTCGCCCACGCGCACGCGGACGAACGATTTGACGCGGATCTCGGAGCCGACCTTCTTGCCGACAGCGGCCACCAGACCGCGGATCGCCACCTTCGGGTCCTTGACGAACGCCTGCTCCATCAGCGCCACTTCGGAGAGCCACTTGTTAATGCGGCCTTCCGCGATCTTGGCCACGGCAGGTTCGGGCTTGCCCTCAGCGCGGGCGCGTTCGATTTCCACGCCGCGCTCGTATTCGATCTTGTCGGCAGAAACGTCCTCCCGGCGCACCACCAGCGGAGGCATGGCGGCAACCTGCATAGCCAGATCCCGCCCCAACGTCTGCACCTCGGGGCTCGTACCGTTGACGCCGTCGAGCACCACCATGCTGCCCAGCTTGGAATCGGAATGCACATAGGTGCCGATGAAGCCGTTGGGCGCCTGCACGCGTGCAAACTTGCCGAGCACCAGCTTCTCGCCGATCTTGCCGGTCAAGTCGGTCAGAGCATCGCCGATTTTCACACCGGAAGGCAGGGTCTGGTTTTTCAGATCCTCGGCGGTCTTGCCCGCCGCATCCTTCCAGGCCAGCAGGAGTGACGCCACGTCGGCGGCAAAGGCGCGAAACGACTCGTTGCGCGCCACGAAATCCGTCTCGCTGTTGACTTCCACCAGTGCAGCGCTCCGTCCGTCATCGCTGACGCGGATGACGACCACTCCCTGATCCGCGCTGCGGTCGGCGCGCTTCGCCGCGGCGGCCTTTCCCTTCTTGCGAAGGTATTCGAGGGCTTTCGCCTTGTCGCCACTCGATTCCGCCAGAGCTTTCTTGCAGTCCATCATGCCCGCACCGGTCTCGCGGCGCAGTTCCGCCACCAATCCGGCGCTGATTTCCTGTTCCGACACGGTATCCTCTGTGTTCTTCGTTCTAAAGTCCGTTTCCATCGGCGCGGAACGCCGCGTCAGTTCTCCGAAGCCTCCGCACTCTTGGGTTCACTGGCGGGAGCGGGCGGGGTTTCGGGCGCCTGCGGTTTTTCTTCGCCTGTATGCGCTTCGGGCCGCCGTTCATCGGGACGGCGCACGCGCCGCCGCCGCTGGTCGCGCTCCCCGCCGGGACGCCCTTCCCGCGGACGGCTCTCGCGATGGTCCTGATCGCGCTGCGCGGTCTCGGGAACCGCCTCGTGCAGATGTGGACTGGCTTTGTACAGCGCCTGCCCTTCCGTCAAGGCATCGGTCAGGGATCGCGTGATCAGGGCGATGGACTTGAAGGCATCGTCATTGGCCGGAACCGGATAGTTGATCAGATCCGGGTCCACGTTGGTGTCCACGATGGCCACCACCGGAACGCCCAGGCGGCGAGCCTCAGCCACGGCGATGCGTTCACGGCGGGTGTCCACCACGAACACCGCCCCGGGCAAGCGGTTCATTTCGCGAATGCCGCCGATGGATTGCAGCAGTTTGGCGCGACGACGCTCGATCGTGAGCCGCTCTTTCTTCGAGATCTTCTCGAAGGTGCCGTCGGTCATTTTCTTTTCCAGAGAATTGAGGGTCTTGATGCCCTGACGGATGGTCTGGAAGTTGGTGAGCGCGCCGCCCAGCCAGCGCTCGCTGACGTAGGGTTGGCCGGCCCGTCGGGCCTCGGCCAGAATGATGTCGCGCGCCTGCGCCTTGGTGCCGACAAATAAGACCTGCTCTCCGCGGCTGGCAATCTCCTTCAGCGCGGCGCAGGCCTTGGTCAGGCACTCTTGAGTTTTGCGCAGATCAATGAGATGAATGCC
>JAPKYT010000144.1 GCA_026394155.1 bacterium | reverse complement strand
GGGCGACGACTTGCCGGTGCAGGTTCTGCCGTCCATCGGCGGCAACAGCACGCTGCGCGGCTCACCGCAGGACCGCTATCTCGATCAGGCGGCCGCACTGGCCAATGCCGAGCTGCGCTTTCCGATTTGGTGGCGATTCGGCGGCGTGGCGGGCATGGACGCGGGGCGAGTGTGGCACAACGTGAAAGAGCTCAGCCGGCGCGATTGGGCCTCAAACCCGGTCTTCGGCCTGCGGTTTTATATGGATACGTTTGTGGTGCGTGTGGACGCCGGGTTGGGGCGCGAGACGACGGGGCTGTATTTCAATTTCGGGCACGCGTTTTGAGCGCGAACCCCCAGCCGGGCGGCTGGGGGTAGGGAACTGTCCAAAAAGGTCTCGAGAATGTTGTTCGGGACACCGTACGTGTCCAGAATTCCTCTCGTCCTTGCTCTCATTCCTTGTTACTTCATCAGCACAAGTTTCTTCGTCTCCGAGAATCGGTCTGCATCGAGCCGTGCAAAGTAGATTCCTGATGCCAGAGCGCTGCCGTCAAACATTATGCGATAGGTTCCGGCTGCGGAAAAGCCGTCTTTCAACACCGCAACCTCACGGCCCAGCAGATCGAACACCCGCAACGAAACCTGTCCCGCTCTTGGAAGACTGTAAGCAATCGTCGCCGTAGCATTGAATGGATTGGGAAACGTGGGGAAAAGCGCTACCTCTTGGGCAATCGGTCGTTCCGGCCAGTTTCGTGTCGCGACGGGACTGCCGAAGCCATAGATGCGAATTTCAGTTCCGTATCTAACAGCCAAGCGCAGGGTTTCACGATGATAGCGGCCAATACAGATAACGTTGTTGAAGGCCGAATCGAGTGGGGATGTCCGAGCCAAAACGTCACCGGTCGCAATGTCCATCACATCGAATGCGCGGCTTGCCGGGTCGTAGCCAAGGACTTGTTCACTGGCTTCACCGTCAATTGCGTAGGCTTGCAGAAAGAAGCTGTAGGATCGAGCCACAGACCATATTGGCGTCGTATCGCCAGCGGCCCACGCTTCGCACCGCGTAGCCATGTCTTCCACTTGAACATAACGATCGTGCAACATGTCGTATCCTGACGCGAATCCACGGTAGGAGATTGGCTGAGGAGCCCACGTCCCGTGATAGGCCACGCTACTCAAAGTCGAATCGTCTAAACGCTGAGTTCGCGACGCATATCCATAGCCAGCCCAGTCGGGCGGCGAATGGTCAGTGGTGTAAGTCACCGCTCCCCGACTTCCGACATACAACGGGCCGTTCCACAAAGTTGCGCTTACCTGATTCACCGGATTGTAAACAAAGTGCGGCGTACTTAGTGGTGCTACGCGACATGCTGTTCCAGCCAACATGTTTACCAATAGCCAGGCTGTACGTTCCGCCGTTCCATTGTGGCCGTAATTGATGAGATATACCCAATAGTACTCATACCGGCTAACGACCGCCGACAGGGAGACCGTGACATCCGGCGGTTGTTGCGCAGCGATTGTAAGATTCACGGCGAACCCGTTGACTAAGTTATGTTCTCCATGCGCGACGCCATAGTATTCACTGGATTGGTAAGTCCATTGCGCGCTATCGGGCACTCCGTCCGGGAGGCGATAGATTCTACAGGTGAGAGTCTCACTGTAGGCGCACCAATCGCAGGGGCGTGGACCGTACTGGCGAATTGCCAAGACGACGTTAGGTTCATAGTTGGCACGAAAGAAACCTGAGATGAAGGTCGGTGCACCACCGCCGACGGAAAAGCTGTCAACGTTACTCAGATCAGTCCGGCCCCAATAAATGCGGGACGAATCGGCAGGGCTCGCGACAGCTGCAACCCAGTAATACACGCCGTGCCATGTCGGCATTACATCCCAGACCGCAGGAGTGACTCCGAGGCTGATGGTTCGTTCCAATTCAAGAGGCACTGTGGGCTGCGCCCACAGGCCATCACCCACAACAATGCCCGTGAATGTCAGCAGCACCAACAGCCGAGAATGGGCGACCATTTAAACCTCCTCAGGTGGAATCCTGCCAGCCATGACGGAACGAGGACAATATGGACAGCCAAGTGAACGTCGGCCGCTCTTCGGGGCCTACCAAGGTGTCCTGCAACGCAAGTGATGGTGTAGCAGCGTTCAGATTCTACCCAACAAAATCGAGCGAACCCTGCCACTTTTTCAGAGGAGGATTCGCTCGTCAGGAGGTATACGCCGGCACGAATCCCCAGCAGAATCCATGCGTGATTGAAGATACCGACAAATGATGGATATGTCAACAGAGTGGTGGTCGGAATCAGAGATTGAGAGAATTCTATGGCATTGATTATTAGGAACTACTATGTACGCCCACGAATTGCGAAGGGAGGCTAATCGGAATGGCTACATGAACACGCCGCCGCGAAACACAACTCCCCCGACCGAGCGACTGGGGGTAGTGGTTTGACTTTGCGCCATTGCCGGTCGGGAGACCGACAACGGCGAGAAAGAACCCGATTCCGGCCGGGTTGCGAAGACTTACCCGGCTCGGCGGTCATAGGGGTTTTTCATCCCTCATCCCTCATCCCTTCTTTCGCGCGGGAGGCGGACACCGCGGGAAGAAAGCAGTCCCTCGAGGCGGTCCACATTATGCTGGAGATCGAATTCGCTTCGGGCGAAGACGCGGGCGCGCGCGCCGATTTCGCGCCGCTTCTCGGGATGGTTGACCAGATCGCGCACGGCCTGCTCGAGTTCGTCGAAGCGCGTCGCGCAGACGCCGAGCTTATGCTCATTCAACAGGCTCTCGGGATCATTCTCATAGGACACGACCGGGACTCCGTGCAGCCACGCCTGAACGAAGGTGTTGGGGAATCCCTCGATGGGCAGGCTGGTCTTGACGTGCAGATGCGCGCCGGCAAAGACCTGCTCTACCTCGCTCAGCGGAACGAAGCCGCCATAGCGGAAATTGGGCAGCTCGCGGACGGCGGCCTCGACTTGCGGGCGGTAGTTTTCATGCAGCATGCCGCCGATCATGAGGAACTCGACGGGCAGATCGCGGCAGCGCCGGGCCAGCTCGATGAACAGCTCAGGCCGCTTGATGAGCTTGATCGAATCCGCCCAGAGGACGACCGGCTTGCCTTGGTGCCGCTGCACTTCGCTCTCGGGCACGGGCGGATGGCTGTTGCGCAGAATCTCAGCGCGGACGCGCAGCTTGGCCAGATCACGCTGCTGATCGCGCTGCTGGGCCAGAACGAGCTGCGCGCGCTTGCGTCCCTTGCGAGCGAGGTAATTGTGCCAGAGATAGACGGGCATACGGCGGACAAAGAGCAGACCGGGATGACTGCGCCGACCATGAGCGAGATAGGGCCACGCGCGGACGTCGTAGCCCGAGGCCGCACTCCAGACCGTGAAGGCCCCGGGCGGCGCATCCATCACCATGTATCCGAGATAGGGAGTAAACATGCGGGTGTAGATCACATCAGGCGCGAGGGCGTGCATGAGATCGCGCAAGGGCCGGCGGTTGCCGCGCCAGTAGGACGGGTTTTCGGGAAGGCCGTGCAGGATGACGCCGTCCATTACAGGCGGCTCGGGCACGCGGTTCATTTCACTGGCATAGTGCACGTCCCAGCCGCGACGGGCGAGCTCGCAGGCCAGCATCCACGCTTGCATCTCGGTGCCGCCGGTCAGGCGCGTGAAATGATACTGGATGACGAATAGGAAGCGCGGCCGGCGCGCGGATGGAGGAGATGAACCGTTCATCGGCGGGTGCGGGCACTCACTTGCGGCAGGTGGCCATGAGACGGTGCTTGAGACCGCAGAAGAGCGGGGTTTCGGCCAGAAGTTCCATGAGAAGCTGCAGGACCAGAAACCAGCGCGGGCGGTAGAGATTGGGCACTCCCCAGCGGTAGATGCGGACGTCGCGGAAGCCGGCTTTGCTCAGATAGCGGACGAGGCGGCGGCGGGTGTTGATACGATAGGGCGCGGGATAAGTTCCTTCACTGGCCATGCGCATTTTTTTCTTGATCCACTCGCGTTGGCGCACGCTGAGAAACTTGTTGGGGTACATGAAGGGGTTGAAGACGCTGTTGGTGTTGATGAGCACCCGTCCGCCGGGCTTGAGCACGCGGTAGAATTGGCCGACGACGCGGGCGGGATCGGTGATGTGTTCGAAAACCGAGTCGCAGTGAATGGCGGCGAAGGTCTCATCGGCGAAGGGAAGCTCTTCGAGCACGCCCTGAGTTTTGTGGCGGAGCGTGCGATTGACCTGCATATCTTCGCGCAACGGATCGAGGCCGACGATGCGGCGCAGCGGTTTTCCGCGGCGGCTAAGCGTGGAATCCTGCCCGCAGCCGGCATCCAGCACGAGCGCGTCTTCCAGACCGTCAGCCCACTCGAGGATGAAGGTCTTGTTGTAATACCCGTTTTTTTCAGCCAGCTTCTTCCAATAGGCGCGAAAGACCTTGGGAACGGCGGCGAGCTGCTGCTCGTAGGTCATGCGAAACGCGCCCTTGGGAAGTTCCTGCTTTTCGGGAGTAATGACACTCACGCGCGATCTCCTTCGGCGGTCATAAGATAGCATTTCCGCAGAAATCCGCAACAACATTCCCCCTTTTGTCCCCCCACGAAGTGGGGGGCGACACCAGTTTTTCCCCCACTCTGTGGGGGAAGTTAGACGGGGGAGTTCTTCAAACGCGACACCACAGCCCGAACTCCCCCCTTTTGTCCCCCCACAAAGTGGGGGGAGACTCAGCGTCGCCAGCGACCAGAAAAAAACGGGGCGAATCTGGAGATTCGCCGCCGCAAAACAAAGGGACACAGCAAGCTATGTCGCTACAATTCGTGAATTATCCCAAATAGGTGCGCAGGGCTTTCGAGCGCGAGGTGTGGCGCAGGCGGCGGAGGGCTTTTTCCTTGATTTGCCGCACGCGTTCGCGGGTGAGCTTGAAGAGTTCGCCGATTTCTTCGAGCGTCAGCGGATGTTCGCGGCCCAGGCCGAAATAGAGCCGCACCACTTCAGATTCGCGCGCGGAGAGCGTAGCCAGCGCGCGGTCAATTTCCTGCCGCAGCGATTCCTGCATGAGGCGCGAATCGGGCGGCGGCTGGTTGTCGTTGTGCACGATGTCCAGCAGGCGGTTGTCCTCGCCCTGCGCGAAGGGCGCATCAATGGAGAGGTGCCGCCCCGACATGCGCAGCGTGTCGGTGACTTCGGCCGCAGAAATCTCGAGCATGTCGGCGATCTCATCGGGAGTAGGTTCGCGTTCGTACTCCTGCTCGAGGTTCGCATACATCTTTCCGATCTTGTTGAGCGCGCCCACGCGGTTCAGGGGCAGCCGGACCACGCGCGACTGCTCGGCCAGCGCCTGCAGAATGGACTGGCGAATCCACCACACGGCATAGGAAATGAACTTGTAGCCGCGCGTCTCGTCGAAGCGTTTGGCGGCCTTGATGAGACCGAGATTGCCCTCGTTGATGAGATCGCCCAGCGAGAGGCCCTGATTCTGGTATTGCTTGGCCACGCTCACCACAAAGCGGAGGTTGGCCTTGGTCAGTTGCTCGAGAGCGGTCTGATCACCGCGCCGGATGCGGCGGGCCAGCTTGATCTCCTCCTCGGGCACAAGGAGGGGAACTTCTCCGATTTCCTGGAGGTATTTCTCAAGACTCTGGTTGGCCCGGATGTTGACTTTTTTGGTGATCTTGGTCACGTGCAGATCCTTGCCTCGAACGGACATAAAAACCTGTTACAGAGGCTACTCCCGCTGTCAAAAGAAAGTTCCACAATAAATAACAATAGTTTACAGGCTCAATAGACATGCTGAGAGGTGATGCCTCTTGGCAACGCGACTGACCTGCGCGGGCATTTAGGGCAGGATTTTTCTGGCTTTATTTGCTTCGTTTGATTATCTTATTGTCATTAATCGCTCTCGATTGCACGAATTGATTTCAACACTTAAGGAGGACATGACACGAGGAATGCGGCGAGACTCCTTCTGCTCGCGGCAGCGGCCCTGTTAGTGGTGTGGGGTTGCAGCGAGGAGGACGAGCCTGTGACCGGCACGCTCGCAGGCCGGGTGATTTTTCACGGCATGTGGCCGGACAGTGGTACGGTGCAACTCTCGATTTTCCAGAACTGGAGCACGACTCCGTGTTCCTGGTGTGCAGAGGCTGCCGGGGGGCCGCCGTCGTACTACACAGAGGCACACTATTTCCATGATCCCGACACCACCAACGGCGACGGGCCGGACACGATGACGTACACGATCAGCGGGATCACGCTGGGGACTTATGGCGCGGTGGCCATCGGCTGGCGGGCGCCGACCGTGAGCAGCATTCATTGCGATGAGCCCGTTATCGGGCTGGGCGGCGCTGAGCCGTACACCACGGACTCGCTGCCCGAACCGGTGACGTTTGCGGAAGGTCAGCCGACCGTGACGCGCGACGTTCACGCGTATTTCAGTTTGCAGGCGGTGCCGGGCTGCAACGAGCGCGGCCGCATTGACGGCGTGGCACGAGTGAACGGCAACCGGCCGGTGGAAGGCTTGTTGGTGCTGTTTTCGACGTTCATGTACACACCGGAGCATGAGCCCTCGGGCATGCCCTCCGGCTACTATGCGATCACCAATCCCAGCGAGACACTCTATGCGATGACGGGATTGCCCGCAGGAACTTACTACGTTTCGCTCTGGAACAACCTGCCTCCTCCCAACGTGCCCACGTTCTACGGAGCGTACGGCTACACGGCGGGCTCGGACGTTGATCCTGATCCGGTGACTCTGGGCGCGACCGCGGCCACGTGGGGCGTGATTCACGTGGACATCAGCGGGAATCCCTGATTTTGCCAACAGAGCGCACTGCCGTGCGGCACTACCCCGCATCCGGGCAATGAGAAACCGGACACAGCGGACATAGCAGGCTGTGTCGCTACCATTCATAATCGGAAAACGCCGGGCGGGTCACGGACACCGCCACGACGATCAAACACGGACACAGCAAGCTGCGTCCCTACAACTCGTGAACCGTATTGTCATCATCGCACTTCTTTTCTCCGCGTCTGTTCTTCACGCCGAGCCGGTGATTTACGGCCGGGTGGCGGACGCGAAGAGCGGAGAGGGATTGTTAGGCGTCAATCTGCAACTGACCGAGGCGCTGCGCGGCACGTCCAGCAATGCCGACGGCCGCTATCATCTGCGCGTGCCGGCGGCGGGCACGTGGACGGTGCGCATTTCGCACATCGGATATCGCCGCCAGCAGCAGACCTTCACCATTGCCGAGGACGAATCGCTGCGCGTGGACCTGCGGCTGGTGTCGGACTTCTTGCCGGGCGATGAGGTGGTGGTGACGGCGCTGGCGCGGGAATCCACCGCGCGGCTGGCGACCACGCGGGTGGAAGTGGTGGGCGCGGCGGAAGTGGAAGAGCGCTCGCCGGGAACCCTGGACCGTGCGCTCGACGGCGTGCCGGGACTGGAAGCGCACCGCACCGGCGGGCCGGTGGTGTCGAATCTTTCCATTCGCGGCTCATCGGACATGTTGGGCGGCGGCGTAGGCAACCGCACTCTGCTCTTAGTGGACGGCAAGCCGGCCATAATCAGCGACACCGACGGCGCGAGCTGGTGGCTGTATCCCGACGACATTATCGAGCGGGTGGAAGTGGTGAAGGGAGCGTACAGCGCGCTCTACGGATCGAACGCCATGGGCGGCGTGGTGAATTTGCTGACGCGCAGCAGCGGGCCGCGCGAGTTCACGCGGCTGCATGCCACCTATGGAATGTATCAGCGTCCGCCGGAATGGATGCGCTACACGGAGCGGCTGCGGCAGACGGCGGCGGCGACCCATCTCGACACGGATATTGACGGCCAAGGGCCGCTCACCTACGTGCCGAAGTGGCGGCTGTTCTATTCGGCGAGTCTCGAATTGGGCAAGCTGCTGCTTTCGGGAGACGCTGCTTTTTCATCAGAACACGCGGCTGGCGTTCATAGTGGACAATGCCCTGAACACGTCGTATGAGGAGATGGAACGCTATCGCATGCCGCCACGGACGTACCGGATGGAGATGCTCTACGAGTTTGACGTGGGGAAAGAGTAAAGGATGAAGGATGAAGCCCGAAAACTTGAAACCTGAAACTTGAGACTTGAAAACATTCGTCTTCTTTCCGCTTTCCGCTTTCAGGTTTCAGCTTTTTCTTTGTGCGTCCCCGCGTGCCCGGAATAATCGAGCGGGCACAAAAACTCCCCCCTTCATCCCCCCACGAAGTGGGGGGAAAAACAAGACGACCGCAGGATGATGCGGTCGTTTGTGTTTCAAGACAAGGCTCACTGCCGTGTGCCGCTACGAAGAAAGGACACAGCAAGCTGTGTCGCTACCGTCCGGTTTGCTGATCTCTCTTGGGATGTTTGGGTTTGCGCTTGTAGACGGTGGGAGGCTCGATGACCTTGGGCGGTTTGCGCGGCAGGGGAATGCGCGGCTTGGGCGGAGATTTTTTCACGGGAGTCATACTCAAGCGGGAAAATCCAGTCCGTATTCAGGCACCAGCGCGCCGATGTCGGGCGGCGGAAGATCCTGCCACGTTTCGCGTGCCAGGCGGGCCAGATGCCGCGCGTGCGGGCGATGTGCG
The DNA here is from genome assembly GCA_026394155.1 of bacterium. Taxonomy (GTDB): domain Bacteria; phylum Electryoneota; class RPQS01; order RPQS01; family RPQS01; genus RPQS01. The sequence continues at coordinate 6,835 of JAPKYT010000144.1, read as the reverse complement.
TTCGCGTCGGCAGGAATCCGATCCGAAAGCGCCGCGCGCGCGTTCTCTTCGAGTTTGGTTACTCCGGGGCCGAGCAGCACAGCATCGGGCGGCAGGCGCTCCAGCAGCGCGGCATGACCGATGACGACCGGACCTTCGATCATCTCCAGCAGCAGGCAATCGAAGAGCGCGTAGTGCACCTGCCCGCGGCGCGCGGGAGAAATCACCGCCACCGATTGTCCACAGGCCGCGAGATTCGCCGCGATGACTTTCAGCGAGGACACCGGCCAGATGGGAATCGCGAGCGCGCGGGCCATGCCCTTGGCAAAGGCGAGGCTCACGCGCAATCCGGTGAATGATCCGGGGCCGATGCCAACGGCGATTTGCGAGAGCCGGCGCGGAGACACCTTCGCTTCGCGCAAGATGTTCTCCACCTCGTCGGCAAAGCGGTCGCGTTCGGAGAACACCCGCTCAGCGAGCAAGTCTTCACCGTCCACCAGGCCGATGACCGAAGGGTCGGCGGAGCTTTCCAGACAGAGAATCACGCGTCCTTCCATCGCAAGGAAATGCGGCGTTCCTGATCGCCCTCGCCGGGTACAATTTCGATCCAGATGGTTTCCGGCGGCAGCGAGTCCTTCACGCGTTCGGCCCACTCGATGAGCATCACACCGCCACGGTCGAGGTATTCATCGAGACCCAGCGCGCGAAAAGCTTGCGGCCCGTCAATTCGATAGAGATCGGCGTGAAAAAGTTGCAGCCGCCCGCGATATTCAAGCAAGTAGTTGAAGGACGGGCTGAGAACCTCCTCGCGCACGCCCAAGCCTCTGCCGATGCCTTTGGCGATGACGGTTTTGCCCGCGCCGAGTTCACCCGTGAGCGCGATGATCTCGCCGCCTTTGAGCTTTTTCGCGAACTCGGCGGCCCAGGATTCGGTCTCGGATGGGGAATGAGAGAGAAAGCCGGAGATAAACATGTCCTTCGCGGACCCCCTCTCCACGCGTTTAGTCAGTGGATGCTTCAGGATCGTCCTTGGAGAGCCGAAAAGTGACAGGACGGGTCAAGGGTGCGGACAGCACAGATTGCATTTCGTGAAGTATCTCGGTCAGAAGTTGGTATTTTTCTAGCCAGAAATGGTGGAAAAGAGCTCCTTTCTGGTACTTCACCGTAGCGTGAAGGAAATCACCAAGCCGACCAAGGTAGTCTGTTGCACTCTTCCGATCGAGTACTCTATACTCCAAACGGGTACCCGGTGCGATCGCTTGTCCGTCGGCGGTGGAGGGGATTATGTGCCACACCTGTTCTGTCATCGCCTCAGGATCACTCTTCAGCATTTCTTCTGTCAGTTTTGCCGGGTTCTGATATTGCCTCTTTGGCTTAGGTTTCGTCCCAGTGACGTTTTCAAAGCGTGTAAGCAAGAACGATTCCAAAGCAAGTCTCAACTCAAAAGCACAACATATCAAGGGCCACGCATCCGAGTTGTCTTGTTCCCATTCTCTGACATACTGACAGGCCCGTTCTATGCAGCTATGGCAGTCCCATTTGTTCTTCATCAATCTCATGTCTTTCTCTGCCGTCATGTCCGACACACTCAGGTGTACTCTCTATTGCCATTACAAAGAAGTCTGCATGGTTGTCTGATCGGTCTGCAGACGGCTCTCCCCACTGCGGGTCACGGACCCGCCACTGCGATCAGAACCGACGATGAGAGGGATTCTGTTCGAAGACGAACAGAATGACACGCGCGTGAAGAGACCCCCCTTTTATCCCCCCGCAAGCAGGGGGAAACGCAGATTCCGGGCACGCGGGGACGCACAAAGAAAAAGCGGAAACCTGAAAGCGGAAAGCTGAAAGAAGATCCCGGGGACGCATGCCTCGGCGGAAGCCCAGCAAGCTGGGCGCTACACTCTGACTCGGGCTTCATCCCTCATCCCTCCGCCCTCATCCCTTGTTCTATCCTTTGCCTTCCATGGTGACGACGGGAAGGATCATCTCTTCGAGGGAGCAGCCGCCGTGGAGGAAGCTGTCCTTGTAGAGAGCGAGATACCTGTGATAGTTGGTGGGATAGACGAAATAATAGCTTTCTTTGGCGAAGATGTAGTCCATGTTCAGGCCGCGCTTGGGCAAGCGGAAACGCTCGGGATTGTTGACCACGATGGCGGGGCGGCGGTCCACTTTCAGATTGCGGCCGTATTTGAAGCGCAGGCCGGTGGAAGCCTCGCGGTCGCTGATAACTTTGGTGCCTTTCTGGGCGCGGATGGAGCCGTGGTCGGAGGTCAGCACGACGGTCCATTTCTGCTTGCCGAAAGCTTGCAGGATTTGCCGCAAACTGGAATGCTCGAACCAGGCGCGCACCACGCTGCGATAGCCGGCCTCATGGGGCAGCATTTCGCGGATGACTTCGCTGTGGGCGCGGCTGTGGCCGAGCATGTCCACGAAGTTGAAGACCATCGAAACGAGGCGGTTGTTGAAATACTGCGTGACGCGCTTGGCGGTGGCGTTGGCCTCCTCGGGATCGAGAATCTTCACGTACTTGGGTTCAGGCTCGATGTGCAGGCCGCTCGCGCGGAGCTGCTTGTCGAGGAGCTGGCGCTCGAAGCGGTTGGAGGAGAGTTCGTCGTCGTCGCTGCGCTTCCACAAATCGGGATAGTCTTTTTCGATGTCGCCGGGGAACAATCCCGAGAAGAGCGCGTTGCGGCTGTAGGGCGTGGCCGAAGGCAGAATGGAAAAGTGATAATCGCGGGTGATGCGGAAACTGTCGTAGAGCAGCGATTCCATCGCCAGCCACTGATCGGCGCGCAGGCAGTCCACCACCAGGAAGAGCACGTTTTTGCCCTCGCTGAGAAGTGGCATCAGCCATTTGCGCGCGACGTCGGTGGAGAGCGGCGGGGCATCACTGCGGCCCCAGATCCAATCCTCGTAGTGCTCCTCGACGAATTTGCCGAACTCGATGTTGCATTCTTCGCGCTGGCCTTCGAGCGAGCGCCGCAAGCCTTCGTCGGGCAGGGGGTCGAGTTCGATTTCCCACGAGCACAGGCGGGCATGGATGTCCATCCAGTCGCTCCACGAGGGGCCTTCTGCCAGCCGCTGGGAAATCTGACGGAATTCGGCGAGGTAGTCGCGGGTGGCGATTTTCTGCTCGATCTGCGCGCGCTCGATGACCTTTTTCAGCGCCACGAGGATTTGCGTCGGATTGACCGGCTTGGTGAGGTAGTCGGTGATCTTGGATCCGAGGGCGGTGTCCATGAGCGCCTCTTCCTCGGATTTGGTGATCATGATGATGGGCAGATCGGGCCGCTTCTCCATGATGGCGGCGGCGGTTTCGATGCCGTCCATGCCCGGCATGTGCTCATCGAGGAGAACCACATCGAAGTTTTCCACCAGCACGCGGTTGACGGCATCCTCGCCGTTGGTCACGCCGGTGACCTCGTAGCCGTATTGCTTCAAGTAGAGGACGTGGGCTTCGAGAAGATCAATCTCGTCATCGGCCCAGAGAATGCGTTTGGTTTCAGGCATGGGGTCTCGGAAAACTTGGAACTTGAAACGAGAAACTTGAAATTATTCATCGCCGTTGTCGGTCTCCCGACCGGCAATGGCGTTCTCATCCGCCGAGCAGGGGTCGCTGACCCTGCCGGAATCGGAAAGGCAAGGCGGTCGGAGACCGCCATAGTTTTTTCTCTACTACGGGCGGCCTCCGGCCGTCCGATTATGCGGGCACGGCATGCCGTGCCCCTACCAATTCTCAGGCGTTTCGCTTCAGCAGATGGCGGGAGACGGCCGCATAAACGCGCGCAAGGTGAGGATCACTTTTTTTCAGCGCGCGCAGATGTTTGCGAATGGTCGCCAGATCGCCACGGACCGCGGGGCCGGTGAGGGCGCGCTGGGGGCCGAGCTCGGCAACGTTCTGGAGAGTCTGCGAGGCGATGGGCAGAACCGTTTCGAGCGCGCGCTTCTCCGAGAGGCCAATAGACTTCAGGACGCGCACCGCTAACAGTAGGTCGGCGGCCACGAAACCGCAACTTAGAACCGCCGAGAGGTGATAGAGAATCCGGTCTTCCTCGCGCAAGCGCAAAGGCCGTCCTCCGAGAGCACGGGAGAGGCGGCTGGCTGCTTGCACGGCCCGCATCTCGCCGCTGATACCGAAGGTCACGCCCGCAAACAGACCCCCCCCGGATTCCGGCAGGGTCGGCGACCCTGCTCGGCGAACTGACAGCTTCGGAAAGGTCATATAAGGATGCCATGCCGCGACGGCCGCTCCTTTAGAGGCCAAAGCCTTCAGGACATCGCCACCCAGAACGCCGGAGGTGTGCAGAATGGTGAGGCGGTTCCACCCGATCCTGAGCTGGGCAAGCTGACGGGAGACGTATGCAATTTGACTATCTTTGACACAAATTATGATAAATCCGTTATTCTGGATCAAGCGGCTCAAATCCGGGAGGTACCGAGCTTTCAACGCTCTGGCCAAGGTTTGCTCTCCCGGGCGGCCGCGGCCGATCAGCGTCAGGCCGGCAGACCCGGCGCGCGTGAAGGCACAGGCGAGGGCTTTGCCGACTGGGCCGAGGCCAATGATGGTCAAGGGCGGCGGCGGGGACTTCCGGGGGCGGACGGTCATAGTCAAAAGGTACACCGAGTGCATCGCAAATGCAAGCTTTTTGTCGCATTTGAGAGCGGTTTGCGGCAGCGTTTCGTTGACAATCGGGAGAGGAATGTGTATCTTTTTTGTTTACGAGGTTTGGGGCCGCGCGTCGCCCCACCCCGAAAGCCCGTGGATTCGCCCGCACTGGAGGAACAACCGACCATGTTAGGGAGAGTGTTGGAAGCGGCCTGCCGCTTGAACGTGTACGTGCGGCAGACCGGACATGCGACCAAATCCATCTCGGCCGACGGCTGGGGATTCAGTCAGGTCACCGGTCACAAGATTCTCATCGCGCGCGACGTGCGCTCGCAGGTGGTGCACATCCTGGGCAAAGTGGTAAGGCGCGGGCAGGTGCCGGCGGAGGACCTTGGCCTTTTGCTGCGGGTGCGGGTGGTGGAGGAGAGCATCACCTCCTCGGGCCGCTCGGAATGGGAGTTCTTCGTGGAGGAGGTGGACGAGGAGACCAAGCATGAGGTGCTGCGCGGCCCGATCATCGAACCGGGCTCGATTGTGGGAGACGGGATAAGGCTATAAGAAATCTGAAAGTTGAAATCGGAAAGCTGAAATGAAGCAAATGGAGAGGATCGCGGCCCCAAGCGGTAGATTGTCGCACTCAGGACAGGATCTTCGGCTGCGAACCCGTGCGTTTGCACTAAGGATTATTCGGCTTTATCACGCACTTCCCAAGACGGGCGAGGCGAAGGTCATCGGCAGCCAACTGCTACGCGCAGGGACATCCGTAGGGGCTCACGTTGCCGAAGCCTGCAGAGCCAAGTCTCGGGCGGACTTTGTGTCTAAGATTGACGGCGCGGCGCAAGAGCTTGAAGAGACTCTGTACTGGATGGACCTCATTGTTGATGCCGAGATTGTGTCCAGTTCCAAACTTGCGCCGCTTCAGTTGGAAGCCTCAGAGCTGATGGCAATTCTCGCCACATTGTCGAAGAAGACCCGTGAGACATAGGGACTGTTTTCAGCTTTCAGATTTCCGCTTTCCGATTTCTTGAGCGATCAACCCACTCAATCCACAGGACGTCATGAAAGGTGTCATTCTCGCGGGTGGTCTGGGCACGCGCATGCTGCCCCTCACCAAGATCACCAACAAGCATCTGCTGCCGGTGTACAATCAGCCCATGATCTACTATCCCATCCAAACGCTCGTGCGGGCGGGGATTGACGAGATCGTGCTGGTGACCGGCGGCCACTATGCCGGAGATTTTTTGAATCTGCTCGGCAACGGCAAGGATTTCGGACTGCGGTTCATCAACTACGCGTATCAAGAAGGCGAAGGCGGAATCGCCGACGCGCTCCGCTTGGCGCGGGTGTTCACCGGCAAGGACAAGATTGTCGTGATTCTCGGCGACAACATCCTTGAAAAGGACATCACCGAGTACGTGGCGCGCTTCAAAGATCAGGAAGGCGCGAAGATCCTCTTGAAAGAAGTTCCCGATCCGGAACGGTTCGGTGTGGCGGAACTCGATCCCGCCGGGCGGGTGGTGGACATCGTGGAAAAGCCCAAGAAGCCGAAGTCGAATCTGGCGGTGATCGGCGTGTACATGTACGACGGGCAGGTGTATGACATCATTCAGAACCTCAAGCCCTCGGCGCGCGGCGAACTCGAGATCACCGACGTCAACACCGCGTATTTGCGCATGGGAAAACTCACCGCCGACGTGATTGACGGCTGGTGGACCGACGCGGGCACGTACGCTTCACTCTATCGCGCCACCCGCTTCGTGGCCGAGAAGGTGGACCCGAAGCTGAAGGATCACTGGTTCTGAGAAGAAAACTTGAAACCTGAAACTTGAGACTTGAAATGCACGCGGCGGCAGGCGTCTTCCGTCTTCGCCTGCCCCGCTGATTTCCGCCGAGGCACGCGTCCCCGCGTGCTCGGAATCGGGTAGTGGTTACCGCGCCGTTGTCGGTCTCCCGACCGGCAATGGCCCATCCGATTTCGTAGCCGCGCGGCGGCACATCCAAACTGAAGGGGTCAATCATGAACGAACGTTTTCCGCAACTCTTCTGGGGACTGGCGGTGGTGGCCGTCGCACTGGTCATCGTGGGCTGGTTCACCAATTCGGCGATTCGCGCGGCCAAGCGCGGGAATGACGTGATTACCGTCACCGGCTCGGCCCGGAGAACGGTCCGTTCGGACTATGTGACGTGGGCCGGCTCGTATTACGCCAACGAAATGGAGATGGCCAAGGGTTACGAGGTGCTGACGCG
>JAPKYT010000048.1 GCA_026394155.1 bacterium | reverse complement strand
CAACCGCTTCTATTCGCTGGTGGCGGCGGGAATAGTTTCCATGCTCGCCGCGCAGTCGCTCACCAATCTCTTTATGACCGTCGGCCTGCTGCCGGTGACCGGTGTGCCGCTGCCCTATATCAGCTACGGCGGAAGTTCGCTTCTCACGTGGATGATGTTGGGGGGAATCTTGCTCGGCATCAGCTTGCGATGGCGGGAATACTGATGCGGGTCTTACGGCTGGCGGTTGCGTCTTTCACGATTGTGTTTGCGGTGAACGGTTTCGCCGCCGACTTGCTCTGGCCGCTGCCCGGTCACGAAACGCTCACCGGCGGCTTTGCCGATTCCCGGCCCGATCATTTCCACGGCGGTGTGGACGTGCGCACCGGTCCCGATCCGCTGCCCGTCATCGCTCCCGCCGACGGCTGGATCGAGCGCATCGCCGTTACGCCTCCCGGTTACGGCCGCGCGCTCTACTTCCGCCTGCCCGACGGCCGCACGGCGGTGTTCGCTCATCTCAGCCGTTTTGCGCCCGCACTGGAGCACATGCTGCGCGATTCCCAGCTTGCCTGCGGAACCTATCGCGTGGACTTCAGCTTCACCGAGAGTTCTTCGGCGCGTTGCTTCACGGCGGGGGACACCGTCGCCTATACCGGCAAGACCGGCGCCGGCCCTGCGCACTTTCATTACGAGATCCGCGAAGGCGCGGTGCAAACCGATCCGCTGGCCGTCTATCCGCGACCGGACACTGATCCTCCGGTCATCACCGGCCTGAGCTGGACTACGCTTTCGGCTTTCACTCCGTGGTCTTCGGGCAGAGCTTTGAGTCTAAAGCGACTCGGCGCCGGTCACTGGTCTGCGCCAACGGTGAGGGCCGCCGAGCCCGTGGCCTTTTTCCTTCGCTGTTACGATCCCGGCCCGTGGGGGCGCAACGCTGTTCCAAAGGTCGTTCGTGTTAAAGTGGAAGGAAGAACGGTATTCGAGGATTTCTGGACGCACATTGATCTTCTCGGCCCGCGCGATATCTATGCCAAGATCGTTTGGCCTGAGCGCCTGCGCCGCCGCGACCTGCGCCGTCTCTTCGAAATTCCGCCGCAGTCGGGTTTTCGCGACACGCTGTCCGTTCATGGCGGCTGGCTGGCGGACTTGAGCGCTGCCGCCGTGCAAATCGAGGTCGAAGATCGCTCTGGCAACATCGCTCAGGTCGCACTCACCGTCACCGCAGGCAACGACGCGCGCCGTGCCGCCTCACCCTTGCCTGCCGCGCTGCAGGCCGGAGCGTTCACTCTCGAAACCGAAGGCGATCCCGCCGCCTCGTGGGCGCGCCTGACACTTTTGTCACCAACCGAAGTTCGCATCGAACCGGCCGGCCTGGCCTTCACCCGCCGTCTTCGCTTGCGGCACGACGGCGATGGCGCGGCGCGCGGAGCCTTCTGCTACGAGCGCACGTCCGGCGGCTCTCTGCGCACCGTGTCGCAAGCTCAAGTCGAGTCAGACTTGTCGCCGAGCTGCTGGGTTCTGCGCGCGGGAACCTACGGAGTCGGCGTGGATTCGCTGCCGCCCGAGCTTTCGCTCTTCGTGCGCGGCGGAGAACTACGGTTTCGCCTCACCGATGATCTTTCCGGTATAGACGACGCTGCCGTGCGCTGCACCGTGGACGACTTTCCCGCCGTGCCCGAGTTCGAGTACGAAGAGCGGGGGGGAACGGTGTGGACGCCGCAGCCGCTCACCTCCGGCGCGCACGAAGTTGCTTTCACCGCCGCCGACCGCGCCGGCAACGCCCGCACGTGGCGCCTGACCGTCAATGTGCCATGATTCCGATTCGCGATGAGAATCCCAACCGTAGCTTCCGCAGAGCAGGGGCTTGCGCCGTTGTCGGTCTCCCGACCGGCAATGGCGAGTATTCCACAATTTCTTTTCGGTACGCAATCGGTGCCAACCCGCAAACAGCGCAAGCTGCGACGCTAACTGCTTTCCGCTTTCAGTATTTCAGCCTTTCAGCTTTTTGATCTTCCATGCCAACCGTTCAACTCGAAAAAACCTACAATCCCGCCGCCGTCGAAAACCGCCTCTATCAAGAGTGGGAATCCCGCGGCTACTTCGTCGCTCCGGTGCGCACGGGGCGCAAACCCTTCGTCGTTATGATGCCGCCGCCCAACGTCACCGGCATCCTCACCATCGGCCACGTGCTCGTCACCACGCTGCAGGATATTCTCATCCGCTGGCACCGCATGTTGGGCGAGGACACGCTCTGGCTGCCCGGCACCGATCACGCCGGCATCGCCACCCAAATCAAAGTCGAAGCCGCGCTCCACGAGCAGGGCCTCACGCGCTGGGATCTCGGCCGCGAGAAAATGGTCGCCAAGATTTGGGAATGGAAAGAGCATCACGGCGGCATCATTCTCCGGCAGCTCCGCAAACTCGGCGCCTCTTGCGATTGGTCCCGCGAACGCTTCACTCTCGATCCCGGTCTCTCACGCGCCGTAGCGACGATGTTCGTGCACCTCTACCGAAAGGGTCTCGTCTATCGCGGCAAGCGCATCGTCAACTGGGATCCGGTCTCGCGCACTGCCCTCTCCGATGAGCAGGTGGAATACCGCACCGTCCAGTCGCACCTCTGGCACGTCCGCTATCCGCTGAGTGACGGTTCCGGCTATCTGGTCGTTGCCACCACTCGGCCCGAGACCATGCTCGGTGATACGGCTGTGGCGGTGCATCCCGAAGATTCCCGCTATCGGCATCTCCACGGCAAAACCGTCACCTTGCCTCTAACGGGCCGGAAGATTCCCATCGTGCCCGATGCGTACGTGGATCGCGAGTTCGGCACCGGCTGCGTCAAGGTTACGCCCGCCCACGATCCCAACGATTTCGACATCGCCGGCCGTCACAACCTTGAATTTGTGGTGGTGATCGCTCCCGACGGCCGCATGACCGAGCAGGCTCCTGCGCCCTACCGCGGCCTCACCCGCGAAGAATGCCGCCAGCGCGTCGTCCACGACCTCGAAGCGCAAGGTCTGCTCGAAAAAGTCGAGCCTTACACTCATCAAGTCGGCCACAACGAGCGCACCGGCACCGTTATCGAGCCGCTTCTTTCGGAGCAGTGGTTCGTCAGCATGAAGAGCTTGGCCGAGCCTGCCCTCGAAGCCGTCCGCAGCGGTCAAATCCAGTTCTATCCCAAACATTGGGAGAAAACCTATTTCCACTGGCTGGAAAACGTGCGCGACTGGTGCATCTCCCGCCAGCTTTGGTGGGGACACCGCATTCCTTTATGGACGGTGAAAGAGACCGGCGAGATCATCTGCTCTGCGGATGATCCCACGAAAGACGCAAAGTACGCAGGCCTCACCCTCGAGCAGGACCCCGACGTGCTCGATACGTGGTTTTCATCGTGGCTGTGGACCTTCTCCACGCTCGGTTGGCCCGATAACACCGAGGACTTGCGCCACTTTCATCCTACCAGCGTGCTCGTGACCGGGCCCGACATCATCTTCCTCTGGGTCGCGCGCATGATCATGGCGTCTGAAGAAGTGTTCCGCGACAAGGAGGATCCATTAGAGAGAATTCCGTTTAAGGAAGTCTATTTCAACGGAATCGTGCGCGATCTGCGCGGCCGCAAACTCTCGAAATCGCTCGGCAACTCTCCCGATCCTTTGGATGTCATCTCTCAATACGGCGCCGACGCCCTGCGCTTTACCATCGTCTCGCAAACCCCTCTTGGCGGCGACATCCGTTTTGGCAGTGAACTTTGCGAGATGGGCCGCAATTTCGCCAACAAGCTGTGGAATGCGTCGCGCCTGCTCTTCATGAATCTGCCCGAGGAAGGAGCAGAGTTTCCGTTTACGCCCGTGGACGCGTTGGCCGACGCGCCCGATGATCTGATTGACAGCTGGATCACATCGCGGTTCATCCTCACTACATTTAGAGTGACGGAGGCCTTGGACGATATGCGTTTCGCCGACGCGGCCAAATTGCTTTACACCTTTGTCTGGAACGATTTCTGCGATTGGTATCTCGAACTCATTAAACCTCGGCTGCAAAGCGGCGGCGAAGAAAAGCGGCAAACGCTGGCGCACGCTTTCGGTGTTCTGCACGGAATATTGCGGCTTCTTCATCCGTTCATGCCGTTCATTACGGAGGAGATATTTCAACAGCTTCGCCGACTGTCCGAACCGCACTGGCCCGCGGCGCAGCGCACGAAAACAATCCTTTTCGCACCGTATCCTGCCACGGATTCTGGAGTCTTTAGTTTTAATATCGAAGAAGAGTTCAACCTTCTTGAAGAAACCGTCAACGCGCTGCGCAACATCCGCGGCGAGCTGCGCATTCCGAAACAGGTGCCAATGACGGCCGGAATCCTCCACGGAAAACCTGATCACGTCGAGTTTCTCCGCCGCTTTGCTCCCTTCATCCAGCGTCTGGCTGGCCTCGAGAGCATCCAGTTCGACATGCCCAAGCCGCGCGGTAGCGCCTCCGCCGTGGTGCGCGGCATGGAGGTCTTTGTGCCTCTCGGCGGACTGATTGATCTCAAAGCCGAGCGCGCGCGCCTCGCCAAGGAGCAGGAGCGCTTGACCAAACTCGCGCAGGGCGCGCAGGCGCGCTTGGCCGACCCCCGGTTTGTCGCTAATGCCGACCCGCTCGTCGTGCAGAATGAGCGGGACAAACTGGCAAACCTCGAGCATTCGCTCGAAAAAGTGAATCGCTACATTGAAGAGATTAATTCCATCAGCGAGGATTGACATGAAATCCATCATCGAGTCTCCCCCCGTTCACGGGGGGACAACGGGGGATTCTTCTCTCTTCTCCCTCCGTTTACGGGGGGACAAAAGGGGGGTTGTCCTTGTTTCGCGGCGGGATGCGCGATCCTCTTGGCCACCGTTCTGCTTATTTCTGCTGCTGCCTTGGCCGAAACCGGAGTCTCCCTCACCGTTTACAACGACAATCTGGCCCTCGTCCGCGACGTGCGCCTGATGTCCTTCCAGAAGGGAGCGGGCGAACTCCTCTTCCGCGACGTGATCGAGGTCGTCAGCAAGACCGGCGAGGTTACGCGCGGCACGCTGCTGGCCTCGGGCGGCGCTCCTTCGGGCAATCAACTGGTGCTCCAGCAGACTGACGGCTCATTGCGCAGCATTCTGCTCGAGAACGCCGCCGAAATCCGCTACCCAAGTCTCCCCGAAGGTCTTATTACCAAGCCCACTCTTCGCTGGCTGGTGCACAGCGATGCCGGCGGCCAGAAGGAAACCGAAGTCTCCTACCTCACCTCCGGCGTCTCGTGGCGCGCCGATTATGTGATGCTGCTGAACGAAGCCAATACCCGCGCCGACCTCGACGCGTGGGTCACCCTCGACAACACCAGCGGCGCCGATTACAAGAACGCCCAACTGAAACTCATCGCCGGCACCGTCCATCGCGCGCCCACGCAGCCGATGGCCAAGGGCATGAGACCGATGGCCATGGAGGCCGCCGCCGGTCCGCGCGGCTTTGAAGAACGAGCGTTCTTTGAGTACCATCTCTACACTCTGCAGCGTCCCACCGACGTGCTCGACCGCCAGACCAAGCAGGTCAGTCTCTTTCCCAGCACCAGCGCCGCTATCAAGAAAGTGTTCACTTACGATTGGCAGGTGGACAACGACAACGTGACCGTCTCCGCCGAGTGCGAGAACAAGGAAACCAACGGACTCGGTTTGGCTCTCCCTGCCGGCCGCGTTCGCGTCTATCAGACCAATCCGCAGGGCGGTCAGGAGTTCATCGGCGAAGACAACATCGAACACACGCCCAAGAACGAAAAAGTCACGGTACGCATCGGCAATGCTTTCGATCTCGCCGCCGAACACACCCAAAAGGATTTCCGCCGCATCTCCAGCGCCGTATCCGAGACTGACATCGAAGTGAAGCTGCGCAACCACAAGAAGGAAACCGTCGAAATCGTGGTGGTGGATCATTTCTGGGGCGACTGGGAAATCATTCGCGAGAGCCAGCCGCACCAGCAGCCCACCGCCACCAAATGCGAGTTCCGCATCACCGTTGAACCCGAACAGGAAGCCGTTATCACCTACACCGTCCGCCAGCGCTGAGCACGCTGCCGCCTCGCGCTTGGATGGACCGGCTTCGGTGGTTCCCTACGTCGGCCCCGAGCGCCAAAAAGCTCTGGCCGTCGTCGGTGTGACCACCGTCGCGGAGCTCTTGGAGTTCTTTCCGCGCCGCTATCTCGACCGCTCGCACATCGTTAAAGTCCGCGATCTGCGCGAGACCGAGCACGAAGTCACGGTCGTCGGCACCGTCGCTTTCACGCAGGTTATGCGCAGCCGCCGCGGCAAGTCGTGGCTGGTGGCGGGCATTGACGACGGCACCGACGTTCTGCAGTGCGTCTGGTTTCAGGGCATTTCGTACTGGCAGAAGCACATGCGCGAAGGCGAGATGGTGGCCGTCTCCGGCGTAGTTCAGGACTTCAACGGCTGGCGCATCGTGCATCCGGCGGTGGATCGCTTGGGCGAAGACGGCGACCGTGAACTCTACAACACCGGCCGCATCATCTCGCTTTACCCCGGAGCTTTGGAGCTGCGCCGCGTCGGTCTGGAGAGCGCCACCCTGCGCCGCATTCTGCGCGCCGCTCTCAACATTGCCCGGCCTGAACTCGAAGAGTACCTCATAGAAGACGATCTGCGCGCCCTCAACATCTTGACCCGCGCCGAAGCCTTCGAGCAGATTCACTTCCCGGCATCCTACGAACAGCTTCAGGCCGCATGGCAGCGCGTGCGCTACGAGGAACTGTTCTTTTATCAATTGCTCTTTGCCTACCGTCGCCGCTTGAATCGCATTACGCCCGGCGGCATCTCCTTTGAAACGGTCGGTCCGGTTACGAAAAAAGTGCTGCATGCGCTGCCTTTCGAATTGACCGAAGGCCAGAAACAGGTGCTGCGCGAAATCCGCTCCGACCTGCAAAGTCCGGTTCCGATGCAAAGGCTTCTGCAGGGCGAGGTCGGTTCGGGCAAGACCACCGTGGCTTTGCTCGCTATGGCGATGGCCGCCGATTCGGGCTATCAATCGGCTCTCATGGCGCCCACCGAGCTGCTCGCTCAGCAGCACGCGCAGACAATTGCCGAACCCGCGCACGCCGCCGGTCTGCGCGTTTGCCTTCTGCGCGGCAAACAGAAAACCGCCGAGCGCCGCGAAATCTTGTCGGCTATCGCGTCTCACCAAGTGGACATCGTGGTCGGCACGCACGCCCTGCTGCAGGAGAAGATCAGTTTTCCCAAGCTCGGCCTGGTCATCGTGGACGAGCAGCACCGTTTCGGCGTCGAACAGCGCTCCATCCTGCGCTCCAAGGGCACGCGTCCTCATCTGCTGCTCATGACCGCCACGCCCATTCCGCGCACGCTCCGTCTCGCGCACGTCGGAGATCTCGATGAATCCATTCTGCGCGAGCTTCCCGGCGGAGCGCGGCAAGTGACCACCGTCCGCCGCACCGAAACGGATCGCGACAAAATCTACGCCTTTCTCGTCGAGCAGGTCCGCGCCGGTCACCGCGCCTTCATTATCTGTCCGCTCGTCGAGGAATCCGAGCGCAGCGACACCGAGGCCGCCATCGAGTATTACGCCCGCGTCTCCCGTGGCGTGTTGCGTTCTGTCGGCATCGGCCTGCTTCACGGCCGCATGAGTTCCGAGGAAAAACAGGCGGCCATCGGCAAATTCCGCTCCGGCGAAACTCCCGTTTTGGTTTCCACTCCCGTGGTGGAAGTCGGAGTGGACGTGCCCGAGGCTGCGGTCATGCTGGTCGAGAATGCCGAGCGATTCGGTCTGGCGCAATTGCATCAGCTTCGCGGGCGCATCGGACGCAAGGGTCAGAAAGCGTGGTTCATTCTTCTTCCCGGTACGCGCATCACGCCCGAAGCGGAGGATCGCCTCGACGCTCTGCTCGCGTCCGACGACGGTTTTGTTCTCGCCCAGAAAGACCTCGAGATCCGCGGCTCGGGCGAGGTCTTCGGCACTCGTCAGAGCGGTGAATACGAGCTGCGCTATGCCAATCCCGTCCGCGATGAAACGCTGCTCGTGGCCGCTCGCGAGAGCGCATTCCGGTTAGTCGAGAACGATCCCGATCTGGGGCAGCATCCCGCCCTGCGCGCGCGTTTCCAAAAGAGACACGCCCACAAGCTCGGCCTTCTCGCCGGCGGATAGAAAATCGCGACTTGCGTGTGTCATCCTGAAGGCCGCTCTTCTTGTCTTGCGGCCTGAAGGATCACTGAAAGTATCCGGATTTGACTTTCTGTGATCCTTCACCCCCTGCGAAGACTTGGGGGTTCAGGATGACAGTCACAACTCTCATTTCTGATTTTTTCAATGCCCAAATTCATAGCCATCGCCAATCAGAAAGGCGGAGTGGGGAAGACCACCACCGCGATTCACCTCGCGGCCGGTCTGGCTCTCGAAGGCTTCCGCACGCTCCTGATTGACATGGACCCGCAGCACAACGCCACCGCGGGACTGGGGATCGCCGCCAGCGAGAACCGCCCGGGCATCTACGATGTGCTCATCAACGAAGCTCCGCTGCATGAGGTCATCCGCAAGACCGCTATCGAGCGGCTGGACGTGGTCACCTCCGACGTGCGTCTTCACGGCGCGGAAATCGAACTCGTGTCCAAAATCGCCCGCGAGCACGTTCTCGCCGAAGCCCTTAAGCCGCTGGGTTCCAGCCACGTTTTCCTCTTCATGGATTGCCCACCCTCTTTGGGATTGCTCACGTTGAACGCGCTCACCGCCGCGCACTCGGTGATCGTCCCCATGCAGTGCGAGTACTTCGCGCTCGAGGGCCTCGCGCACCTCATGAAAACCGTCAAGCTCGTGCAAAGACATTTGAACACCGGCCTCGAAATCGAAGGCATCGTGCTCACCATGTTCGACGGGCGGCTCAATCTCTCCAAACAGGTGGCCGAGGAAATCGCGCAGGTCTTCGGCAGCCGCGTTTACAAAACCGCCGTCTCGCGCAACGTACGCCTGTCGGAGGCCCCCAGCTTTGGCCAGCCCGTCTACAGCTATGATCCCTCCTCGCGCGGCGCGCAAAACTACCGCGATCTGGTCCACGAGTTCCTGGCCGCGCAGAATCATCCGCAGAAAGTGAATCCCGCATGAATCCTCCTCCGGGAGATGAAAGTATGAAAACGCGTAAAGGATTGGGAAAAGGTCTGGCGGCGCTCATCTCCGAAGCGGACACTCCCGCTCCGGCCGGTGCCGCCCCCGGCGACATCGCTCTCGACCTCATTGATCCCAATCCCTTCCAGCCGCGTCAGGTCTTCGACGATGAGTCTCTCGATGACTTGACGCGCTCCATTCAAGTGCAGGGAATTCTGCAACCGGTTCTGTTGCGGCGCAACGGCGAGCGCTTCCAACTTATCGTCGGCGAGCGCCGCTGGCGGGCCGCCCGCGCCGCCGGACTTTCCGCCATTCCCGCGCAGGTGCGCGATTCCGCCACCGATGAGGAAATGCTCGAACTCGCGCTGCTCGAAAATGTTCAACGCAAGGATCTCAATCCCATCGAAATCGCGCAGGCCATTCTCCGCCTGCAGGAGTCCTGTCATCTCACGCAGGAAATGGTGGCCGAAAAACTCGGCGTCAGCCGCGCCCACGTTGCCAATCTCGTTCGACTCCTCCGGCTTCCCGAGCGCATCAAAACCGCGCTGGCCGACGGCCGCGTTACCATGGGGCATGCCCGCGCGCTGCTCTCCGTTTCCGATGAGAAGCAGCAGTCGGAACTCTTTGAGCGTTTTCTGGCCGACGGCCGCCCCACCGTGCGCGAGGCCGAAGACCTCACCCGCCGCGCGGCCGCCAAGCCCCGCAAGAAACCCGCGCCCGCCGATCACCGGCAAGAACTGGAGCTGCGTAAGCTGGAAGAGCGCTTACGCCGCGTTCTCTCCACCCGCGTGCGCATCAAAGCCCGCGGCCGTGGCGGCGTGCTCGAAATTCAGTTCTTCTCGGCGGCGGATTTGCAACGCATTCTCGACCTTCTCGAGAAATGAAACCTCTTCGCACCGGCAAACCCCCTCGCCCCGCTCCTCCCGCGACGGAAACAACGCCCGGCTCATCCTCCGGGCTGTTTCACCTCTACGGCCGCAAACCCGTGATCGAGGCTCTGAAGCTGCGCCGCGTGCGCTCCGTCGAGGTCTCCGCGAGCGCCCACGGACGAATCATCAGCGACATTCTGCAACTGGCCGGCGAGCAGCGGGTTCCTGTCTCGCGCGTCGAGTCCTTTGCCGAAGAAGAGGGTCACACCACTCAGGGCGTTCGCGCGCTCAGCGATCCGCCGCTCTTGCGCCAGGATTTGCGCCACTTCGTACAGGGCCTGCCGGACTCGCCCCCGCCGCTCTTGCTCATGCTCGACGGCCTTAACGATCCGCACAACTTCGGTGCGATCCTCCGCACCGCCGACGGAGCGGGCGTGAGCGCCGTCATCATCCGCGAGCGCCGTCAGGCTCCCGTCACCGACGTGGTGGTGAAAGCCTCCGCCGGCGCCGCCTATGCCGTCCCCATCTTTCAGGTTCCCAATCTCAGTCAGGCTCTTCGTCTGCTGGCTGATGAAGGTTTCTGGTCCGTGGCAGCGGTGGCCGAGCCGGGTGCCAAACCCTACCGCGAGTATCGCTGGAACTTCAAGATTGTCCTGATCGTAGGTTCCGAGGGCAGCGGTGTGTCCGACCTTCTTCGGCGCACTGCCGACGAGCGCGTAGCTATCCCCATGCACGGCACGCTGGATAGCCTGAATGTCTCTGTCGCCACTGGAATTCTGCTCTTTGAGGCCGCCGCGCACAGGTTTGGGTGCTGACCGTTGGGAGTAGGGGGGAATCTGACTTTCCCCCCGTTTACGGGGGGACAAAAGGGGGGTTCGGGGCGTTAGGGAGTTCGGCGCGAAAAAACGGCCACGGCACCGTTCCAAAGCAATTTCATGTCACAATCTGTGTCCACTCTTAGCAACCGGCGTATCCGCTTTGTGCTTGCTTGTTTCTGGAGCAATCGCTATATTTAATTTTCTAAACACTGAACATAAGAAAATACATAAGATTGGCAGCATCCAAAGGTCGCGGCTGGAAGCTTCTCGTTATTGCCGAGGATGAGTCTCACATCCGTCAGTTCCGCCTCTCGCGGAAGACCGTGGCAACCATCGTTACGGTGGCAGTTCTCATCCTCGTTTATGCCGGTTTGGAGACCGTTCTCTTCTGGCTGGTGGCTCGCCGGGCCGCGGAAGTGGAACCTTTGCGGCGCCGAGTCCATGAACTTGAGAGTTCGAGCGACGAGTTGGCCCGGCTGGGCAGTGAACTCACCCGGCTCAGAGGCTTCGAACAGCAGCTTCGCAAGGTCCTTTCCGGCAAGGAAACGGGCAGTCTGGAATCGCTGCCGTGGGACGAAGGCTCCTTTGCCGATCTTCCCTCCGGTGACTTGCTGACTCTGCCCAAGTCGGCCGCCAATCCCGTGGGCGAAGCTCGCAGTATCGGTGCACTCGCCTACACGGCCATGGATCTGCCCACGGCCACTCCCGTCCGCGGCTTTGTCACTCGTTCATTCGCCACCGCGAAGTCCCCGCGCTGGATCGCCCATCACGGTCTGGACATAGCCGCGCGGGAAGGCACGCCCGTGTTAGCTGCCGCCGACGGCTTGGTGCTCTTTGCCGAGTGGACTTATCGCTACGGCAACATGGTCGTGGTGGCGCATCGTTCCGGCTATACCAGCTTCTACGGACATAATCAAGTCCTCTTCGTTCGCACCGGCGAACGCGTCCGTCAGGGGCAGCCGCTCGCTCTGCTGGGCAATTCCGGCGCCAGTACGGCTCCCCATCTGCATTTTGAAATCTGGCGCGATGGATCTCCGGTGGATCCCGCCACGCTGCTGCGTGCATCCCCGTGATCGCGCGGCGTGGGCAGGAAGCACACCGGACAAAACGGGAGGTGTGGAAAATGAGAAAGTGGTTACCGGCCAATCTGCGCGTCATCAGCACGGCCGATGTCTCGACCCTTCTGAGCCGGGACACCGAGATTCGCGGCTCCATCCGCACTCAAGGCTCGATCCGCGTGGACGGCACCGTCTGCGGCGATCTGGTCTCCGCCAAGACCGTGACCATTGGCGCCACCGGTCTGGTGGAAGGGGATGTGACCGGAGAAGACGTCATCGTCGCCGGCAAAGTCAAAGGCTCGCTCACCGCCCGCGGCAAGATCTCGCTCGAAGGCTCGGCGCAGATCGAAGGCGATCTCAACACCAGCCGCCTCTCCATTGCCGAAGGTGCGGTCTTCCGCGGCTTGTCCAACATGGGTGTCGCCGTCCGTTCCGGTCGCAGCGAGAGCGCGAGCGAGGATGCGTCCGCCATCACGGATGACCGGGTCGTCGCCGCCTGACCGTCCTTCGCCCGGCGGCTTCAAGCCGCCCGGCCGCCAATCTCTCCGCGATCCGCTGCAATTGGGAGTCAGCATCGTGGGGACCACGGCCGCTTTCGGCGGCGCCGGCTGGTGGCTTGATGCGCGCCTGCACACGTTTCCCGTTTTGTTGGCCGTCGGTGCCGTTTTGGGTCTGTTCGGCATCCTCTACGTAACCTACCAGCGGCTGCGCGTCGAAGATGACGCCCGACAGCCGCCCAAGACGCGTCCTCCGGAGGCGCCTTGATCGCCTTTCTGATCGGTGCGGCCATTTCCCTTGTGGCGGCGCTCCCGGCCCTGCTGCTGGCTCGTGGTGGCCGCGGTGCTGACATGAAGCAGCGTCTTAAGCTGTGGGCGGTCGGTCTGCTCGTTCGTTTTGCCGTAATCGGTGC
Organism: bacterium; assembly: GCA_026394155.1. Taxonomy (GTDB): domain Bacteria; phylum Electryoneota; class RPQS01; order RPQS01; family RPQS01; genus RPQS01. Next base: position 18,302 of record JAPKYT010000048.1, on the reverse strand, counting down.
GGCTCTCTGGTTTCTGTTTACCCAAACGTCCGTCGCCCGTGTTCCGGTGGTCATCGGCGTCGGCGTCGCCTATATCCTATCGTATTCTCTGGAAACCTTGCTTTCACTTCGTGCCTAAACTCTATCTCAAGATTCTGCTCATCAGCCTGCCGCTTCCCCTCGTGCTGGGAATGGCCGTCCCTGCGCTCGCTTCCGGTCCCGACAGCCTGCAAACCGCCGCTGCGAGTCATGCCGAAAGCGCCGCACAGCCGCACGGCGGGGGTATCGGCGAAACCTTGGTGGAGATCCTCTCGCATCATCTGGTGGATGCCGAGACAATCGAGTTCTTCGGTTTCACGATCCACCTGCCCACCGTGCACGTCGGCCCGCTCCGGCTGATCACCAAGCATCAGGTCTGGTGGGTTATTGCCATGCTGCTGGTCTTCTTGACCGTGCGGCTGGCCAGCCGTCAGAAAAGCGACGTTCCCTCCGGCTTGCGCAACGCCTTCGAAGTCCTCATCGTTTTCATACGTGATGAGGTGGTTGGCCCCAACCTGCATGGCCGCACCGAAGCGTTCCTCCCTTATTTCCTCAGCCTCTTCACCTGCATTCTCTTCTCGAATCTGCTCGGCCTCCTGCCCTGGGGTTCGTCCGCCACCGGCAATGTCAACGTTACCGCCGGCTTGGCGCTCTGCACTCTCGGTCTGATGATCGGCATGGGCATTCGCCAGAACGGCCTCATGGGTTTCCTGCGTATCTTCACCCCGCCCGGCGTGCCTTTGTGGCTGATGCCGCTGATGGTGGTGGTGGAAATCGTCAGCTTCATGATTCGCCCCTTTGCGCTGACCATCCGTCTTTTTGCCAACATGCTGGCCGGACACGCGGTCATCGCCGTCCTGCTTGGCCTCATTATCACTCCGGTTTTTGCCATTCCGTCGGTTGCCGTGGCGACGGCGGTGACGTTCCTTGAGATTCTGGTCGCTCTGATTCAGTCCTACATCTTCATCATGCTCACCGCCGTCTTCGTGGGCCTCACCATGCACCCCGCGCATTAATCTTCTCTCCCCCCGTGGACGGGGGGACAAAAGGGGGGTGGGCCTCGTCCGCCGAGCCGGGTCAGTCTTCGCCACCCGGCCGGAATCGGTTCCCTCGCGCGGGCGTCCAGAATCCCTTGCGTTTGCTCGCGGCGGCAGGCGTCTTCTGTCTTCGCCTGCCCCGCTTCTTCCGCCGACCCGGCACTGGCCAACATTAACAACAAACATACATCAACCGGAGAACTTCACTCATGGAATCAGCACTTCCTCTTTTCGGAGCCGCTCTGGGCGCGGGCATGTTCGCCCTCGCCGCCGGATTCGGTATCGGCAAGATCGGCAGTGCGGCCATGGACGCCATCGCCCGTCAGCCCGAAGCCGCCGGTAAGATCCAGGGCGCGGCGCTGGTCATGGCCGGTCTGGTCGAAGGAGCCGCGCTCTTCTCGTTCCTCATTCAGCTTCTGATCTGGACGAAGTAATCTCCTGAAGTCCGTTGGTCGCCGCGGCATGTGTCCTCGCGTGCCCGGCCAACTCGGGATCACCTATGGGACTTCAAAACGTCCTTTCCATCGAGCCCGGCTCGGTCCTCTGGACGATCATCACTTTTCTGGTGGTCGCGTTCCTCATCGGCCGCTTCGGCTGGAAACCCATTCTCTCCGGTCTGAAGGCTCGCGAGCAATCCATCCGCCGCGATCTCGAGACCGCCAAGGCTGAGCGCGAAAAATCCGCGGTTCTCCTCGCCGAGTATCAGGGCACCGTGGCCGGAGCCAAGAAAGACGCCGCTGAGATCGTGCAGAAGGCGCAGGAGTCCGCCGCCCGCATTGTGGAAGAGGCCCGCGTCGCCGGCAAAGGTGAATCGCAGAAATTGATCGAACGCGCCCGCGGCGAAATCGAACGCGAGTCCGAAAGCGCGCGCACCGAACTGCGCAAGTATGTGGCCGATCTCACCGCCCGCGCCACCTCGCGTCTCATCGGCAAAACGGTGAGCCTGCAGGAGCACGAGAAGCTCATCATGGACGCTCTCAAGGAGGAGCGGTGAGAAAGGTCTCGGCCGCGCTCGTTTCGCGTTACGCCCGCTCGCTCTTTCAGGCCGCGCTGGAGGCCGACGCTCTGGAAGCGGTTCATGCCGATCTCTCCGCCGTCACCGCCGTCTGGCGTGAGCAGCGCGAGTTCGCGTTGCTGGTCATGAATCCGCGCCTCTCGCGCGAAAAAGTCCGCGCTCTGCTCGACGCTCTCGCCGACCGCATCGCTGCGCATCATCTCACCCGCCGCTTCCTCCGCCTGCTGATCGAAAAAGAGCGGCTGGAAATTCTGTCCGATGTCGGCTCGCACTTCGACCGCCTCTGGCGCGATCATCAGGGCGAAGTCGAAGTCACCGTCACCACCGCTCTGTCCGTCTCCGACGAGACCAAAGCCCGCGTGCGCGATCACCTCGCCGCGCGCAGCGGCAAGACTCCGCGCATCGCATGGCGGCAGGATGAAACCCTTCTCGGCGGCCTGATCGTAGAGTGGCCCGACCGCATCTTCGACGGCTCTCTGTCGCGCAAACTCCAAAACCTCACGGTGCATCTTACGCAAGCATCATTGCCGACCTCGTCGAAATGAGGTTTCCCCCCTTAGAATAAGGGGGGATCAAAGGGGGGTCTTTGAACGATGAACGAGGAATGATGAACGATGAAAGCACCATCCGCCGAGCAGGGTCAGTCTTCGCCACCCTGCCGGAATCTTCTCTTCAGCCTTTTTCTCGCATGGGCGTCCAGAATCCCTTTCGCCGAAGCTAACCATCTTGACCTCGCTTCATCCATCGGTGTGAAAATAGCGCTGGAATCATGAAAGTCAGACCGGAAGAAATCACCTCCATTCTTAAAGAGCAGATCGCCGACTATCAGGCTCTCTCGTCGGTGGACGAAGTGGGCCGCGTCGTCTATGTCGGTGACGGCATCACCCGCGTCTATGGACTCGACAACGTCATGTACGGCGAGATGGTCGAGTTCACCGGCGGCGTCATCGGCATGGCGCTCAACCTCGAAGAGGACAACGTCGGCTGCGCGCTCTTCGGCAGCGACGCCGCCATCGAGGAAGGCAGCATCGCCAAGCGCACCGGCCGCGTGGTGCAGGTTCCCGTCGGCGACGAACTCGTGGGCCGCGTGGTCAATCCTCTCGGTCAACCCCTCGACGGCAAAGGCCCCATCAACGCCACGCGCTTCAGTCCCGTCGAGCGTCTCGCCACCGGTGTGGTCACCCGCCAGCCGGTGAAGGAGCCGCTGCAAACCGGCATCAAGGCCATTGATGCTATGATTCCCATCGGCCGCGGCCAGCGCGAACTCATCATCGGCGACCGCCAAACCGGCAAGACCGCCATCGCGGTGGACACCATCATCAACCAGAAGGGCGAGGGTGTCATCTGCATCTACGTCGCCGTCGGTCAGAAGGGCTCCACCATCGCCAAGGTGGTGAAGACACTCGAAGATCACGGCGCCATGGAGCACACGATTGTCGTCGCGTGCACGGCCGTCGAACCCGCCCCCATTCAGTTTCTCGCGCCCTACGCCGGCTGCGCGATGGGAGAATTCTTCCGCGACAATGGCCGCCATGCCGTCTGCATCTACGACGATCTGACCAAGCACGCTTGGGCCTATCGCCAACTCTCGCTTCTCTTGCGCCGTCCGCCCGGCCGCGAAGCCTATCCCGGCGACATTTTCTATCTTCACTCGCGCCTGCTCGAGCGCGCCGCCAAACTCAACGACACCCTCGGCGGCGGATCGCTCACCGCTCTGCCCATCATCGAAACGCAAGCCGGCGACGTCTCCGCCTACATCCCGACCAACGTCATTTCCATCACCGACGGCCAGATTTTCCTCGAGTCCGAACTCTTCTACTCGGGCATTCGTCCGGCCATCAACGTCGGCATCTCGGTATCGCGTGTCGGCGGCAAAGCGCAAATTCGCGCCATGCGGCAGGTCGGCGGCTCGCTGCGCCTCGATCTCGCTCAGTATCGCGAGCTGGCCGCCTTCGCCCAGTTCGGCAGCGATCTCGACAAGGCCACCCTCGCGCAGCTCACCCGCGGCGAGCGCCTCACCGAAGTCCTCAAGCAAGGCCAGTTCGCCCCCTGGCCGGTGGAAGAACAGGTGGCTATTCTGTGGGTCGCCACCCACGGCTATTTCGATGACGTTCCGCTCGAAGATGTCAAGAAGTTCGAAGCGGAACTCATCAAGTATTTCCGCAGCGCGGGCCGCGCCGTACTCGATGACATCCTGAAAAAGAAAATTCTCGATCCCGACCTTGAGAGCAAACTCAAAGCTCTCGCCGAGGAATTCAAGTCCGGCTGGAATAAGTAAAGGATATGGCTGCGCCATGCGCGGCGCGGAATATTCTTGGCGGGGTGCACTATGAAGGCGGGCCGCAACCTGCCGTCCGATATCCTGCTGGGTTTGCTGCTGATCACCGGCGCTTATCTCTGGCAACGCACGGCCTTCCCGCTGTGGATGATTGATCTGCTGCCCATTCAGTTGGCCGCCTATGAATGGAAGCACGGGGAGGTCGAGTGGATGTACACTCCCGCTGAAAAATTCGACGAATGGTACTCCACATGCGATTCGACCGCCGCTCTCATCGGAGGCGAGGGATTTGGCAATCCGTACTTCTATCCGCCGTTCGTGGCCGCTACCCTCGCGCCCTTCAGCGAATACGATGCGCACATTTGGCGGAATGTTCTTTTCGCCGTCAACGTCCTCTTGATCTTTGTCAACGCGTGGTTGATCCTCAAGGTCGGCAGGATTCCACGAACGTGGCGTCATTATCTTTGGGCGTTGGCGTTGGTGTTGGGAACCTATCCCATGAGCCGGACCACAAAGCTCGGTCAGATTGTTCCGCTTCTGGCGGTGCTGACGTGGATGGGTTTGCTCTGGCTCCGCGAACGCAAAGAGACCGCCGCGGGAATCACACTCGGCTTTGTCAGTGCAGTAAAGCTGTTTCCGGTGGGCGTGATTGCTTTCCCGCTGATTGCGCGTCGTCTCAAAACCGTTGTGATAGGGCTCGGTACGATTGCCGCAATCTACGGTCTCTCGCTTCTGACTCTGGGCCTGCACGTGCACCAGCTTTTCTGGGTGGCAGCGAGGCAATTTGGCACGCTGGTTTATCCCTATCAGGGCAACCAGTCGCTCATTGGTTGGTTCGTGCGGCTTTTCCGCGACAGACCGTTGATAGACATCGTCCCGTTCACCGATCCGGGCATTGAGATCGCGCGCTACGCCATTATAATAGCCGTTGCGGGAATCACCTTGGCGTGGATGTGGTGGCATCGGAGGGCAATCCGCGAGGACAGCTTCGCTGCATTCGCGGGCTTGCTTATGTCGGGCATGATCCTGTCGCTGCCGACTTCGTGGGATCACTACTGGCTGTGGCTGTTACCCGTCCTCGGGTGGGCGCTGTATGAAGAATGGACTGCCGGCGATTCGCGCTTGCGCTTAATCTGGATTCTCGTCTCGGGTTTCCTCTTCGTAACAAAGCTGACGCGCTTCTACGTGGAAACCGAACTCGGACGGCTGATGACCGGCAGTCAAACCGTCGGCATGCTCATGTTATGGATGTGGCTGGTCTGGCGCGTGCGGCGAGCGGCGCAGGTTGCCGCACCGTGAGGCTTGTAGCGTGGATCGCTCTTGTGGTGGCGGCGATACAATTTGTTGTGGTCGCGCTGCCTCCCGGCAACGCCGACTTGATCTCGGTGCAGTCTCTGTCTCTCGATCTGCGCCGCGGCGACACCTCGCTGCTTTATCCCGGCCGCAACTTCGAGCGCAACGACGAGTGGGTCGCGCATCACACCGGGAATCTCGAAAGGCTGCGAGCCAAAGGCGAACCCAATTGGTGTTTCTATCCGCCGCTTCTGCCTTTCGTGCTCGCGCCGCTCGCCGGAGCCGATCCCGAAGTGTGGCGCACGGTCTGGGGGATCATTCAACTTGTGCTGGCCGTCGCCTTCGCGCTGCTCATCGAGCGCTTGCTCAAGGCCGCTGGAGCGCAACCGGATCGCGTGCTCCTGTTCGCTCTCGTCTTGGGCAGCTATCCCGTTGCCCGTTCTTTGCAGCTCGGGCAGACCAGCCTGTTCACCGCGCTTCTCGTGTGGAGCGGAGTGCATGTTGCGCGGCGCGGCCGCCCGGAAGCGCAGGTCCTGCTCATGGGAGTAGCGGCTTTCATCAAGCCCTTTCTCCTTCTCGCGGCGGTGCCCGACGTCTTTCGCCGCCGCGCGGGCACGGCTCTCGGAGTGGTGGCAGTCACTGCGCTGCTCCTGGCTCTCTCGCTGTTCTTCGTGGGGATCGCTGCGCACGTTGAGTACTGGCATCTGCTGAGCACTCTAACCTCGTCGCAGACGGCCTACTACGGCAATCAGAGTCTCATGGCTGGAATCATGCGCGCCTTCTCCTCGCTGCCGGTCTTGGACTACGGCTTCCAGCCCGACGAGTCTCTGGCCATGCTTGCGCGCCTCGTGGCTCTGTTGGTGCTTATCGCCGCTCTCGTGATTCAGCGCCGTGCGGTGAGTGCGGACTCCATCGCTCTGGTCGGCCTGTGGCTGTCAGCCGCGCTCTTGGCCTTGCCGGTCTCGTGGGAACACCATCTGCTGCTTCTTCTGCCGGTGCTGGCTCTGCTCTGGAGTCGCGAATTCGCTGTCAAATGGGAGCGCGTGCTGCTCATCGTGACCACCGCGCTGCTCGAAGTCTGTTGGCTCCCGCTCTACGGAGAGAGTGCGGGGGGCCGCTTGAGTGCATCGCTGCCGCTTATTGGAAATCTCATGCTGTTCGTTCTGACCGCCCGATACTTGCTGCGTTCCAATAAGTCTCTTTCCGTTGAGGCCGTTGCCTAGATGTCCAGTCTGAAAATCATTCGCCGCCGCATTCGCAGCATTCAGTCCACCCAGCAGATCACGCGGGTGATGAAAATGGTGGCCGCCGCCAAGCTCAAACGCGCGCAGGAGAATATCGTTCACGCCCGCCCCTATGCGCTGCGCCTGCGCGAAGTCATCCGCGAACTGGCCACCCGCGTGGACCGCAGCCATCACCCGCTGCTCGAACTGCGCGAGCCCGAAGACCTCGGCATCATGGTGGTCACCGGTGATCGCGGCCTTTGCGGATCGTTCAACACCGGCATTCTCCGCCGCGCCCAGCGCCTCATGGAAGAGAACGCCGGCCGCTCCATCAGACTCATCACCGTCGGCAGGCGCGGCGCCGAGTTCTTTGCCCGCCGCGGCGCCGACGTGATCGAAAAGAAGGCCGGCTTCTTCAATCACCTCGAATTCCAGCACGCGCTGGACCTCGGTCAAGCGCTGGTGGATCACTATGTCGCCACCCGTCTCGACCGCGTGTTCGTCGTCTACAACGAGTTCAAGTCCGCCATCCAGCAGAACGTGGTCGTCGAGCAATTGCTGCCCATCGTGCCTGATCCGGCCGACGCGCACGCCATCACCTCCGACATCATTTACGAGCCCGGCGAAGCCCAAGTGCTCGACGCCATTCTGCCGCTCTTCGTCAAAGTGCAGGTCTGGCGCATTCTGCTCGAGTCCTTCGCGGCCGAGATGGGCGCCCGCATGACTGCCATGGATAGCGCCACCCAGAACGCGCAGGAGCTGGTGGAATCGCTCACCCTGACTTACAACAAAGCCAGGCAAGCCGCCATCACCCGCGAGATTCTCGAGGTGGTCTCCGGAGCCGAAGAACTTCGATAATTCCTCCCGCCGCCGGCCGTGGGACTTCGAGACGGTTCCAAGGCGGCGTCACCGAAACGAAAAATCTTCTAAAGAAGGACGTGAGTTCGATGCCCTATGCTGGTGGAAGAAAACGCGTGTCCATCTTCGTGGATGGCGCCAACATGTTCTATACTCAGAAAAAAGGTCTGGGATGGTTTTTTGATCCGGCCAAGCTCCTACGCGTGCTCAAGGGGGACGACGACCTGACGGATGCCTACTGGTTCATGGGTATCAAGCAACCGCCCGATCCCCGCGATGAAAACTTCGTGCGTTTCCTTGCCTACGCGGGTTATGTCGTCCGCACCAAAAACCTGAAGACCATCTATGACACGGAAACCGGGGAAACGACCCAGAAGGCGAATCTGGACGTCGAAATCGTCATGGACATGTTCAACACGGTTGACAACTTCGACAAGGTCATCCTGTTGTCCGGCGACGGCGATTTCGAACGCGCTCTCGAATTGTTGCGCTCACGCGGGAAGGAGATTTGTGTGGTCTCCACCCAGAACTGGGTCGCCGCCGAGATCCGCATGGCCGTCGGGTCGCACTTCATAGATCTTCAGGATCTCCGCGACAAGATCGAGAGGACCGACCGGACTCCTCCGCCCACGCCCGCCGAGCGCGCTGTCGCGGAGGCGCGGCCCGCGCCCGAAACCAAACCGGCCGCCGAGCCCCCGTCGTCAGAGAATGGGTCCTGAGACCTCCGACGACCCCTCGTTCACGACCCTGCGCGCGCAACTGCTCGCTGAACTCGAACGCCTCCGGCATGAACAGAGTTCACCCGAAGAGTTCTTGCGCGCCGCCGGAGAGGCTCTTCACGGTCTGCCGCTCTATCCGCCCGCGGTGATCCGCGCTCTCGGTGCGGCTCTGGCCGATGATCTCGACCGCTCGCCCGCTCTGGCTGTAGATGTGACTCTGGGCCTGATGTCTTCGCCCGCCCGGGAAGTGCGCGCTCTCGCCGCAACCATCCTCTCTCGATTGGCGCGCTTCCAGCCCGGTATGTGGGTGGAGCCCGGGCGCCATCTTGTCTGTGATGAGGATTGGGAGGTGCGCGACCTCGCCGCCCGCGTCTTCGATCTGCAGGATGACTTCGAGGGCGCGGCCGGCTTCCATCTCGAATTCGTCTGCGACGTGCTGCGCCAGTGGGCTGAACATGCCGACGAGCGCGTGCGCCGCGCCGCTACGCAGGCGCTGCTCGGTTTCGCGGCCGCGAATCCCCCGTTCCGTCCGCGACTGCTGCAACTGCTCGCGCCGCTTCTCAATGACCCGCAGGAGTACGTCCGGCACAGTCTGGCTGCCGCCTTGCGCGTTCTCGGTCGTGCCGATGCCGAACTCGTCTTCGGATTCATCGAGGCCCGTCTCGATCCGCTCACCGACGGCGCGCGTGAGGTTTTTCGTCTGGTTCTCGATCATCCCTTCGCGGCCCGTCACCCCGAGCGCAAAGCCGAATTGTTCTCGCACCTTTAACATCGCCGCGGCATGCTTCCAGCGTGCCCGGCTAAGAGAATCACGATAGAAACCCGCCCATGAAAAACGGTATTGTCAAACAGATTATCGGCGTCGTCGTGGATGTCGAGTTCCCCGAAGGCGAGCTGCCCGCGCTCTACACCGCGCTCCAAGTCCAGCGGCCGGACCGTGACCTCATCACCCTTGAAGTCCAGCAGCATCTGGGCGACAACATGGTCCGCACGGTGTCCATGAATCCGACTGAGGGTCTGACGCGCGGCGCCGAAGTGACGAACACCGGGGGGCCCATCACTGTGCCCGTCGGCGAGGAAACGCTGGGCCGCCTGTTGAACGTGGTCGGTGAGCCGATTGACGGACTCGGAGACCTGGCCGCTAAGACGCGCTTTCCCATCCATAGGCCTCCGCCCGCGCTGACTGATCTCGATACCTCCTCCGAAATGCTCGAAACGGGAATCAAGGTCATTGACCTCATTCAGCCCTTTTCCCGCGGGGGCAAGATCGGTCTCTTCGGCGGCGCCGGGGTGGGAAAAACCGTCATCCTCCTCGAGCTCATCAACAACATCGCCAAGGAGCACGGGGGAATCTCGGTGTTTTCCGGAGTCGGCGAGCGCACTCGCGAGGGCAATGATCTGCTGCGCGAGATGGTCGAGTCCGGGGTGATGGACTACGGCAAGGGCTTCAACGTGAAGACCTTCGATATGAGCACCGTGGATCGTGCCGCGCTGCGCAATTCCAAGGTCACGATGGTCTTCGGTCAGATGAACGAGCCGCCCGGCTCGCGTTCGCGCGTCGCTCTCACCGGCCTGACTCTCGCCGAGTATTTCCGCGATGAACAGGGCAAGGACGTGCTGCTCTTCATTGATAACATCTTCCGTTTCACGCAGGCCGGCAGCGAAGTTTCCGCGCTCTTGGGACGCATGCCCTCGGCGGTCGGTTATCAGCCCACCCTCGCCACCGAAATGGGCGCGCTGCAGGAACGCATCACCTCCACCAAGAGAGGCTCCATCACCTCGGTGCAGGCCATTTACGTTCCCGCCGACGACCTCACCGATCCCGCTCCCGCCACCACCTTTGCGCATCTCGACGCCACCACCGTGCTCTCGCGCAAAATCTCCGAGCTCGGTATTTATCCCGCCGTGGATCCGCTCGATTCCACTTCGCGCATTCTCGATCCGGCGGTGGTGGGCGAAGAGCATTACAACGTCGCCCGCAAAGTCCAGCAGACCTTGCAGCGTTACAAAGATCTGCAGGACATCATCGCCATTCTCGGCATGGACGAGCTCTCCGAAGATGACAAGCTCATCGTCACCCGTGCCCGCCGCATGCAGAAGTTCCTCTCGCAGCCCTTCCACGTGGCCGAGGCCTTCACCGGCCGCGCCGGCGTCTATGTGAAGATCAAGGACACCGTGCGCGCCTTCAAGGGAATTCTCGAAGGCGAATTCGATCACATCTCCGAGCAGTGCTTCAACATGTGCGGCCCCATCGAGGATGTAATCAAGAACTACGAGCAGTTGCAGAAGTAGTCATGCCCAAGCTCTTCACGCTCGAGATCATCACTCCTCTCGGCACTTTCTTCAAAGACGAGATTCTTCACGTCCGCGCGCCCGGCGTGGATGGCGATTTCGGCGTGCTGGCCGATCATGCGCCGCTCATGGCCGGCCTGCGCCCCGGCCGCCTGCGTGTGGAAGACCCCGACGAGAGCTTCGATTTCGTCATGACGGGCGGCTTTTTCGAAGTTCACTCCAATCGCGCGGTGGTGCTGGCCGAAACCTGCCTGCGCAAAGAAGACGTGGATCTCGAACGAGCTATTCGCGCCCGTGACCGCGCCCTGCAAGCTCTTGCCGAAGCCAAGACTCCCGAAGCGCAGGAAGAGGCCCGCGCCAATCTCGCTAAGGTCATGGCCCTCATCAAGTTCATCGAAGAATAGGTTTCCCCCCGTGGACGGGGGGACAAAAGGGGGGTTTCTTCACGAGGTTTTCTTCCGCCGCGAGTGGGTGCCCTCACCCCTCGCGGTTTTTAACTCGCGGCGGCAGGCGTCTTCGGTCTTCGCCTGCCCCGCTTCATCGGGCTCTTTTTTTCAGCTTTCCGCTTTCGGTCTTTCAGCATCTTCTTCGCGGGCGTCCAGAATCTCATCGGGAAACGTCGGGCAATGCAGAATCACACCGCCGTGCGCGGCCACGAAATTGGTACGCCGTTCCGGGTACGCGGGGACGCGTGCCTCGGCGGATGTTTTCAAGTCTCAAGTTTCAGGTCTCAAGTTTTTGGGCTTCATCCCTCATCCCTCCGCCCTCATCCCTTCTTCGGGCACACGCTTTGCACGAACACGGGTGTTCACCATAACAATCTTTACCCACACGGTTCTCCTATGTTTCGCAAGAGTTTACTGGCAGCCGTTCTGTGCGGCATGTTCGTTTCTGCCGCGCAACCGGACGTTCTGGAAAACCTGCCGCAGGCCGTGCAGGTCGCTCGTGAACAGCTCGCCGCCGCTGTTCCCGACACCGGCGCCTGCCTTGCGCTGTCCGGCGATCTGCTGCGCCTGACCGGCGCTCATCCCTCTTCGTCGCTCGTGCCCGAGGCTCTTTGGCTGGCGGCGCGTCTCGAGAAAATCTGCGGCCGCGATCCGGAGGCATTCCAATTAGCCTATCGTCTTGTCAAGGATTTTCCGCAGTCCGATGTCGCTCCCGCCGCCTTTGACCTCGTGTGGAACAAAGCCACGCAAGGCGGGGCGATTCCTCTCATGGGCGCGGATCTCGCTCGCTCATTTGCGGATCGCCAAAAGTCTCCCGAAGCCGCGGGCCAATACTGGCTGCGCGCCTTCGAGGCCTATCAAGGAGCCGGTCGCTGGCGCGACGCCGCTCAGGTGGCCGCCGGCTACCGGCAGAACTGTCCGTCGTGCAATCTGAGCGCGCCGCTGCTGCTCTCGATGGCGGAAGTGTCGCTTCAGGCCGGCGACATGGAAAATGCCCGCCGCGTTCTGGAGGATTTTCTCGCCCGCTATCCGCAGGTGGCGCAGGCTGTGTCGGCACGCGTGACACTGGCCTCCATCTGTCAATCCTCCGGGCAGCAAGACGCGGCGCATGAGAACTACTCGCTCGCTTGGTGCGCCTTTCAAAAGCATGCCGACGAAAGCGCCTATCGCCAGCCGGAAGTCTCCCACGCCGCGGCGCAGGCCCTATGGATACTTCAAAACGAGCCCCGGCGCGAATTCGCTCAGCTCGCGTCCGTGACCGGGCCGTTCGATGAAAAACCGGCACGGGCGCAGGTCGCCGGGCTGGAAAAAAAGCTCACCACCGTCATGCTCACCGACGAGGACTTCGCTCCCGCCTGTTTCAACGCCATCGGCGATGTCTATCGCCAGCTCGGCGATGCGCTGCTCGCCGAAGGCAACCGCCGGGTGAATGCGCAGACCGGCCAAGAGCTTCCCTACGCCGCCGCTCTGCCCGAATACTCGCGCTCGGCGGCCGCCTATTCGCAGGCTTATGAGAAAGCTCTCCAAGAGCATCATCATGCCGGGCAGGCTGCGCACGATCATCCCGACTGGCATGCGGCGTCCGTGTATGCCGCTCAACAGGCCTGCGATGTCACCGCCGGTCAAGGCGACGCCGTTTATGGCTGGGGTCTCGAACTTTTCAGCCGCGCGCCGCACGCCGACCCCGGTGCCTTGGGCAGCCGCGCGCGCTTTGACTATCTGACGGCTGCCGTAGTGCCGCTCCTCACCGAAGGAGCCGCCTACACCACCGCCGCTCTCGACATGGCCGCTCGCTGGCAAGTCAAAGACCGCTGGGAGCCGGCCCGTGAGTCGCTCGACCTGCCGCTGCGGCCCGTCGCCGCCGAACTCGTGCGCATTCACCGCGAGCAGACGCAAGAGGTCGCTGCCGTCTCCACCCAGCTTGCCATGGCTCTCGCCTTCGGCTTCCAGTCTTCCTCCACCACGAGTCAGACCGGTTCGTTAGATGAGACCTTCGCGCAAGTGTCCGGCACCGCTACCCGCGCGCAAACCGCGCTGACGAGTCTCTACGGCCCAGTCTCCGCCTGGCAGCAGCCGCCTCACGTGTTCTGGGACAGCCTCATGGCAAACGCCTACTATGATTATGCCACACTTTGCCGGACGCTTCAAACCGACCTCGCTCTTGCCTTGGCCGCCTTCGCTCCCGAAGCGACCGACGAGCCGGGGCAGCGTTTCCATCGCCGCCTCTCCAAACTGCAAACCACCTGCGCGACGGAAGAGTATTCCGGCCTCGTCCGCTGGCATGACTGGGCCGCGCAGAGCGGAGTGAAGCAGCCTTTGGGCGAGCGCCTTGAGGCTCGTCTGGCCGAGCTTGATCCGGCCTATGCGGGATCTCGCCCCGACGATCTCCCCTCCGCCACCCGCCGCAAACCGTAATCTGCTCTCCCCCCTTTGAAAAAGGGGGGATCAAAGGGGGGTTCTTCTTCGCGGCGGCAGCCGCCAGATGTTGACCCTGACGAAGGAAGGGCCTGTCCCGCAACGCAGACACCGAAAGGTGCGCCGAGCCGGGTTCAGTCTTCGCAACCCGGCCGGAATCGGGATCGAGTCTCCCCCTGCTTGCGGGGGGACAAAAGGGGGGTTCTGCCGCGCCAACCGCTTGATTCTCAACCGCGAATTCCCCATATTGCGCCTGCCCCCCACAGCGGGCAAAGGCAACAGCACCGCTCCGGCGGTGCTGTTTTTGTGTAGCTTCACCCACCTTCCATTCTCCCATGAAACCTCGTACCCACACTTGTGGCCAGCTTCGCGCATCTCACGTCGGCCAAACCGTTCATCTCATGGGCTGGGTTCATCGCCGGCGCGATCTCGGCGGCCTCATCTTCATTGATCTGCGCGACCGCTACGGCAAGACCCAGCTTGTGGTTCATCCCGAGCGTCGGCCCGATCTGGCTGCGCAGGCTCACGACCTTCACGCCGAATGGGTGATTGAGGCCGACGGTGTGGTTCAGGCTCGCCCCGAGGGCATGGTCAAGCGCGACCTTTCCAGCGGCGAGATCGAAGTCGAACTCACCTCGTTTTCGGTTCTTAATCGCTGCCTGCCCCTGCCGTTCCAGCTTGATGACGCTGCCAAGGCCAGCGAAGAATTGCGCCTCAAGTACCGTTATCTCGATCTGCGCCGCCCCGAGATGCAGGAGACACTCGTTCTCCGCCACCGCATGGCCAATGTCGTGCGCGAGCACTTCACGGCCGAAGGCTTTCTGGAAATCGAGACTCCTTTTCTGGTCAAGAGCACACCCGAAGGCGCGCGCGATTATCTCGTTCCCAGCCGCATCTTTGCCGGGCAGTTCTACGCTCTGCCGCAGTCCCCGCAAATCTACAAGCAGCTTCTCATGATCGCGGGCATGGATCGCTACTTCCAAATCGTCCGCTGTTTCCGCGATGAAGACTTGCGCTCCGACCGTCAGCCCGAATTCACGCAGGTGGACGTCGAGATCGCCTTCGCCGACTGCGATACCGTCTTCGCCACCGCCGAGCGTCTCTTTGAGAAGATTCTGCGTGCCGCGTGGGGAATCGAGATTGCACTCCCCTTCCCGCGCTACAGCTATCAGCACGTGATGGAGACCTACGGCAGCGACAAACCCGATCTGCGTTTCGGCCTTCCTCTCCATAATGTCACGGAGCACCTGCGCGAGACCGAATTTCGCATCATCAGTTCTGCTCTCGAAGCGGGCGGTGTGGTCATCGGCCTCTGTTTTTCAGGAAAAGCGAGTCTCTCACGAAAAGAGGTCTCCGAACTCGAAGACCTCGCCAAGACCTGCGACTTGGCCGGCATCCTTCCTCTGAAACTCACGGCCGAGGGCTTTGCGGGTTCTCTGGTTGGCAAGGTCAGCGAGGATCACCTCCGCGCCGCCGCTGCACAACTTGAAGCGCAGCCGGGCGATCTGATTCTGCTGGCTATCGGCAAGAAAAGCTCCGTCCTCAAAGGCATGGGAGCTTTCCGCCGCAAGCTGGCCGAAAAGTTCCAGCTGTTCCGTCCCGATTTGCACCAGAATCCGTCTCTCTTCTGGGTGGTGGATTTTCCGCTTTTCGAACGTGACGAAGAAACCAGAGAGATCGCTCCCTCGCATCATCCCTTCACCGGCTGGCTGCGCGAAGACGATCATCTGCTCGCGGGCGAACCGTGGAAAGTGCGCTCCACCGCCTACGATCTGGTGATGAACGGCAGCGAACTCCTGTCCGGCTCGATCCGTATTCACGATCCACAGCAGCAGGCCGAAATCTTCCGCCTGCTCAAGATTCCCGATGAGGAGGTCGAGCTGCGTTTCGGTTTTCTGCTTGAGGCTCTGCGCTACGGCGCGCCTCCCATGGGCGGCATGGCCATCGGCTTCGACCGCACTATCATGGCTCTCACCGGCGGCTCGATCCGCGATGTTATCGCCTTCCCCAAGACCAATCTGGCTCAATCCCTCATGGACGGCTGCCCCTCCACCGTAGACCCGCAGCTTCTGAAGGACCTGCACATCGCCGTCGTCCCTCCGAAAGTCTGACTGCCGAGCCAATGGTCGTAGCAAGGCGAGAAGGGGGAAAATATTTTTGACCAAACGAACTGCCTTACGGCATAATTAGATTGTGGATACACGAGAGAACTGGCGTGAAAAAGCGTTAAGCACTGGCGGGACATGATGTTGTGTAATAGAAACCAAATCATGTTCTCATGGACGTAATATACAACACACAAGAGCGCAAGTCAAGAGGGGAAAGCTTTCTTATTGCATTGTTAATTAAGAAAATGGGTGGATGAAGGGAGGGACGAGGGCAGAGGGATGAGGGATGAGGATGAAGAGAATTCGCGGCGGCACATACGAGAGCGTCATCCTGAAGGCCGCTCTTTTGGTCTTGCGGCCTGAAGGATCACTCAGAGTATCCGGATTTGACTTTCTGTGATCCTTCACCCCCCTCGAAGACTTGGGGGGTTCAGGATGACAGTCAGGACTCTATTTCGGGATACGCTCTGTGTCCCTGCCGGAATCGGGAGGGATGAGGGATGAGGGATGAAGCCCGAAAACTTGAAACCTGAAACTTGAGACTGGAAAGACTCCGCCGAGGCACCCGTCCCCGCGTGCCCGGAATCTCGCGGCGGCAGGCGTCTTCGGTTTTCGCCTGCCCCGCTTTCTTCCGCCGAGCGGGGTCGCCGACCCCGCCGGAATCTGATCCTTGCACGGGCGGCCTCCGGCCGCTCGTTTTCTCTTGTCGGGGCGGAAATCTTCACAATCTTCCCCGTTCCCCTTGACTTTGAACACGTCGCGACATATACTGACTATAGTGAAGCGTCGTAAATGGAGGGTTAAGACCATGAAGAAGCTAATGATCGTTCTTTCCTCTGTAAGTCTCGTGCTTTTGACTGCCGTGCCGTCGTTCGCTCAGGACAGCCTCAACGTGCGGCGATTGGGATTCTTACGCATGTGGGATCATGCGTTTGGTGTGGCGGTGTCAGGGAATTACGCGTACTTGGCCGCTGCGTGTGAACTTGCGGTGGTGAACATCATGAATCCCGCTGCACCTTTTCAGGTGGGCTTTTGTGACGGGCCGAGGCAGCCTTGTGGTGTGGCGGTGGCGGGGATTTACGCGTACATTGCTGATGGGGTGGGTCTCCGGGTGGTGAATGTCATGGATCCATCGGCCCCCTATGAGGTGGGGTACTACTATACGCCTGCCTTTGCAACGGATGTGGCGGTGTCGGGGAATTACGCGTACGTGGCGGATGAAGGTAGTGGACTTCGGGTGGTGAACATCACAAATCCCTCGAATCCCGTGGAGGTGGGCTTTTGTGACATGCCGGGGTGGGCGTATAATGTGGCGGTGGCAGGGAATTACGCGTATGTGACGGTCACGTCGGACTCGCAAAATTACTACAACGCTCTTCGGGTGGTGAACATCGCGAATCCGGCGGCCCCTTTTCAGACAGGCTTGCATGTCACTGACACCCCTGGGTATCCTTTGGGTGTGGCGGTGGCGGGGAATTACGCCTACCTGGCGGATGGTGGTAATGGTCTTCGGGTGGTGAACATTACGAATCCTTCCTCGCCCGTTGAGGTAGGGTTCTGCGACACACCGGCGGCGTATCGTGTGGCGGTGTCGGGGAATTACGCCTACGTGGCAGATACGTATAGTGGTCTTCGAGTGGACAACCGTGCCCGAGGCGGGGCATGTGGTCATTCCGGCGCGCTTTGCGCTGCATGCGCCGTTTCCCAATCCGTTCAACCCTGCAACGAATATTGTGTTCGATCTTCCTGAGCCGGGCTCCGTCACAGTCAAGGTGTTCGACCTGATGGGGCGGGAGGTGGCAGTTCTGGTCAACGGCGAGAGACCCGCAGGACAGCACACGATCAGGTTTGATGCGCGCGATTTGCCGTCAGGCATGTACATCTGCCGGATGACCGCGAATGAATTCACGGCATCGCACAAGATGATGCTCATTCGGTGAGAGCCTACAATCGTCATCCTGAAGGCCGCTCTTTTGCTCTTGCGGCCTGAAGGATCACTCAGAGTATCCGGATTTGACTTTGAGTGATCCTTCACCCCCCTCGAAGACTTGGGGGTTCAGGATGACAGACGAAACTCAGCGACGCCAGATTCCCGCCGGGTTGCGCGCGAGAAAGGACGAAGCGACCCCCCTTTTATCCCCCCGTGAACGGAGGGAAAGCAGAGAAGATTCCGGCCGGGTTGCGGAAGAGTCGGCGGAGGAAGCGGGGCAGGCGAAGAGCGAAGACGCCTGCCGCCGCGAGATTCCGGGCACGCGGGGACGGGTGCCTCGGCGGAAGATCGCACAGCCGTGCGCGGCCACGGTGAACACACACAGCAAGCTGTGTAACTACTATCTGCACTCAGATTCATCCCTCATCCCTTCCTGTTGACTTCCCCCGGATTTCTTGTTATTTTAGTGCTTGGCCTTCACTTCGTTAGGCCTGTCCGAGCACAGGAGAGAGTGGAAAAACCACGGCAGTTTGCCCCGCCAAGGGGATTTGAAAATAACGACTTAGCCTCTGTTTTTAGGGAATTCCCTAAGAAGACGGAGGTTTTTGTGTTTTCGGGCTGACAACAGGAGACAGAAGCTGCCCAACCGGTCGCAACCACCGCCCCCGCC
>JAPKYT010000010.1 GCA_026394155.1 bacterium | reverse complement strand
GGGTCTTTCCGCTAATTTCAGCCTTTCAGCTTTTCAGCCCTTTCAGCTTTTACTACTTCACCAGCACCATCTTCCGCGTCGCGCTGAAGTCCGGAGACGTGAGACGGCAGAAATACGTCCCGCTCGGGAGATTTGAGCCGTCGAAGCGGATGGTGTGCGCGCCGGGAGTCAAACGATCATCCACGAGCGTTCGCACGAACTGCCCGGTGATGTTGTACACGTTCACCGTCACGCGCTCCGCCCGCGGCACGTCAAACGAAATCTGCGTCGCCGGATTGAACGGATTCGGAAAGTTCGCGTTCAGCTTCCATGTTATCGGTGACGAAACTGTCTGGCCGGAAATCCCCATCGCCGCCGAGCAGTCATAGATGCGGAAGTAATAGCCATCCGCCACATAGGCGTAATTCCCCGACACCGCCACACCATGCGCATACCCCAGCGTGTCACAAAAGCCCACCTCCGTGGGCGCGGCCGGATTGGTGACGTTCACCACCCGAAGACCCATCCAGCCATCCGTCACGTAGGCGTAATTCCCCGCCACCGTCACACCTTCAGCACTCCCCGGCGTATCATAAAAGCCAACTTCCACCGGCGCGGCCGGATTCGTGATCTCTACCACTCGGAGGCCGCTGTAACCATCCGCCACGTACGCGTAATTCCCCGACACCGCCACACCCCTCGCCTCCCCCGGCGTGTCATAAAAGCCCACCCCCACAGGCGCGGCCGGATTCGTGATGTTCACTACCCGCAGACCACTACCCGCATACGCCACGTAGGCGTAATTCCCCGCCACCGCCACACCAATCGCATACCCCGGCGTGTCGTAGAAACCGACCTCGGTCGGCTCGGCCGGATTCGTGATGTTCACCACCCGCAGACCCCAGTATGTATCCGCCACGAAGGCGTAATTCCCCGACACTGCCACACCCAAAGCAGACCCCGGCGTGTCATAGAAGCCCACCTCCGAGGGCGCGGCCGGATTCGTGACGTTCACCACCCGAAGTCCGCCCTCATAGTCCGCCACGTAGGCGTAATTCCCCGACACCGCCACACCCCACGCCCACCCCGGCGTGTCGTAGAAGCCCACCTCCACCGGAAATGAGGGATTCGTGATGTTCACCACCCGCAGACCACTATCTCCGTCCGCCACGTAGGCGTGATTCCCCGACACCGCCACACCCAACGCATTCCCCGGCAAGCTACAAAAACCTAACTGACGCACATTGAGGCTGTCCTGCGCTGAGGCGTTGATGGCAATTACGGTCAGCGCAGTCAGTCGCGCGAATAATGACAGATGTCCCCACATGGCCCCTCCTAATCAGGATTGCAGTTCAAAGATTCAGCCCGTTGTTGGCAAACAATATAACAAATTCTTCGCCAATTGTCAACGATCATTCTCAGTATTGTCGGGAGCCGGAGGTGGCTCGGTGAGCGCTCTATCGAGCGGCACCACCTTTCGTTTCCCCCCGTTCCATGGGGGGAATAAGGGGGGTCGGCAAGAGCGCACTGCCGTGCGGCACTACCGCGCTTCGCGCAGCCCGCGCACAAACCAGCCGCACGCGCCAACGATAGTCGCGCTGACTCCGATCACGCCGAAGAGCACGTTGACGGGCAGAATCTCCGCCACAAATCCCGTCACTCCGCAACTGATCGCCGTCAGCCCGACCACCGTCAGATACACGAGACTGAACACCCGCCCCTGAAAATGGGACGGCACTTCAGTCTGAATGAGCGTGGTGCGCGGCACAATGATAAACGGTATCCCGATGCTGTGCACGAACCACGCGATCATCGCCGGCAGCAGCGAATTCGTGAACATGAACGGCACAAACGTGATGCCGTCCCAGATGATGGCGATGAGCAGCACTTTTCCGCGCGGCAGCCGCGAACCGAAACGGTTCACCAGAATGCTGCCCGCAATCATCCCTAACGCAAAGGCCGCCTGCAACGCCGCATAAGCCTGCGCGCCGAGCCCGAGATGCAAGCGTACATAGAGCGGCGTACCCACCATGGCCGGACCCATGATGAACAGATTGTCCACGGCGGTGACGAGCAGCAGCCCGCGGATTAAGCCGCTCTCTTTGGCATAGCGCAAGCCTGCCTTCACCGGGCGCGCGGCCGCATCCTCCATTTGCAACGGAGCGGCGCGCGGCTTCAGAAGAAAGAGGAAGCTCAGGGAAACCGCATAGGTGATGGCATCCGCGTAGAACAGCCCGCTGATCCTGGCCCACGGCAAGATCGCCGCTGCCATCATCGGCCCTGCGAAATAGGCCGCCGCGTAGGACCCTTGCAGCACCGATCCGGCACGGGTGAGTTCTCCACGCTCCACAATCATCGGCACGATGGATTCGCGCGCCGGATAAAAGAGCGTGGTGAAAAGCGCGATGGAAAAAGCGAGCAAACCGAGCAGCACGCCGCTCATGTGGTGGAGCAGATAGAGCGTGGGAATAAGCGCG
Source organism: bacterium (assembly GCA_026394155.1). Taxonomy (GTDB): domain Bacteria; phylum Electryoneota; class RPQS01; order RPQS01; family RPQS01; genus RPQS01. The sequence continues at coordinate 376 of JAPKYT010000010.1, read as the reverse complement.
ACCAAAAGCACACGCGCGCCGTCGGAGAGGATCATCACCCGCTTGCGATTCAGGCGATCCACCGCCGCGCCCGCAAACACGCCCACCAATACCGCCGGCAGGTATTGCGCCATGCCTATAAGTCCGGTGGCCACGCTCGATCCGGTCAGCTCATAGATGAGCCACATGATCGCCACCTGATGCAGCGAATCACCGGCGGTGGAAATGAAACCGGCCGCTAACAGCGGCCACAGACCTTTTGGGAGGAATTTGTTCATGCTCGCCGAGCCGGAATCTTTTCTGCTTTCCCCCTGCTCGCGGGGGGATGAAAGGGGGGTTCAGTATAACGGGAGAGGGGTGCACTGCCGTGCGCGGCTGCGACAGAAAGAACCCCCCT
>JAPKYT010000022.1 GCA_026394155.1 bacterium | reverse complement strand
GTCATCCACCTGTCAAGGCTGGAGCCCTTCACATAGGCCAGCGCCCAGAGCGCGGTCAGTGTCAGGGCAAGAATGCGGAATGCGCGCTCGCCCCTCGCGCGGGCGCCGAAGGCCATCAGCGGGATGAGCGCAACCACGGAGCATAAGAGAGCCGCGCTCGCATTCGCGATTCCCCATTTCAGAGTCAACGTGGACAAGAGTCCGCCGAGCACACCGCCCGCACTCTCCACGGCATAGGCTGCGGCCATCGTGCGCGCGCCCGTCAGGTAAAGCCGCGCCGACCACTGGAAGAGCAATCCGAGCACGATTCCCACGGGAATCAGCGCCACGGCGATGCCGATCAATTGCTGCGGAATCGGAAGGTACGCGCCACTCACGCCGCCGAAGACGTGGCGCATCGCACGAACGAAGACCACGTCGAGCGGCAGCAGGACACTGAACGCGAGCAACAAGAGCGAAACATGAACCGGCCTCGGCACAAAGCTTTTCGCGGGCGCGGCCGCTCCCAATCCGGTGCCCAAGAGCCACGCGCCGATGCCGAGCACATAGGCCAGTTCGATTCCATAGAGCGCCACGGCCAGTTCGCGCAGCAGCACGACCTGACCGAGAATCGCAACCAACCCGATAATCAGCAGTCGGAATGTCATGCCGTCAAAGAGTGGGGGAACGATTATTCTCCCCCCACTTCGTGGGGGGACAAAGGGGGGAGTTCGGCTTTGGGGGAAGGAATCGCGTCTCCCCCCGTTTACGGGGGGACAAAAGGGGGGTCGAGCACACTCGGAAATCGCTACGTCAAGTTTCAGTGCTCGGATTCGGAGAACACCACCGCTTGAAACGTGAAAAGCTCGGCATTTTGCCGCCAGCTTCCGACGGGCAATCCGGCTTTGCGGCAGAGTTGATCCAGCATTTCATCGCGCGTCCAGCCTTGTTCGGTGGCCACCTGCGGCAAGAAGACCGCTGAACGACCATTCTTGCGAATCACCACGCCGTCGCGTCCGAGCACGATCTGACCGGCGTCGGGAATCCGCTTGAAGGGAGTGAGCGCGGAGATTTCGACTTCAATGTCCTTCATCTCATCGGCGGCGACCGGCTGGAAACGCTGATCCTCAAAGGCGGACATGAGCGCCATTCCACAGACCGCACGGCAGAGCGGCAGGTCTTCGGCCATGTGCCCCACACAACCGCGCAGTTCGCCGCGCTTTTTCAAGGTGACGAATGCGCCCTGCGGAACGCGCGCGGCGGCAGCGAAATTGCGAGGCAGCGGTGTCATTCCCGAATCCAAATACCATTCAATGGAGCGGCGCGCCAACGCCAAGAGAGCTTTCTTGTCGGCCGCGGTGAGTTCACCGGCGGTCGAATCGGCCGATCGCATTAGCACGGGCGCGGCGTCCGCACTGACGGGACCCGGCGCGAAGATTACTGCTCCGTATCCCACCACGCGATCGTACTCCCCTACCGCCGCGTCACCGGAATTGGCATAGCTGATGAGCCGGCCGTGTGTCGCGCCCATCTCTTTGGCCGCTGTCATCGCCGTCAAAATCGGCCCTTGGCCGCACGCGCAAGTGGAGAGGTCGCGAATGCCGCCGGACATCGCGTCATCAGCGGCGGTCGCCACCTGCGCCGGATCGAAAGAGCTGATCGCCGCCAGCGTGCGCAAATCCACCTCGGCGGCATCCTCGTAGTTGGGATAATGCGAGAGATCGGAACTGGCCACGATGAGAGCATTCTTGCCGCGCAGCACAGCGGCCAGCGTGCGGCCGAAGCGCGTGCATAGCCGCAGGTCAGAGGTTCCCACCACCGCCGGCACGATCCGCGCATCGGGGAACAATTGCTGCACGAACGGAACCTGTACCTCGACGGAGTGCTCGCGGGCGTGAGCTTCGGGACGGACCATGAACATCGCGTCTTCAGCCATGAGTGCCGTCGCGATCTTGCCATCAATCACCGCGTCACCGAGCGGAGTGCGGAACGCGCCGCGCGGATAGAGCGCCACGCCGTTGAAGGGCGCGGTGGTGTGATTCGTACCAAGAATCACCACCACGTCATAGCGGAAAGGCGCGGTTGCGCTTCATCACCGGGATAGAACTGTCCGACCACCGCCGGAGAGCGCACCGGCTTGCTGTCGGCGCCGCAGCCCGCCGTGAAAAACAGCAGCGCCAGAAACGGAGAAAGGAGAGACTTCTTCATCGCAGGCTTATCCGCGGTGTCTTCATTCTCAACTCCAGACTCCGGCGATCTTGGTTCCGCAGAATTCGCAGCTTCCATGAGTGATGTGAACCTCCCCGATCAGAAATCCTGAACGTTGAATGACCATCTTGCCGCAACCCGGACAATAGGTGTGATTGCCTTCATGTCCGGGAACATTGCCGACGTAGGCATAGTGAATGCCTTTGCTCATCGCGACGGAGCGCGCGCGTTCGAGAGCGGCCACCGGCGTCGGCGAAAGATTGAGAAGTTGGTACTCGGGATGAAAGCGCGTAAAGTGCACGGGCACGTCCGGTCCGAGTTCGCCCGCCACCCAGTCGCACAAGTCGCTGAGCATGGCCTCCGAATCGTTCAGCGTGGGCACCACCAGATTGACCAGCTCCAGATGCGTGCCACGGCGGGAAATCTGTCGAATGCTGCGCAGCACCGGCTGCAACTCGGCCGAGCAGACTTTCCGGTAGAAATCAGGGCTGAAGCCTTTCAAGTCCACCTTGATGGCGTCCAGTGCATCACACATGTCGGAGAGCGGCTGCTCGTTCATGAAGCCGCAACTGACGAGCACGCATCTCAGGCCCTGCGTCTTTGCGGCGGCGGCGATGTCCAGCATATACTCGGTGAAGACCGTCGGCTCGTTGTAGGTGAAGGCGATGACCGGCGCGCGGCGCTCAACGGCCGAAGAGGCGATGACGTCCGGCGCAGTGTAGCGAGCGTCATAGTCCTCCGGCGCAATTTGCGAGATCTCCCAATTCTGACAGAAGCGGCAGTGCAGCGGGCAACCCGAGGTGGCAAGAGAATAGGCGGCGGAACCGGGAAGGAAATGGTAGAACGGTTTCTTTTCGATGGGGTCCACGTGGATGGTGATGGGCCGCCCATAGACCAGACTGCGCATCTCACCCGAGACGTTCATGCGCGCCCGGCAGCGGCCGCGCTCGCCCGCCCGCAGCACACAGGCTTGCGCGCAGAGCAGGCACTTGATCAACGCCTCGCTGTGCCGGTGCGCGGGATCGTAGGTCACCTCGCTGACGTGGCAAGCCGAGCAATGGTCGCCTTCCGTCTCGGTCGAGATCCAGTAGCGAGCCAGAGGCGACGACCGCGCCAGCTCATCGAGTTTGGTCGCCGCGTAGACATCGCGCGCGCCGCGGCCGAGCGCCTTCAGCCAGGCCGGGCTGGACAGCGCGGCGCAGACGCCTCCCACGGCCAGACCAAGCCGACCCGCTCCTGCCAGAAACTCCCGCCTCGTGACATCCATATCAAGCCACTTGTGAAAAGTTGTCACCCGGAGGGAATTTACTCCCCAGCGGTCGAAAAAGCAAGCCGATGCCGAAAGCCCCCAAAAGGAGGCGATCCTTGAAGTTGATAATCAGACCGTGAGTAGAAACTTCACAAACTGCCGACGGGAGCAGCCACAGATGAAAAAAGAGAAGCGGCCAGAGCCTGCGGTACCGGCCGCCTTCCGCATCACCCTGTCTTGACTTTCCATCTGTTTGGCAGTAACTTCTAACGATGATTCCGGCCGAACCGGAGGCTCGCATGAAGAAGTCCAGCGCATTGGTTATGGCACTGCTGACGGTCAGCATCTGGATCACCGGCGCCCATTCGGCGGTGAAAGAAGCACCGCGCTCGCGCTCCCGCCTCGACGAGGATTCCTCCGTTTCCCTGACCATTCAACTGCGGGATGACGGCCTCCGCCTCGATTGGCGCCGTTCGGCGGAGGTTCCCTATTGGGCCGTCTTGCGCAGTTCCTCCGTTTCGATGGCACCCGCGGAGACTCTGGCGGTCACGAGTGACACCTTCTGGGTGGACTCACCGGCCGTTTTCTCTGCAACCCGCGCGTTCTTTCAGGTTCTGCCTCTGCCTTTGCAGCCTCCCTCCGACACGGCTCGGATCATAGAGGACTTTGAGAGCGGCAGCCTCACTCTGCAAAGCATCGCCGGCGAAGACAACGAACCCGCGAACTGGGCGGTCATTTCTTCCGACTCCTACAACGGGAGCGGGCACTGCCTCCGGCTTTACGGCAACACCTGGAAGAAGGAGCCGATTGATCCGGTCAGCGTCGAGCCCAACACCGTCTGGCAGGTGGCCATGAAGCTCGTGCGCAAGGGAGAAATTCAGGCCATCGGCATCGCCGACTCCGTCAATTGGATGCGCTATATTATCTGGGGGAGCGAGTGCCCGCAGGCGCAGGTTTGGCTCACCACCTACCAAGGGTGGTTCGGCCAAGACACTTGGATTCCGCTTTATCTGCCGATCGGCGAAGACTGGCAGGGAAGATTCGGCTATCTGCCGCGCATCCGCGAATTGCATTTTGTGAATGACAACGACAACACGTCGCCGCGAGGCGAGGTTCGCTTCGACGAAATCCGGGATGTGACCGGAGTGTTACCCTATCCGCCTGTCGCCGATTTCCGATGGACGATCATCAGTGGCGCTCCACCGGAAAGCGTACGTGTACAATTCAACTCGCTGTCTTATGACCTCGACAGCCCGGTGCTCACGCAGCGCTGGGATTTTGGAGACGGGCTGTTGTCCATGCTGGCGCATCCGCAGCATGACTATCTCGCGCACGGACGTTACACGGTCACACTCACGGTGACTGACGACTCCAACAACGTTGCCTGGCGCAGCGCGGCCGTCACAGACTCTCCGGTAACACAGACTCGCGAACTGTGGATGGCCTTCACCGGCGACATCATGATCGGTCGCGGCTATGAAAATCCCGGCGGTATCATTGACAACTACGGGGTGGACACGATCTTCTCCCCCACGAGGCTTCTCATCGCCCCGCTCGACCTGGCGAGCTGCAATCTGGAATGCCCCCTGACCACGGCCACCACGGCGCACCCGACCAAAGGCATTGTGCTCAAGGCTCACCCGGAAAACGTGGTTGGAATTACCAACGCCGGTTTTGATTTTGCCACTCTCGCCAACAACCACATCTTTGACTATCTGGAGGCTGGATTATATCAGACGCTGTCGGTGCTGGACAGCGCAGGCGTGGCGCACACGGGCGCTGCGGCGAATGATCTGCTCGCACGACGCACGTGTTTTCTCTCTCGCAACGGACTGTCATTGGCCATGCTGGCCTTCTCCGATCGCACGGGCTCTTACAACAATGCCCAGCCTTTCCTGGATGCGGCGCGTTCGCGCCCCGGTTTTGCCATGTGGAATCGCTCGGCCATCGAGGCGACGATTCCCGATGCTTCCGCGCTGGCGGATTTCGTCGTGCTCAACGTGCATTCGGGAAGCGAGTATCAATATCAGCCGCAACTGCTGGCCGGTTTGGATCTCGAATTGCTGGATGAGGATCTCTTGCTGAGTGTTGTGCCTGACACCACCGAACGGCTCGTACGGAAATATGCCATTGACACCGGAGCGGATTTGGTCATCACTCATCATCCTCATATCATCCAGGGTTTCGAGGTCTATCATGGCAAGCTGATCGCCCACAGCCTTGGCAACTTTGTGTTCGATCTAACCCTGGCGGAGACCCTGCCGTC
>JAPKYT010000043.1 GCA_026394155.1 bacterium | reverse complement strand
AACGCACTATGTCCGAAGGCTCTCGAATGGCTCGACATACATTAAGACAGTAGTGCGTCCACGGGGGGAAACTCGTTTGATTCCGGCCGGGTTGCGCGATCCTTCCGAAGACGTCAGGACAAGCCTTAACCCGGCTCGGCGTTTGAAAAACCGACCCTTTCGTTATTTCAGGATAGGCTCTTAATTCCCCCGCATAGCGGGGGGAGACAAGAGCAGCGGCCTGCGAAAAATCACAGGCCGCTTTGTTTTCGACAAGGCACGCTCGGATTCCGGCAGGGTCAGCGACCCCTGCTCGGCGGAAACAAGATTCCGGCAGGGTCAGCGACCCCTGCACGGCGGAAACAAGATTCCGGCAGGGTCTGGAGACCCCTGCTCGGCGGAAACAAGATTCCGGCAGGGTCAGCGACCCCTGCTCGGCGGAAACAAGATTCCGGCAGGGTCAGCGACCCCTGCTCGGCGGAAACAAGATTCCGGCAGGGTCTGGAGACCCCTGCTCGGCGGAGGAAGGATGCAAGCCGCTAACCGTCTACGGCGACGGCCAGCTTGGTGAATTGGAACTTGTCCGTTTTCTGGAGAACGACGGTGGCGGACTGGCGATCATCGGTGATCATCACCTTGTAATCCACGTTGTCATCAAAGGAACGCGGGAAGACCATCACCTTGGTGATCTTCCCCAGTCCGAGAGCCGAGGCGCTGATGGTAATGCGGTTATCGGCGCGCAAATCGAGCGTGCCCGGATTCTGCATCTTGTCCAGATCGGATGTCTCCCACTTGCCCAGGGTAGGCTTGCGGATGACCCCTAACTTGCTCAGGTCCTTGAAGGTGCCGACCGTGTAGGTGACGGAATGGAGCTGCTTGGCCAGCGACTCGTTGCGCTGCGCCATCTCCTCCATCTGCCCCATCATGGTCTTGCGCTGCTCGTCGAGGCTGCGCAGTTGGTCCTGCAACTCGGTGCGGCGGGCTTCGAGGTCATTGACCTCCTGCTCTTTTTGATTGCGGGCCTGAATGAGATTCTGCCGCTCGGTGTCAATGCGGCGTTTGGTGGCGCGGGCCAGCGCATTGGGAGAGAGCCGGGCCGTGCCCTGCGTGACGAAAGAGCCGAACACGCCTTCCTTCAGCGGTTCAGGGACAACGTAGTAGTTCCAGACTTCGAAGCCGGGCAGCAGTTCGGTGGTCAGCGAGGTCTGCTCGATGAGTTTGACGGCTTCGTCTTCCGGCACGCCTTTTTCCACCAGAAATTCCAGACAGACTTTGAAGTGGCTGTCTCCCTGCTTCACGCTGTAGGGCGCGGGCAGCTTGGAGCGGAGGTCCATCATCTGCTGATTGAGGCTCTCCATGTCGCGGTTCACAGTAATGATCTCCTGCAGGAGACCGCGATAGGAGACGTCCTTCTCCTGCTGAACGCGTTTGGCCAGCACTTCGGCCTGTTCCATGCTCAGCCCCATGGACGAGATGCCGGCGGTGTCGAGCACGGCCTCGGGATGAGACGTGTTGTACTTGCGCACCATGTCCATGATCTTCTCTTCGCGCTCACCGATCTGCCCGTTGAGCTTGTCCACGTGCATGACCAGCTCCTGAAAGTTCTTGACTTCCGTGGGCTGCCGGCGGGACAAGAAGTGGAACACCAGCACCACCACGACTAAGACCACCACAATGATGCTGATGATGAGAGCAACATTGCCGCGGTCACTGCGACGGCGTAAGGCGTACATGTTCAGCTTTCCTCAGTTTAGAAAAGGCTCGGCCTTGGCTTGCGAACGGATCGGGCTCCCGAGTGCTTGCTGCACGGTTCCGGGAGCGGAAACTTGCGGTTGAAATACTCCGAACGGATGCGCGGACAATTGGGGCTGGCCAACTGGTCCGTCTCCTCGCAAATCTGCGCGGATTGAACGCCGCCCGGCACCCGGAAATCGGCATCGGGATAATTCAAAGAGTCGTAGGCCGCGGTAATGAAGCGGGCCCAGATGGGGAGTGCGGCATGTGCGCCCTCCATGCCACGGCCCAGCGTGCGCGCCGGATCGTCCAGCCCGACCCAGACCGCGGCCACGAGATAGGGCGTGAAGCCGATAAACCACGCGTCGGTGTTCTCGTTGGTGGTACCCGTCTTGCCCGCCGCCGGCTTCTCAAATCCGAAGCGGCCGCGCAGAGCCGCGCCGGTGCCGCGGTCCACGACCGAGCGGAGCAGACTGAGTGTCAGAAAAGCCGTTTCTTCCGAGAGCACCGCGCGGCGCTCAGGGCGATAGACGGAGACGGGCTGGCCGAATTGATCGTCCACTCCCGTAATGTACATCGGCTTGGACCAGATGCCGCCGGACTGAAAAACTTGATAGGCGGCGCAGAGATCAAGCGGAATCACTCCCGATGCGCCCAGCGCGAGGGCGTCATAAGGATCCAGTTCGGTGGTGATGCCCAGCCGATGCGCCAGCGCCACCACGTCCTTGGGCGTTGTGTACTCGCGAATGAGCCGGGCCGCCACCACGTTCAGCGAGCGGTACAGCCCCTCGCGCAGGTCCACCACTCCGCCGTAGTCATTCTCGAAATTGTCCGGCCAGGGCACCAGCGTGTCGCTGCGGTTCCGGCCGGTGGGATCGGGAACCATCAGGCGCTCGTTGGAAACGCGAGTGGTGATGGGCGTGCCGCCGTCGAGCACGGTCGCATAGACAAAGGGCTTGAAGGCGGAGCCGGGCTGCCGCACCGCCTGCACCGCGCGGTTGAATTTGAACTGCTCGAAGTCGCGCCCGCCGATCATGGCCAGAATGTAGCCGTTGGTGGGATCCAAGGCGACAAAAGCAACCTGCACGGGCATATAGACCAGCGCCAGAGAATCCACCAGCCGGCTGTTGTTCGTCATGCGGCGGTGGGCGGCGAAGGACGAATCGGGATAGACTTTGCGCAGAACGCCGGCCAGCTGCGTGGAACGGAACACACCGGTCGCCGACTTCTGTACCTGCGGGAGCATTTCCTGAACCGCTCTCTCGGCGCAGGCTTGCAAGCGCGCGTCGAGGGTGGTGTGCACCGTGACGCCGTCGCGGTAGGGATCGAAGCCGAAGGTTCTGCCGATGACGTTGAGCTGCTGACGAACGTTCTCGGTGAAATAGGGCGCGATTCCCAGCGTGCCGTCCGTGGACGAGGGCTTGACGGCCAGCGGCAGGGCCTGCAACTCCGCGCAGCGTTTCTCGGTCAGGTAGTGGACCTTCCACATCCGCCACAGCACGATGTTGCGGCGTTGCAGGGCGGCCTCGGGGCAGGTGATCGGATTGTATCGCGCAGGCGATTTGGGAATGGCCGCTAACAGCGCCGCTTCCTCGATGGTCAAGTCCTTCGGGGACTTGGAGAAATAGGTGGCGGCGGCCGCGCCGATGCCGTAGGCTCCCGCGCCGAAATAGGTCTGCGTCAGGTACATCTCGAGGATCTCATCCTTCGAGTAGTACCGTTCGATTTCGATGGCGGTGAGCGCTTCGCGCAGCTTGCGCACGATGGTGCGCTGCGACGTATAGTAGAGATTGCGCGCGAGTTGCTGGGTGATGGTGGACGCACCGCGAAAGCGCAACTCGAACTGCGCGAGCCCTTTGGCTACGGCGCCGACCAGCGCAAACGGCCGGATTCCCCAGTGAGTGTAGAACTTGTGGTCCTCGATGGCGAGGAACGCCTGCGTCACGCAGACGGGAGTCTCGGACAGCGGCACATAACTGCGCCGCTGCTGATAAATTTCCTTGATGACCACGCCGTTGCGGTCGAGGAGCTTGGTGCTAAGCTGCGGCTCGAAGTTCTCGAGCTGCTCCACCGAGGGCATGCCGGCGCGCAAGTAAAGACCGAAGAGCGCGATCGCTAACAGCAGCACGGCCGCCGACGAAACCGCCAGGATCACTCTGATCCGCCGCCGCCGGCGCGCAGCCGGCGGTTTTGATCCGCCGGACTTACCCATTCAAATAGCGAAGACTGAGCCGCAGACCGTCGTGCAGAGCGAACGAAAAGTGGGTGATCCAGTCGCCGAGATTGACATAGACGTGCTCGCCTTCGATGTGCTCGACGGGCCGGTGGGTGTGCCCCATGATGACGGCGCGATAGCCTTCGGCGAATTTGGCGCGCGCGTGGGCCAGATAGTCGCGGTCTTCGTCGGGGGCCTCTTTGACCAGCGTGCGGCTGGTAATGCTGGTGCCCCGGGCCAGCGCCATGCCGCAATCGGGATGCAGCCACGAGAAAATGCGCTGCGCCGTGCGATTCCGCAGGATACGCCTCATGAGACGGTAGCCGTGGTCGCGGGCCAAAAGACCGTCACCGTGAAAGACATAGACAGGCTGACCGCCTACCTCCGCACTGAGCGCTTCACCATGCACGCGGAGGCCGATCTCTCCTTCGAGAAAACCGTGCAGGCGGAAATCGTGATTGCCCGCCAGATAGTGTACGGCTACTCCGCGCTCCACCAGAGTGCGCAGGCGGTGCAGCACATGGAAGGGCTGTTTGGGGATTACGTGCCGCCATTCGTACCAGAAATCGAACAAATCGCCCACTAACACCAGCGTCTTGCCCTCCACGAGCACCGTGTCCAAAAGCCGGTCCAAACGCACATTCTGATCCTGCGGATCGGGGACGAGGAGGGCTCCGAGGTGTGCGTCGGAAACGAAGTAGACCGGTGGCGCCAGCAGGGTGAGCGGCGGCAGTGTAGCCATGTGGTCAAATATACTAAGTTTCAGCCGGTAAATCAACTTGGCCGGTGCCAAAGGGTCCCCGCACACCTCCGGCACGCTGGCCGTTGCCGGGGCAGGGCTTGCATTTGCTATGTACTTGCGTTATCTTCCGCTTAGACAGACTCAGGTGGGATCATGTACGTACCGCGTATCGCAATTTTCTGGGGACAGTACAGGCGGCCGCTGATCGCGCTGGCCGTCACGTCCCTGGTGGTGGTGTTAGGGTGGGTGGCGGGACTGGAGGGGCGGCTGGTGGCAGCACTGGCCACGCTGGTGGGCCTGCTCACCTCGGCTTTTGGCGGGCTGGCGGCCCTGATTGGTCTTGTGCCGTGGATCGGGCCGGTGGTGCTCAAGGTCCTGTCGGTGCCGTTCTTATGGCTGATGAACGGAGCCGGCTATTTCACCGCCTTGCTGCTGATGAAACAGGGACACACGCGGTCGGTGGTGGATTCACGGGTGCTAACCTACGTTCTTCTGATCGGCGTGGTCATCGGCTATATCATTGGAAAACTTGTGTGAACAGATGGGGGACGGGGCGCGCCGAAAAGCGAAACGAAGCGCGGGCAGCTTGACTCTTCTGAGGGAAATGGCTATTTTGATTGGGTTGACTGCGGAGATTGCGGAGTAGGGCTGTTCAGCCCTGACGAAACCACACGGAGGATGGAAGCATGACGCGGCGGCTATGGATCTTTGCACTCGTTCTCGCGATGGGCTTGGCGGCTGCGGCAATGGCTGGGCCAACCACCTCATCGTCGGCATCACCCGTGGAACAGACGCGCGCGGCCGTTCCACATCGCGCCGGTCATCATCTCGATGAAGTCCTTCTTTCCGAGGATTGGGAAAACGGTTTCCCGCACGGTTGGGAAACGGCCGACCTGACCATCGTGCCCGGCACATGGCACCTCGATTCGTATCGCGCCTTCGGCGGAAGCGGCACCTCCTGGTGGGTGGGTGATCCGGACATCGGGCAAAACGGCGGATACGCTGACGGCTGGTACATGAATTTGCAAACGCCGTTCATCACCCTCCCCGCGGGGACGCCCACGATGCGCTTCTATCACCGCTACGCCGTGGAGGATTATTGGACAAGTCCCCCCGATCCGCCCTACAACGGATGGGACGGCATGAACCTGAGGATCAGCGTGGACAGCGGCCAGACTTGGACGGTAATCCCCACCACGGCTCTCGCACCGGGATACGTGCAGACCAGTCTTTACAGTTTCGGCATTCAGCACTGCGAAGGTCAGGATGTTCCCGGCTGGACCGCTACGGACTCGGCGTGGCATCAGCAGACCGCGAATCTGACAGCTTGGGCGGGTCAGACGGTGAAGATCCGCTTCGCATTCGCTTCGGATCCCGCTGTCAGTACGGAGGACAGCTCCCGGTTTTTCGGCTGGATGGTGGACAACATCCGCTGCTACGCGGGCACGGACACGTTTTTCAGCGACAATTGCGATTCGGTCGGCCAGTGGACGGTGAGTTCCGGGCGCGCACCGGGCGGCAATCTGTGGCGGGTGGTGCAGAATTCGGACGCGGATAACGGGACGATGGTTCTGGTCTGCAACAATGCCTCCACCGGACTGTACAATCCCGGGATGTACAACGTGATCATGTCGCCCTACGTGGACCTGCGTAGCATCGGCTTCGGCACGGTTTACGTAGGACTCATCTTCAAGGGCAACGTCCCGTGTCCGAACCCCGAGACGGATCCCGGCAACTGCGACGCGTGGGGATGCGAGGTCTCCACCGATTCGGGGCACACCTGGTGCGCCATGAACAATCCGACCTGCAATCCGGATTGCACCAGCTACCGCTACGTGGGTGATTGGGGAACGACGTGGCGTTCGGTGAGCAGCCTGAACTGGGAGAATCTCTACCCGCTGGCGGGACACGTGCTTCGTTTCCGGCTGTACCAAGAGTCAACATGTGATCCCAATGTGGCCGACGGTATCATGTTCGACAACTTCACGGTTACCTATACGCAGGGGTTCGAGAACGACGTGTCATGCTACTCGCTGCAGGTGCGTTATCCCAACGTGGCCGGCCGCCCCTTCCGCGTCAAGGGCTATTTCTCCAATCCCGGGCAGAACACGCAGAACGACATCGGGGCCTGGTACCGCTACCTTCCGGTGGGAACGGCCTGGCGGATCATGGGTCTGCCGTTCAGTTTGCAATCGGATCAGACCGCCACGCGGGACACTTTGGTCACGGTGGCGGCAGCGGGCCTCTACGAGTTTCAGGCACGCTCATCTCTGTCCAGCGATCAGAATCTGGCCAACGACACCTCGTACACCTACGCCGTTCAGGTGATGCCGGCGAGTTCGCTTCTGGAAATCGGCTACGATAACCACTATCTGCCGCCGGCCTACTCCTACTGGCCCAATTATCCCGTGGGGCAAGGCCCGCTGGTCTTGTTCACGGTGGTGAGCGACAGCGTCTCGCGGCGCTTCAACCTGCAGAACATTAAGATGCAGTTTACGGCCCTGCAGACGGTGGATAACCAGCCGATCCGTCTGCACGTTTATTCCGCAGGTGTCGCGGCGCCGGGCAACGAGATCTTCACGGCCGACTTGCAGGTGTCGTTCAGCGACACGGGGAGAGCCGTATGGAAGACGGTGGACGTCTCGGGTGATCCCGACACGCGCAATCTGACCCGCAACTTCTGGGTATGGCTGGAAACCACAAACACGGATACGACTCCGCATTTTCCGGCCATCATGGGCAACCCGCAGCCGTGGGACGATTTTCCTCCGCACAACTACAGTTGGGACGGCGGGGCAACGCCTCCGGTCAGCATGGCGTTCTTCTTCCAACTCCACGCAACCATCCAGGATCTCGCCTCCGCGAGCGAGGAACCGCTTGAGCTTCCGGCGGCTTGGTCATTGGAGCAGAACTATCCGAATCCCTTCAATCCGCTGACGGAAATCCGCTTCGCCGTGCCGCGGGCGGAGTATGTCACTCTGAAAGTGTACAACCTGCTCGGGCAGGAGGTGGCGACGCTGGTGGACGGCCTGATGCAAGCGGGCGTGCAGCATGCGACCTTTGACGGCGCGAATCTGGCCAGCGGCGTGTATCTCTACCGCGTGGAGTCGCCGAGCTTCTCGGCCATGCGCAAGATGCTGCTGTTGAAGTAGATCAGTTTCTCGAGAACAAGAACCGAGTAGAAGCCCCCGGCCACATGGCTGGGGGCTTTGATTTCTTCGCGGTGCGTCAACTTTCCCCCTTTGTTTTTCCCCCACGAAGTGGGGGAAAGATACAAATCTCCCTCCGCTATGCGGTGGGTTTTCGACCGCCGAGCCGGGTTAAGTCTTCGCAACCCGGCCGGAATCGGGATTGCGCAAATCGAGAACAGTGTAAGAGTTGAGTCATCTGTTCAACTCTCCGCGTTCCGCCTTCACTTTATTTCGAGACAGGCCCTTTGAGCCTATCTCGAAACAGAAGATTTGCTTTATTTTTTCGAGGCAAGGTGGCTTTAGCCCCTTGTTTCATCACCCCCGACAATGGGCTGAAGCCCGTTGCCTTGCGAAAAGGTTATTTTAGGATAGGCTCTAAGGGGGGTCTTACTCCTCCTCGGTTTCTTCCTCCCGCCTTCTCGCCAGAGCGCGGCGGATGCGGTCCACCGGCAGGACCACTTGTCCGCGCCGTTCGCGCCACACGAGTGCGATTCCCAAGGCGGCAAACACCAGATTGGGCGCCCACATCGAGAGCCACGGCACCACTCTTCCACGGTCGGCGAGGTCTTCGCCGCTGATGAGAAAGACCCAGTACACGAGGAAGAAGAAAATGGAGTATCCGGCCGAGACGCCCAATCCGGATCGCTTCACCCACTGGCCCAAGACCGCCCCCAACACGGCAAACACCAGGCCCGCCGGCGCGATGCCCGGTCAATCTGCCCGTCTCGCAGCAGAAACTCGAAGCTCTCAATGGATTCGTCGTAGCGCAGCACGCCCTGCTTGGCGGTGATGGTGGTGGCGTACTCGGGATCCGATTCCTGATAGACCACCACGTCATACAGCTCGGAAGTCTGCGAGTTGACCTCGCGCGCGATGAGCACGTACCCCGGAATGTCCGAAAGAAACACGCCGGGCTCCAGCACCATCGTCGGCTTCTTCCGGCGGATGTCCGACTGCAATTGCCGCGACCGGTGGTTCATCTGAGGCAGAAGGCGGTCGTTGAAGATGATGAGCAGCGCGGCCACCCCCAGCGCCACCGCAATGGCCGGGGTCATCAGCCGCCACTGGCCGGCGCCGGTTGATTTCAGGGCGGTGATCTCGCCGTCCGCCGAAAGCCGTCCGTAGGCGGTGAGCGTTCCCACCAATACCGCCATCGGCACAGCCAGCGCGACCATCCATGCTAAGTTCAGGAAAAAGAACTCAATAATTGTTCCCAGCGCCAGCCCCTTGCCCGCGATCCGCCCCAGCATCTGAAAAATCAAGTTCATTACAAACAAGAAAATAATCAGACTGAGGCTGAAAACGAAGGGAGGAATGAACTCGCGGAGGATGTATCGGAAATAGGTCATCTGACGTTCAAGGCATGGGCAGTCGCGTCAAGGCGGCTTGCTTCAACATACCACCAAAGATACATCATTTGCAGTTGATTTTCAGGCCGAAAAGGGCTAAATTTTGGAGCTTTGAGTCGGCACATCCGGCCGGGAGGACTAGACCTAACTGGTAAGGCAGCGGTCTTGAAAACCGCCGGGCCTTGCGGCCCTTGGGGGTTCGAGTCCCCCGTCCTCCGCAGAATCGAAGGAGGAAGGATGAAGGATGAAGGATGAATCCCGCCCAGGGGGTCCTGTTCTCCGCGGTTTTCAGCTTTTCAGTGTTTCAGTATTTCAGATTTTTCTTCGGAGAGGTGGCCGAGTGGCTGAAGGCGGCGGTTTGCTAAACCGTTGTAGGGGCTAAAACTCTTACCGTGGGTTCGAATCCCCCCCTCTCCGCAAAGTAAGGACGACGAAAGATACACGACTTATAACCTTGGGGACACTCCAATAAAAGAATTTCTCAGACACATCGCTCCAATGATTCCGATGATTTCGGTATTTATCGTCATTCTGATAGCTACCAGAAAGCAGCACAAGCCGTGGTCGGAATTGACCGCCAAGCAGAAGATAACCACGATTGGACTTGTCAGTGCCGGGGCTTTGCTGTTTGTAGCGGCAGTTGTTGTCGCCTTTCTCTATTGACAAGACAGATTCCAAGGAAAGACCTGTAGTCGTCCTTTCCGTCGCTTTCAAGCAGACCTCGCCAAAGTGAATGGTAACATCTGACCCACGATCTTGCCGTATGTATCCGCCCCTAAGCCTCGCTTGCCGCTTAGGGGTTGCCGTTTGAAGGACGCCCCGCGCAAGGGCTGCTCTGCCGGGCAGGGCAAGAGACAAGAGCCCTGCCGCGGCGACAATATGTTTCCCTGTCTGTCGCATGTCTGTGCCACCTGAAAACAACATGACGCCACCCAGCAGCACGAAGCCCAAGCGGCGGGTGGTGCGCAATCTGCTGTTCTCGATTTTCACCAAGGCTCAGGGTGGGGTTTTCTCTTATCTGACCACGCTCCTGTTGTTGCGTGCTTTCAAGGTCGAGGAGTACGGGCTGTATTCCGTGCTGTTCCTCGGCCTGATTCCCAACCTCGCTCTGGCGGCGCGCTTCGGCGTCCCCAATCTTCTGATGAGGTTCATTCCCGAGTACTTCTATCAGAACAATTTCCGGATGATTTCGCGGCTGCTGCGGGCGGCCAACATCTTCCACGTGGCCTCCGCCGGTTTGCTGTTGGTCATCACATGGCTGTTCGCCGAGACCCTGAGTGGTTGGTTCCACTTCGCGCAATCCTATGACGTGCTGCGCATCTTCGCGGTGGGAGCGTTCGTCTTTCTGTTGGGCGAGAACTACCGGATTCTGTTCGGCAGCGTTTTTCTGCACAGCACCATCTTCTGGCGCAACCTCATCTACAATGTTCTCCGCCTGGCGGGAATTTACATCGCCACGCGCACCGACAATCCGCTGCAGGCGGTGGTGATTGTCGAAGCCGTGCTCTACGTGGTGAGCCTCATCCTGTTTGTCGTCGCCTACCACCGGAACGTGGCCCCGCGCGCGGCGGAAGATCACGGGCCGCATGAACCCGCGCCCCGCGCCCGTTTCATCAACTATACGATTCTCGGCTATGCCAACGAACTGGGCGTGATGCTGTTAGGCTGGGCGGTGGACTTGTTCATTGTCAGCGCCTATCTGGGCGGCGAGACCGCGGCCATGTACGGCCTGGCCATGCGCGTGTTCTCCATCATGTACGGCTTCCTGCCGAGCAATTTCCTCTCGGTGGTCATCACGCCGCTCTTCTTCAGCGAATACGGAGCGTCCAAGGAACAGGCTCGCTTCGGGTTCACTCTGCTGGTCAAGACTTCGCTTCTGTCCACTATTCCCATCGCCGTCTGGATGTCCATCATGTCCCGGGCGGTGATTGTAGATTTCTTCGACCCGCGCTACGCCGAGGCTGGCAAATTGCTGGCCGTCATGTCCATTTTCATGTTCATGGATCAGCTCCGCTATCCCGTGGGATTGCTGCTCCAGAATGCCGAGCGCAATGATCTTCTTCTCTACAGCAAGGTCTTCGGGGTGGCCAAGATTGCCATCGGCGTGTGGCTGGTGCCCTTGTACGGCGCGGTGGCCATGGTGTGGATCACCTGTTTATCGGTGGCCGGCCAGAATCTGCTCAGTTATTACTGGATCGTCCGCATCCTGAAGTCTCCCACTGACCATAAGGGCGTCGGCCGGCTGCTGCTGAACGGCCTGATCTCGGCCGCGATCTTCTATCCTCTGCATTTCCTGTTTAGAGGGCCGGTGGGAGTGTTGGGCAGCGGCGTTGTCTATTTGCTGATCTTTCTGGCCATTAACATCCTTCACAAGGGGTTCACGCCGGAGGAGCGCAACTTCATCAACCAGAAGATTCCGTGGCGGATCTGGTTGTTTTGACGATGTATGGGCTGGTGCCGCGATGGCTTCCACGGCCTTAAGGAGCTTGATAGAAACGGGTGGGAGTGCGATATTAGGGAGTTGGCGCCGACCCCCGTTGTTCAGACCCGATTCCGGCCGGGTGGCGAAGACTGACCCGGCTCGGCGGAAAAGAACCCTCCTTTCATCCCCCCGCAAGCAGGGGGAAAACTGATCCCGATTCCGGCCGGGTTGCGCGAGGGGTTCGGTTGACTGCAGAACTCCCCCCTTTGATCCCCCCACGAAGTGGGGGGAGAATCAGGTACCGATCACCCGCCTCGGCGGAAAAAGCGGGGCAGGCGAAGACCGAAGACGCCTGCCGCCGCGGCAAGGACTTAGAGGTAGTGTCGCGGTTCAGCTATGCGTAACGCCCTCGTCGGCATTGCTTGCACACTGATCTTCATGGTCTCCGTCCGGGCCGAGCCTCTTCGCGTAGTGGCCTCGACCAGCGATCTTGCGGCGGTGGCTCGAGAACTGGTCGAACCACCCGTTCGCATTGACGTCATCTGCCGCCCCGATCAGGATCCGCACTCGTTGGACATTCTGCCGCGGCAGGTCGTGCTCGTGAAGCAGGCGGACGTCTATCTCAAAGTGGGAGTCGCGCTCGATCCGTGGGCGGATGGACTCATTCGCAGCGCGGAAAACCCGCGTCTGGTAGTGGTGGACTGCTCGCGCAATATCGAGATCATCGGTGCGACGGCTGAGGACGAGGCCGAAGAGCACACTCATCCGGCGGGCAATCCGCACTATTGGCTGGGTCCCGCCAACCTCGCGCGCATGGCCGAGAACATTCGCGACGGCCTGTTGCAGGCCGATCCCGCCGCCTCGGCGCAACTGACCGAGTCCTGTGAGGCGTTTTCGGCTCGCGTGGACAGCGCGCTGGCGCACTGGCGAGAAATTCTTGCTCCGTGCCGGGGAGTAGGCATTGTGACCGCCCACGCCGGTTGGGATTATTTCGCCCGCGACTTCGGACTGCGCG
>JAPKYT010000059.1 GCA_026394155.1 bacterium | reverse complement strand
GACGCCAATGAGGTTTTCGAGGGAGATGACGTGCCGGGAAAGCGCGCTCTGTGCGATGTTCAGCGCACTGGCGGCGCCGGTGAAACTGCCGTAGCGCGCAACGCCTTCAAACGCCCGGAGGGCGTTGAGGGGCAGCCAGCGACGGTCGATGCGGACTTTGTCGATCATTTCGCCCCCCCAGAACGGCCTCGCTGGACCCGGAATCGGGCCTGGCGGCGGCCTGCGCGTGCAATGCTTACCTGCCGGCAAGCGTGGCGCATTCGCCACATCTGGGGCAATGTCTTTTTTGCGGTCCGGTCAATGCTTTTTTCAGATAATCATTTTGTGGACGAAGGCGCATTTCTCTTGGTATGGTCGGCCGCACCTCGCGAATACCCTGACCGGGCTACGCGGGATTTTGAAAGGGTAACGAACCCCGCCAACGGGGACCGTTGCGTAGACAACACGAAGCCTTGGGGGTTCTAAATCGTATGAATCATAGACTCGCATCCGCGGTAGCCGCCGTGCTTGCCGCCAGCCCAACTCAAGTTGTCTGGGCGCAGGCAGCGTCCGGGGGTCTAGAAGAAGTGGTCGTCACGGCGCAGCGCCGCACGGAAAACCTGCAAGACGTCCCGCTGTCAATTACGGCGATGACGGGGGAAACCCTCCGCCAGCTGAACGTCACCACGGTGGAAGAGTTCGTCAGGTTCCTGCCCAGCGTGACGACAGCCACCCTCGGCCCCGGCCAGAGCAACATCTACATGCGCGGCCTCAGCGTTGGCACGCTTGGCACTCAGGGCTCCGGCACCAACGGCCCGTGGCCGAACGTCGCGGTGTACCTCGATGAACAGTCGACGCAGATCCCGGGACGCAACCTGGACGTCTACGCGGCCGACTTCGAGCGCATCGAAGTGCTGACCGGTCCGCAGGGCACCTTGTTCGGCGCTGGCGCGCAGGCAGGCGTGCTGCGCTACATCACCAACAAGCCAAAACTCAACGAGTTGTCGGCCAACGTCAAGACTGGCATCGCCGGGACCGCGCACGGCTCGACGAGCTACAACTTCGAGGGCATGCTCAACATGCCCCTCATGGACGACAAGCTGGCGCTGCGCCTCGTGGCGTATCATGACCACCGCGGTGGATACATCGACAACGTGTACAGCACGTTCACCCGGAAAGGCACCGACGCGGGCTTTGCCAACCGAACGGGCGGCCGCGTTCCCGTCGACTCCGTGGTCATCAACAACGGCGACATCGACGGCAGCGACATCAACGACGTCGATTATTCGGGCGCCCGCGCCAGCCTCAAGTGGCAAGTCAACGACGATTGGGATGCCCTGCTCGCCGTCGCCTACCAGAAGATCGATGGTGAAGGTGTATTTTACCAGCACCCGAACGGGTCTGAGTCCGGTTGCGGCATTGCCGCCAGTTGCCCTGACTCGACCCAGAAATTGAGGCCGCTGGAAGTCACGATTTTCAACACTGGCTCGACCGAGGACGAGTTCATCAATACCGCGTTGACGGTCAACGGCAAAATCGGCGCGCTCGATTTCGTCTATACCGGTGCCTACCTGACGCGTGAAGCGCAATCGATCTCGGACTACACCAACTACGCTCGCGGCGTCTATGGTTCGTACTACCAGTGCACCGGTTACTCGGGCGCCAGCGTAAACAAGTGTTACTCGCCGGCGAGCTTCTGGGACGACACGAACGACAGCAAGAACCTGAGCCAGGAAATCCGGCTGAGCAGCCCGTCCGACTGGCGCATGCGCTTCGTCGGCGGCCTGTTTTACGAGGACCGAACCATCGAGGCGACGACGGACTGGCACTACAAGTCTGTGCCGGAATGTCCGGACACCGGTAACGGGACGGATTGCTTCCGTTATCTCGACCCGCGGCAGGATCCGAAGTTCCAGTCTGCCGTGGGCGACATGAACAACCCGAACCGTCGTGCGTCCGACATCGGCTTCTTCAACGACTTCAAGCGTGACTACACCCAGTACGCGGCGTTCGCCTCGGTCGACTTCGACATCCTCGAGAACCTGACCCTCACGCTGGGCACGCGTTACTTCGACATCGAGAACGCGATGGTCGGCGCCAACATGGGCAGCTTCTACTGCAAGGTCTACGGTACGGGTCCTGGCGGCCCCTGCAAGAATGCCTACGGTACGAACGTCACCGAGCAGGAAGATAACAACAACCAGGCCGACGGCTTCCGCAGCCGTGCCAACCTGACCTGGCGCGTCACCGACGACGTGTTGCTGTACACCACCTGGTCGGAAGGCTATCGGCCCGGCGGCTTCAACCGCGGATCAGCTTGCAGAGTCAAGGATCCGCTCACCAACAAGAACCAGTGGTGCTTCCCGACCTCGTACGAGTCCGACGACCTGACCAACTACGAGATCGGCTGGAAGACCACGTTCTGGGGCGGCCGTGCGCAGTTCAATGGTGCGATTTACCAGGAGCAATGGAAGAGCGCGCAGACCGGCCTGTTTGCGCCACTGCTCGGCTTCCCGAACCTGCAGTCGTTCCTGACCGGTCCCGACTACAAGGTCGATGGCATCGAGGTCAACTTCGTCATCGCGCCGATGGACGGGCTGACCATCAACGTCGCTGGCTCCTACAACAAGGGCGAGCTGGACAGCTCGCCAGCGTTGCTAAGCAACGCGCCCGGCAGCCCCACCTTTGGTCAGCCGCTCACGGAGTCCTGCCTGTCGTTCTCGGGCGGGGTCTGCACCAATGTCGTGTCCGTGGAGAACATCTTCGGTACACCGGGAACGGCGTTGGCCAACTCGCCCGAGTTGCAGTTCAACATCCGTGCGCGATATGACTGGACTTATGGCGATTACAACCCGTACGTGGGCGCCGCGATCCAGTATCAGGACGAGTCTTATTCCTCGGCCAGCACGTTGTACCTTTACTTACAGCCGTCGTGGACGACGATGGATGCGTCGGCCGGCGTCAACTGGAATGCCTGGAACGCCGAGATCTACGTCGTGAACCTTGGCGACACGAACAAGAGCGTGTTCACGACGGGCACGCAGGCGATCCTGACTGAAGTCCCGATGCGGCCGCGGACCATCGGCCTGCGCCTCAGTTACAGCTTCGGCGGCAAGTAACCTCGGCATTGCCTCGATTCGGGCCGGTGGGGTAACCCGCCGGTCCGTTTTCTTATCGGAACCCAATCCTTCATCATTCCCGGATGACGCCCACCGACCTTCAAACAGCCCTGGAAACGGACCTGCGCGACCTCCAGGCTCTTATCGAGCAGCGTCGCTTTGACGACGCGATCGCCTCAACCGATCGCCTTCTTGAGCAGTTCGCGGGGCATCGCGACCTGCTCTACATGCGTGCCGTCGCCTTGCGCCATATGCATCGCGTGCCCGAGGCGCTCCGGACGCTGGACTTGCTTGAAGACGGCTACCCCGCCTACCCGCGCCTGTTCCAGGAGCGGGGGCACTGCCATGTGTTCCTGAAGCAGGCGCCAGAGGCCATCCAGGCGTTTTCACGCGCAGTCGAATTAAACCCGGCACTGCCGGCGAGCTGGCGGCTGCTGGCATCACTCTACAAGATGGTCGGACGTCCACAGGAATCAGCGAATGCGGCGCAGCACGTGGCCAAGCTGGAAAGCCTGGCCACCGAGGTTGTGACAGCCCGCAGCATGCTGGCCGATGGCAACCTTCGCGACGCCGAGGAACTGATCCGGACCTACCTGCAGCGCGTGCCGGACGACATCGAGGCACTGCGCGTGCTGGCGCAGGTGGCGCACCAGAACGAGTTTGCGAAGGACGCTGCCACATTGCTGGAGGCCGTGCTCGCCGCCTCGCCCGGCTACCGTGCGGCCCGCCACGACTATGTGCTCGCGCTGATCGCCATGCACCGTCACAAGCAGGCACGGGAGCAGATCGAGATCCTGATCGCAGCCGAACCCGACAATCCGTCACACCAGATGACCTTGGCCAGCATTCTCGTCGGGGAAGGGGCAACGGAGGAAGCAATCTCCCTTTACGGGGACCTCACGCGACGGCAACCTTCCGACCCAGAACTGCACTTGTCGCTCGGCCACGCGCTCAAGACGCAGGGCTGCCGCGAGGACGCCGAGCGCGCCTATAGAGAGGCGGCGCGGCACCGCGAAAATTTTGGCGATGCCTACTGGAGCCTGGCCAACCTCAAGACGTATCGCTTCGACGACGCACAGCTCGCAGTGATGCGGGAGCAGGTGGACGCACGTCGCACTCCATTAGTCGACCGCTACCACCTCTGTTTCGCCCTCGGCAAGGCCCTCGAGGACCGCGGCGAGTATGCAGAGTCATTTCAGTTCTACGCCCGTGGCAACGCGCTAAGGAAGGCGGAGTGCAGTTATCGTCCGGAAGTGCTGGAACTAACGGTCGACAAGCAGATCGGTCTCTGTACGCGTGAGTTTTTCGAGCAGCGGCAGGGCTGGGGGTGTCTGGATCCTGCGCCAATTTTCATCGTCGGGTTGCCTCGGGCGGGTTCCACGCTGCTGGAGCAGATCCTCGCCTCGCACTCGCAGGTCGAGGGCACCATGGAGTTGGCCGACATCCCGCGGCTGGTCAGCTCGCTGGACCTGCACGCCAGCGGTGCGCGCTATCCTAACGTGCTCGCGCTGCCCTCGGCTGACAATTACCGCACTTTCGGCGAGGGGTACATTCGCGACACGAGTCACTACCGGGTCGGTAACACGCCGTTCTTCATCGACAAGATGCCGAATAACTTCCGCCACGTCGGGCTGATCCATATGATGCTGCCGAACGCAAAAATCATCGACGCGCGCCGCGAGCCGATGGCCTGCTGTTTCAGCAACTTCAAGCAACTGTTTGCGACAGGGCAGCAATTTACGTACAGCCTCGAAGACATCGCCCGTTACTACGTACTGTATGTGCGGTTGATGGACCATTGGGACCGGGTGCTGCCGGGCAAGGTGCTGCGGGTCCAGCACGAGGACGTCATCGATGATCTCGAGGGTAACGTGCGACTGATCCTGGAGTTCTGCGGCTTGCCGTTCGAGGCCGCCTGCGTCGAATATCACAAGAACGAGCGGCGTGTTCACACCGCAAGCTCTGAACAAGTGCGCCGGCCGATCAACCGTAACGGCGTCGACCAGTGGAAGAACTTCGAGCCGTGGCTGGGCGACCTGCGAGCCGCGCTCGGACCGCTCACCACAGGGAAATAGGGGAGCTCACCTATTACCCTCACCTATTTCCGCGGAAATAAGTGAGCGTCCCCTATTACTAGATTTCGGCCCGGCGTGCGCAACTCGCTACGCCGGTCGGATGCCCGTCGCCCGCTCCTCGTCCTGGATGATGCGCTTGGCGGAGCGGAAGTAGTGCCATGTTGCCCACGCGCCCGCGGGCACCAGGCAGAGCATGGCGAGGCGCAGCGACTGGCCGTTCGCGACATGGTTCGGCGCGAAGGCATCGCTCAGGAAACCCACCAGCTGCGGCGCGACGATCAGGTTGCCAACGTTGGCGACGAAGAGCGTGGCGGCACAGAACTGCGCCCGCATGCGCGGCTCACAGAGGTTGTTAAGCAGTCCGAAGCACGGCCCGATGTAGAAGTAGATCGCCGGGATGAAGAGCCAGAACAGCGCCCTGGCCAGCTCGAGCGAATGCGTCGAGTAGATGACACCGGAGACGATGGTCGCGATGCCTACCCCCCAGCCCATCATGTGCACGATCCGGCGCGGGTCCTTCATCGTGGGCTGCGCCAGCCACCAGCTCGTGGCGAGCGTGGCCAGGCCGCCGCCGATCAGGTGCACCGGCCCGAGGATCGAGCCCGCTTCGCCTGGCGTCAGCCCGAAATTGCGGATCAGGTAGGTCGGTGTCCACCACTTCAGGCCCCAGCCCCACAACGCGGTGAGCGCGCTGGCGGCCATGACGTGCACGGCGGAACGCTGAGTCCACAGGATACGCATGCTCTCGCCGAAGGACGCACCCTTGTGGTCCCCACCCTT
>JAPKYT010000040.1 GCA_026394155.1 bacterium | reverse complement strand
AGGCTGAAATTTCAGATTTTCAGGATTTCAGTTTTTCAGCTTTTTGCGGAAGACCCCCCGTTTGTCCCCCCGCAAGCAGGGGGAGATACCGAGACGATTCCGGCCGGGTTGCGAAGACTGAACCCGGCTCGGCGGAGCAAGCGGGGCAGGCGAAGACCGAAGACGCCTGCCGCCGCGAGAAGTAACCGGCTCGGCGGGATCGGGTTTCATCCTTCATCCTTTATCCTTTCAGAGACCCCCCTTTTGTCCCCCCGTGAACGGGGGGAGAAACGAAAAACACAAAGCCCCGCGCGGAATGCGCGGGTTTTTTGTTGGAGAGAGACGGCCGGCCGTTGACAGAAGGCAGCATCGGCGGCCCGCGGTTGACACGCGGCCACGGGCGGTGAGGTGGGTCAGAGTCGCAAGCTTGTTTCCCGATTTGTGTTGACGAACATCATCATGTTGGACACAACTGGCCCAGCCCTTGCTTTTCCCACCGGCGGCTACCTGATGAGAATGTTCGAAGTACATGCGATAGGAAAGGAGAAACGTATGAATCGGCTCTGCCACCTATGGATGGCGCTGCTCGTGCTCGCGGGCGGGGCGAATGCCCAATGGATGTTTCAGGACGCCACGGAGTGCTTCACGACGCATCCCCCGAACGCCAGCACGGTCGTGTGGGGCGACGTGGACAACGACGGCGATCCCGACTTGTTCGTGGGCGGCGGCAGCAACTCGAGCGTGCTGTACGTGAACAACGGCCGCCGGCTGGTGGACGCCACCGCGGCCTTCGGTCTGGCCACACTCAACACGCGCAACGTCTATAGCGCGCAATTCGTGGACTTCGACGAGGACGGATATCTTGATCTCTTCCTGCTGACGGACGACGGTCATGGCTTCCGTCTCTACCGTCAACTCTCGAACCACCGTTTCCAATCGGTACAGAACAGCCTGGGCATCGAGTTCTTCGACCGCATCGGCTCCAGCGGATGGGTGGACGTGGACGGTGACGGCAGTCTCGACCTGATCTTGAGCAACGGGCCGACGCGAGGCAGTTCGCTGGTGGTGGTGGAAAACCGGGACCTCGAATTGGTGGAGAACCGGGATTCGGGCTTTCTGACCGGCTCGGGAGCGGTGGGCGCGATCGCCGTGGAAGACTATGACCGCGACGGTGACGCCGATCTCTTCATAGGGGGCTCGGGCAGCGAACCGGCCCGCCTGCTGCGCCAGGAAGCGGCCGGCTATGTAGACTGGGCGGAGCGCTTCGGCATCCCGCGCGCGATGGGGTTGACCGGCGCCGTCTGGTTCGACTACAATAACGATCAGCAGCTCGACTTGTACTCGCCGGGGGATATCGAATCCAACTGTCTGATGCGCGGCACCGCCACCCTGGGGATTCACGGTCTGGTGCAGGTGACCGATCCGCAGTCGGTTCCGCCCGCCGATGCCGGCGCATGCTACGCGCACGCGGTGGACGCCGACATGGACGGCTGGACGGATCTGTTCATTATCAAGTCGGGCGCGCGGGGCTGCATGCTGCTCAAGAATGAGCAAGGCCACTCGTGGGCCGACGTGACCCGGCTGGCGGGGTTGGATCCTGATTTGCCGGTGATGGCCTGCGCGTGGGCTGACTGGGACGGTGACGGCGATCTGGACTTGGCTCTGGCTCGCGGCGCCCGCGGAGTGTCGCTCTTCCGAAACAACACCGACGGACCGCACGAGTTCGTGGTGGTAAATCCGGTGTCGAACGTGACCTTGGCGCCGCTGCGCGGCTGCACGATGTGGATGCAGTTTGAGGCGGCCAAGGCGGTGGGCAGCACCTACCCGCATGCGGCGGCCCCGGGCGGCGATTTCGCAAGAGTGCTCTTGGTCAACTCGAGCAACTACAAGTCGGGGCAGGGCAATCTGCTCGTGCGCTGGCCTAACGGCATCGAAAGTCGCTATCACCTGAGCGAGCTGAGTCTGGGCACGACGGTGACCTTGGTTCAGCCGCCGGCGCCGCCGGTGGTGGAGACGATGACCGAGAGTGAGCCGGCCGTGGCCATGCCGCTGGCGGTCAGCCCTAACCCCTTCAACCCCACTACGACTCTGTCCTACACGTTGGCGGAGGCCGCCGCTGTGGAGCTGAAGGTGTTCAACCTGATGGGTCAGGAGGTGGCCACACTAATTTCAGGTCCGCAGGCAGCGGGAGCATACCACATCTCCTTCGACGCGGGATCGCTGCCATCGGGACTGTATTTGTCGCGGTTCACGGCCGGAGGCCAGAGCCACGTGAGCCGGCTACTGCTCGCCAAGTGAGCAAGTGCCTATCATCATTGGGCGGACCGAAACCCTCCCGTTCGGTTCGGCCCAAGCCAAAGCCCCCGTTTTCCCACGGGGGCTTGTTTTTATAGCCGCCGGCGGCTATCTTAGAGAGCACCTTTCACGCGAGGGACACATGGCCAGACCTGCTGCTTCGATCCGTTCGCGCTTTTGGCTCTATGCCGCGCTCTTGGCCGCACTTTTCGTGGCGGTTCGGGTGATTTTCTTCCGGCAGCTCGCCGACTCCCCGCTTTTCCGCTTTCCGATTCTGGACAGCGAATACTACCACCACTGGGCGATGCGGCTGGCCTGGGGCAAGGGTCATCCGCCCGGGCCGTTCTGGCTTTCGCCCTTTTACGCCGTCTTCATGGCCGGGCTGTTCAAGGTTTTCGGCAGCATTTCGGTGTCGCTGGTGGTCATCGCACAGTTCGCACTGTCGGTGGGAACGCTGGCCATGATCGTGATCTACACCCGCCGGCTGTTCGACGATACGACCGCGCTGTGGACGGCGGGGCTGGCCGCGCTCTATGGGCCGTGGTTGTTCTACGACGGGGTGATGCTCAGCGCCTCGCTCATTATTTTCCTCGACGCGCTGTTGCTTTTGCTGCTCATCACGCAGACGGACCGGGCGGAGGTGCGGCCTTCGCAAACCGCGAGCCTGCGGGGCGATGCACTCTGGCTGATACTGGGGCTGATCACCGCGCTCTCGGCCTTGTCCCGGCCCTCGGTGTTGATTTTCGCGCTGGTGTTGGTGGCGTGGCAGATGCTGCGGGCGGCTCCGGGCTGGTGGCGGCGCGTGGTTTTCTACGCGGCGGCCATCGCCCTCTTGCTGCTGCCGGTGATGCTGCGCAACTGGGCGGCGGTGGGAACTCCGACGCTGACCACGGCCTCGGGCGGGGTGAATTTCTTCATTGGCAACCGCGAAGGCGCGAGCGGCATGTACGACGAGCTGGATTTCGTCAAGTCGTTCGATCCGCAGCGGGAAGCGGAGGGGTATCGCGCCGAGGCCTCGAAGCGCGTGGGGCGCAAACTGACGCTGGCGCAGGCTTCGCGCTTCTGGGGTCTGCAGGCGGCGGAGGATATTGGGGCCAATCCCGGCCGCTGGCTGCGGCTTTCGATTCGCAAGGCGTGGCTGACGGTGCAGCGCGAGGAGATCGCCACCAACATTTCGCTGCGCGGGGTGGCCGGATTCACGCCGGTGCTCAATGCGCTGCCCGTGCGCTGGGGATTGCTCTTTCCGCTGGCCGCGGCGGGGATGTTTGCCGTGTGGCGGCGGCGGCGAGCACTCAAACTGCTGCTCCTCTACGCCGCCTCGTATTTTGCCGTGAACCTGATCTTCTTCAGTTCCTCGGAATACCGCTTTCCCATGATTCTGGTGCTGCTGCCGGCGGCGGGATGTTTCTTCGCCGGGCTTTGGCGCATCATCCGCGCGCGCGATTCGCAAAGGCTGGTCGGCATGGCGGCGGTGTATGTGGTCGCGCTCGTCATCAGCAATTTTCCCTCGAAGGAAATCGCGCGGGCGGTGAAGCCGCAGGCTGTGTACTACAACATGGCCACCGGAGCGGTGGACCGCGACATGGTGGTGGACGCCATTCCGCTCTACGCGCGCGCGCTGGCGGTGGCTCCCGATTTTTCGCCGGCGCGGGTGGGGCTGGCTAAGGCTCTGTGGCGGATCGGTAACCACGATGAAGCGCGGCAGGAATTCGCGCTGGCGGGAGTGGCCGCGCCGGACTCGATTTCCGGTTCGCCGATGGCGACATTTCTCGATGAGCTATACGAGTACACGGAAGCGGAAAACTATCAGGCCGCGCTGGCGCTGATGGACAGCGTGTTTCCGACGGACAAGAACGCGCCGCTGGAGGTGTGGACCAATCGCGCCATGGTGGAGGCGGGGTTGAAGCATTACGGTCGCGCCGCCGACGCGATGATGAAGGCGCAGGCCAAGGAGCCGGATTCGCCGGAGTGGTCGCACAAGGCGGGACGGCTGGCGCTCATGGGTGGTGACACAATGCGCGCCGACTCGCTCTTCCGGCTGTCGCTCAGGAAGTATGCGGCCTACGCGCCGGCGAGGCTCTCTTTGGGCGAGTTGGCGCTCAGCCGGAACGACTCGGCGGCGGCTTTGGCACAGTTCGAGGAGCTGCGGCGCATCCGCATTCCCGACGATTCCGTGCGGCAGGAGATTCGCAAATTTGCGCTGAAGTTAGGGAAGTACTACGAGGTGTGGACCATCGGCCAGCAGGAGTGAGGGAGGGGAACGTGTCTCGTCAT
>JAPKYT010000136.1 GCA_026394155.1 bacterium | reverse complement strand
ACGATGCGAGCCCACGCCGCGCGCGGCAGCAGCGCTTGCAACTGTCCCAAAACTGTCTTAGCTTGCCCCATAGCTTGAGCCTCCTGCGGACCGGTTCTTGATATGTGGTAACGTCAAGATACCCGTTCTCAATGAGCAACTCAAGCTGTTTTATTTCAACCCCTTGTCTCCCCCCAAAAAGAGAGACACCACTGACTTGAGACTTGAAACAGGAAAACGGCCCGTGGATTTCCGCGAGCCGTTTTTTTGTCGGAACAGCCATTCCCGGTCAGGAGACCGGCAACGGCGAGCGAAGAAACCGCTACTTTTCGGGGAACATGACCGGGGTGGCGGCGGTTTGCTTTGACGGCGGGACGGTGACAGATTGCTTGCGGCCCTTGACGTTGTTTTGAATCCATTCGACGCCGGCGTCCACCAGCCGCAAATTGGCGTCAATGAGCTGCTTGCGCTTGATGCCGAGCGGAATGATCTCCTTGATGGTAGCAATGGGCAGCAGTTTGGTGTACTCCATGAGCGCGCCCAGAAGAACCGCATTCGCCCCCGCTGTCAAGCCCTGCTCGGCGGCGATGTCGGTGAGCGGAACGTAAATCACGTCCACGTCGCTGCGCCTCAGCTTGCGGGCGATAATCGAGCTGTTGACGAACACGATTCCGCCCGGCCGGACCGTGTCTTCAAAGCTGTCCAGCGAGGGATCATTCATGGCCACTAACACATCGGGATTCACCACCAAAGGAGAGCCAATGGGATCTTTGGAAAGCACGACCGAGGCGTTGGCGGTTCCGCCGCGCATTTCCGGTCCGTACGAAGGGATCCACGAAACTTCGAGGTTCTCCTGCATGCCGGCGGCGGCAAGAATGACTCCCCCGGTCAGCACGCCCTGCCCGCCGAAGCCCGCGAACTTGAAGTGGGTGGTGGAAAAGTTCTTGACGAAAGGCTCATCGTAGGGATGAGTCTCGCCGAAAAGGCCGAGATCGAGAGCCTTCCACAGCTCGTCATCGGCAACCTCGCGGGGCTGCGGGAAACGGCCTTCACGCGTGGCCGACTCATCCTTGAATACCTGAATCGGGTAATATGGAATCATCTTCTCCTTGACCCACTTCTCGGCTTCGAGCGGTGTCATCTTCCAGCCGGTGGGGCAGGGCGCGAGAATTTCGACAAACGAGAAGCCTTTGCCGTCGGCTTGATTCTTGATGGCCTTTTTCACCGCCTTGCGGCAGGACATGATGCCCTTGGCGTCGGCGAGGTGGCAGCGCTCGATATAGACCGGGGCCGGCAAGGTGGCGAGCAGTTCGCACACGCGCAGCGGCCAGCCGTCGTTTTCGACGCTGCGGCCGTAGGGGCTGGTGGTGGTCTTCATGCCGATCAGCGAGGTGGCGGCCATTTGACCGCCGGTCATGCCGTAGATGGCATTGTTGATGAAGAAGACGGTCATGTTTTCACCGCGATTGGCGGCGTGGAGAATTTCGAGGCCGCCGATGGAGGCGAGGTCGCCGTCGCCCTGATAGGTCATGACGATGGATTGCGGATGCGAGCGCTTGAGGCCGGTGGCCACGGCCGGGGCGCGGCCGTGCGCGGCCTGCACGTTGCCGACATCGAAATAATAGTAAGCGAACACGGAGCAGCCGACCGGAGAGACGAGAATCGAGCGGTCGGCAAGGCCGAGGTCATCGAGCGCTTCGGCAATGAGTTTATGGGCATTGCCGTGGCCGCAGCCGGGGCAATAGTGCGTGGTTTGGTTTTGGGTCGGGCGCCAGCGTTCGAAATGATCGAAGAACGATTCCGCCTTTTTGAGCACGTTGCTTGCCATGATCGTCTCCTACTTCACATACTTGCGCGCGACGTTCGCCAGCTCGTCCACCGACGGCACCGCCCCGCCCATGCGGTTGTAGAAATGTATCGGAGTGGCCTCTTTGGTGGCCAGTTGCACGTCTTTCAGCATCTGGCCGTTGGAGAGTTCCACCACCAGGAAGTGCTTACCCTGAGTCGTGAGTTCGCTGAGCCGCTTGGAGCAGAAGGGGAAGAGCGTGATCGGCCGCAGCAGGCCGACTCTTTTGCCTTCGGCGCGCAGCATCTCGACCACCGACTGCAGCAGGCGCGACACGATGCCGTAGCCCACCAGCACGAGATCCGCGTCTTCGGTCTTAATCTCCTGAAAACGGACTTCGCTGCGCTCCATCTCGGCGTACTTGCCCTGCAGTTTGTTGTTGTGCTTTTCAAGGCTTTCGGTACTCATGTGAATGGAGCTGATGACATTGCGCTTGGATTCGGCGTCACCGTAGAGGGCCCAATCGCGGCGCGGCACTTTCACGCGCTTGTGCGGAAACACCACCGGTTCCATCATCTGTCCCACGTAGCCGTCAGCAAGAACAATGGCGGGATTGCGGTATTTGTCGGCCAGATCAAAGGCCAGCATGGTGAGGTCGCACATTTCCTGCGCGCAATTGGGTGCGAGCACGACACATTTGTAATTGCCGTGACCGCCGCCCCACACCACCTGATGATAGTCGCCCTGCTCGGGCCAGATGTTGCCGAGGCCGGGTCCGGCGCGCATGACGTCCACCACCACGCACGGCAACTCGGCCGCCGCAATATACGACAGACCTTCCTGTTTGAGGGAAATGCCGGGGCCCGAGGAGGCTGTCAGGGCGCGCATGCCAGCGCTGGCGGCGCCGTAGACCATGTTGATGGCCGCCACCTCCGATTCGGCTTGAATGAAGGTGCCTCCCACCGGCGGCAGATAGCGGGACGCGGCCTGTGCGATTTCCGAAGCGGGCGTGATGGGATAGCCGTAGTACTGCGAGCAGCCGGCCAAGATGGCTCCCTTCACCACCGCCTCATTGCCTTTGATGAGTTCCTTCTGCATAGCGATCTCTTATGCCTCCTGTGCGACGGCTTTCTTATCGCGCTCGCGTTTGTACACGGTGATGGCTCCCGGTTCGGGGCAGACGTAGAAGCAGACGCCGCAGCCGGTGCAGCCTTCCCCCGTGTAGACCACCCACATGTAGCCCAACTCGTTGAAGGCCCGTTCAGGATTGGTGACGATCACGCCCGGCGCGCAAGCCTCGATGCAGCGCTGGCAGGCTTTGCACAAGTTGGGAACAATCTCTACCCGGGGCACATTGTTGTCGGTCATGTCACCTCCGTCAGAAGCCGGCCGTGGTTGAAAGCGGACACCTATTGCCCGCAGCAGAATAATATAGCCATTCCCCTTCAGAAATTCAATCTTCGGGCCCTTTTTCTATCTCTATATCCGATTTCACCCGAAGAAAATTCAATAACTTACAGCATCGTCTCCTCGCCTCTCGAATTGTCCCTCTTCAGTGCGATTACCTCTTTGTGTGATTTTTTTCGCGTGTGGGCCGACCCCGACATGGTAACATGCACTTACCTGTCGAGTCGCCGCTCCCGGGTCATTCGTACCGCGGTGGTGACTGGCCACGCGCATCGCGGCGGTGACTCTCCAGAGTCACCCCTCTGCAGGCGATGCCTAACCCCCCTTCCCCCCTACTGAAGTAGGGGGGAAAAGACAGTTTTGCCGCTGCGACGCGAGTGGGCCGAATACGCGTGCCGCGCGCCGAGTCAATTTCGCAAGGAGTTTCAGAGCGCCCATTATACTTCTAAATAACAAGAGAACAGGGAATCTGACTGCGGGACTCGTCTTCAGGAATTTTTTCACATTTTGGTTGCATTTTTGGCCGGAGATTGGTAAGTTAGTGATCTGCATTTTCCAACACGAACTGAATCCGTTCTCCCGGAGAGTATTATGACGAAACAGATTCTGACCATAGATGGCAACGAGGCTACGGCGAGTGTTGCGCATCGCGTCAGCGAGGTGTGCGCCATCTATCCGATTACACCCTCGTCGAACATGGGCGAGTGGGCCGATGAATGGTCGGCCACCGGCAAGCGGAACATCTGGGGCACGGTGCCGACGGTGATCGAGATGCAGAGCGAAGCGGGGGCGGCGGGCGCGGTGCACGGCGCGCTGCAAACCGGCGCTCTCACCACCACCTTCACCGCTTCGCAGGGTTTGCTGCTGATGATCCCCAGCATGTTCAAGATCGCGGGCGAACTGACCAGCACGGTGTTTCACGTTTCGGCGCGCACGGTGGCCACGCATGCGCTGTCCATTTTCGGCGATCACGGCGACGTGATGGCGGTGCGTTCCACGGGTTTTGCGCTGTTGGCTTCGGACAGCGTACAGCACGCGCACGACAACGCGCTGATCGCGATGGCGGCAACGCTGAAATCGCGCGTGCCCTTCCTGCATTTCTTCGACGGCTTTCGCACCTCGCACGAGGTGCAGAAGATGTTCGGGCTTGCAGACGACGATCTGCGCTTCATGATTGACGACGATCTGGTGCGCGCGCACCGCTCGCGGGCGCTGTCGCCGGATCATCCGGTGATTCGCGGCACGGCGCAGAATCCCGACGTTTTCTTTCAAGCGCGCGAGCGCTGCAATCCTTATTATGCGGCCTGCCCGGACATCGTCGCGGAGATGATGGACAAGTTCGCGTCGCGCACCGGGCGGAAGTACGGCCTCTTCGAGTACGTGGGCGCGCCCGACGCCGAGCGCATCGTGGTGCTCATGGGCTCGGGCTGCGAGCCGGTGCACGAGACGGTGGATTATCTGACCGCGAAGGGCGAGAAGATCGGTTGCATCAAGGTGCGTCTCTACCGGCCGTTCTCGCTGAAGCATTTGATGGCGGTGATGCCCAAGACAGTGAAGAAGATCGCCGTTCTCGACCGCACCAAGGAACCTGGCGCGATCGGTGAGCCGCTTTATCAGGACGTGGTCACGGCGGTCAGCGAGTCGCTGGCGGCCGGCACGGCACCGTTTGGTGTTATGCCGCGCATTGTAGGCGGGCGCTACGGGCTTTCGTCGAAGGAATTCACTCCGGCCATGATTAAGGCCGTGTACGACGAACTCAAGAAGGACGCGCCGCGCAATCACTTCACGGTGGGCATTCAGGACGACGTGAGCAGGATCAGCCTGGATTACGATCCGAAGTTCACGGTGGAGGCCGACGACGTGTTCCGCGGCAAGTTCTACGGTCTGGGCGCGGACGGCACGGTGGGGGCCAACAAGAATTCGATCAAGATCATCGGTGACGATACCGACTTCTACGCGCAGGGTTATTTCGTGTACGATTCCAAGAAGTCGGGCACGGTGACGGTTTCGCACCTGCGTTTCGGGCCGCGGCCGATCCGCAGCACCTACCTCGTGAACAGCGCCAAGTTCATTGCCTGCCACCAGCAGGTGTTTCTCGAGAAATACGACATGCTGGCCGACGCGGTGGAGGGCGCGGTTTTCCTGTTGAATTCACTGAGCGGGCCCGACGAGGTCTGGGACACGCTGCCGCGCGAAGTGCAGGAGGACATCATCCGCAAGAAGATCAAGTTCTACTGCATTGACGCTTACAAGGTGGCGGCGGAAACCGGCATGGGGCTGCGCATCAACACCATCATGCAGACCTGCTTCTTCGCCATTTCGGGAATACTGCCGCGCGAGGAAGCCATCGCGGCCATCAAGCGCACCATCGAGAAGACCTACGGCAAGAAAGGCGAGCACGTCGTCAAGCAGAACTACGAGGCGGTGGACAAGACGCTGGCCAATTTGCACGAAGTGAAGGTGCCGGGCAAAGTGACCGCCAAAGAGGGACGTCCACCGGCGGTGCCGGCGGGGGCTCCGGAGTACATGCGCAACGTTCTGGCGAAGATCATCGAGGGTCGCGGCGACGAGCTGCCGGTTTCGGCCTTTCCGGTGGACGGCACGTTTCCGCTGAACACCTGCCGCTGGGAAAAGCGCAATATCGCGCTGGAGATTCCGGTGTGGGACGCAGAGATTTGCATTCAGTGCAACAAGTGTGTGATCGTTTGTCCGCACGCGTCCATTCGCGCCAAGGTGTTCACCGCCGCCGACGTGAAGGACGCGCCCGCGACGTTCGTTTACACCAAGTACCGGGGCCCGGAATTCGGGCGCGACGACCTGCTGTACTCCTTGCAGGTGGCGCCCGAAGACTGCACGGGGTGCGCGCTGTGCGTGAGCAGTTGTCCGGCCAAGAACAAGAAGGAGCCGAAGTTCAAGGCCATCAACATGGCCGAGCAACCGCCGCTGCGCATGCGCGAGCGCGTGAATTTCGCCTTTTTCCTGACGATTCCCGAAGTGGACCGCAGCACGGTCAAGGTGAACAGCGTGAAGGGTTCGCAGTTCCTCGAGCCGCTCTTCGAGTTTTCAGGCGCGTGCGGCGGCTGCGGGGAAACGCCGTACATCAAACTGCTGACGCAGCTTTTCGGCGACCGGCTGCTGATCGCCAACGCCACCGGCTGCTCTTCGATTTACGGCGGCAATTTGCCCACCACTCCCTACTCCACCAATCGCGAGGGCCGCGGGCCGACGTGGAACAACTCGCTGTTCGAAGATACGGCCGAGTTCGCGCTGGGTTTCCGGGCCACGCTGGACAAGCAGCGCGAGTTCGCTTCGGAACTGCTGCTCAAACTCAAGGACAAGATCGGCGGCGATTCGGTCGAGGCTCTCGTTCACGCCGATATGACCGCTGAAGGCGGCATTCGGGAGCAGCGCGACCGCGTGGCCAAGCTGCGCAAGATTCTCGCCGGAGACCGCAGCGCCGAGGCGCGGAACCTTCTGTCGGTGGCGGATTCGCTGGTGCGCAAGTCGGTGTGGGGCATCGGCGGCGACGGCTGGGCCTATGATATCGGCTACGGCGGACTCGATCACGTGATGGCGATGGGGCGCAACGTCAATCTGTTGGTGCTCGATACCGGCGTGTATTCCAACACCGGCGGGCAATGCTCGAAGGCGACACCGATGGCCGCCGTGGCCAAGTTCGCGTTCGGCGGCAAGCCGGTGCCGCGCAAAGACCTGGGCATGATGGGCATCGCCTACGGCAACGTCTATGTGGCGCAGGTGGCCATGGGGGCCAACGATCTGCAAACGGTGAAGGCGTTTCTCGAAGCGGAAGCCTACGACGGGCCGTCGCTGATTATCGCCTACAGTCACTGCATCGCTCACGGCATTGATATGAGTCGCGGCCTCGACAGTCAAAAGCTGGTGGTAGAGTGCGGGGCGTGGCCGCTGTACCGTTACGATCCGGGCCGCGCCAAGCAGGGGTTGAACCCGATGCAGCTTGATTCCAAGGCTCCCAAGATCGCCGTGGAGGATTGGGCTTACACGGAGACGCGTTTCAAGATGCTCACCAAGATGCATCCGGAAGAAGCGGCGCGGCTGATGGCGCGGGCGCAAGAGGAGACGATGGCGCGCTGGCGGCTGTACGAGCAGCTGGCCGGGCTCGACTACCGCAAGGCTGGAAACTAAGAAGGGGTTCCGACGATGGATTTGACCACCACCTACATGGGACTGAAGCTGAAGCACCCGCTGGTGTCTGCGGCTTCGCCTTTCACCCACACTCTCGACGGCTTTCGCCGGTTGGAGGATGTGGGGATCGCGGCCATCGTGATGCACTCGCTTTTCGAGGAGCAGATCGTGGGCGAGGAGAATGAGTTGAATTTTCTCACCACGCAGGGCACGGAGAGTTTCGCCGAAGCGCTGAGTTATTTCCCTCGGCCCGACCATTTCGTGTTGGGTCCCGAGGAGTATCTCACGCTCATCAGTGACGCCAAGAAGGCGGTTAAGGTTCCGGTCATCGCCAGTTTGAACGGGGTGACCACCGGCGGCTGGGTGGAGTACGCGCGTAAGATTCAGCAGGCGGGGGCCGACGCGCTGGAGCTGAACGTTTATTATTTGGCCACCGATCCCTTCCAGCCCGGCGAAGTGGTGGAGCGCAACTACGTGGAAGTGCTCAAGACGGTGCGCTCGCAGGTGCGCATTCCGGTGGCGGTGAAGCTTTCGCCGTTTTTCAGCAATCTGGCCAACATGGCGCGGCGGCTGGACGAAGCGGGCGCGGACGGCCTCGTGCTTTTCAACCGTTTCTATCAACCGGATTTGGATCTGGAGAACTTAGCCGTCTGGCCGAACGTGGAACTCAGCACGTCGGTGGAGATGCGATTGCCGCTGCGCTGGATCGGGATTCTCTACGGCCGGATGAAATGTAGTTTGGCGGCGACTACGGGCGTCCATACCGTCGAGGACGCGCTGAAGGCGGTGATGGCCGGCGCCGACGCGGCCATGCTGTGTTCCGCGCTCTATCGCTACGGCACGAGTCACGTGGCGACGCTGCTGGCGGGCATCGAGAAATGGATGGAAGAGCATGGATACTCTTCCATCGCCGAGATGAAGGGCACGCTCAGTCAACGGGCGGTGGCCGAGCCTGCCGCTTACGAGCGCGCCAACTACATGAAGACGATTCAGAGCTTTCGGCCGATGGTGTAGCGTGCCTGACTTGGTATGTCGTTGACCTTTGACTGTCATCCTGAACCCCCAAGTCTTCGCAGGGGGCGAAGGATCACTGAAGGTCGAGTCTGGACACTCTGAGTGATCCTTCAGACCGCAAGACAAGAAGAGCGGTCTTCAGGATGACAGAGTAGGACGTCAATCATCATCTCTCCCCCCTTGGTCCCCCCCTCCATGGAGTGGGGGGAGAGCCGATTCGTGGCCCGGTGGATTTTTTGAGCGGACTTTTGTATATTCGGCGCGGTCCGTAAGGACCGGCTGCCACATCTTGTTCTTCCAACGTTTGAGGTGATTTCTCATGGCTATGACCATTGACGAGACCTGCATCGCCTGCGCGGCCTGCGAGCCGGAGTGCCCGACCAAGGCCATTTCCGAAGGCGAAGAGATTTTCCTGATTGACGCCGATCTTTGCGTGGAATGCGTCGGGCACTTTGATTCGCCGAAGTGCATCGAAGTCTGTCCCGTGGACTGCATTCATAAGGTGACCTGACGCCCCCCGGGGCGGACACGGGTCTTAACCGGTTTTCCCCCTCCCTTTTGTGCCGCGAGCCTTGGTTCATCCCACCATCAGGGTTCGCGGCACGTTTTTTTTCGGTATTTATATCCAGAGAAAAAAAACCCAGACAAGATGTCTGGGCGGAAGTACGGCATGCTTGCTGAAGGTGTATTGTGTGACCGGTCGCCATGCAGCTATTTGGTCGTGATGGGGTAAACCCACGTGTGGATTTCAATTTCTTCGAAAGGCCAGAGAATTTGCTTGTTGGTGACCGTGATATCTTTCCTGCCCGACCACCAGAGTGTATCACTGCCGTGAATGATGCCCAACGACTGCTCTTCAAAGTTATTGGTCGGGGATGCAGCCCAAAACAGCAATTGACAGTTCTCATGAGCAAGGCTGTCCATCTGGGAGGGAATCTTCGAAAGGAGCCAGTTTATATCTAAAACCAAACAAATTGCTGCTTGGGGTGTCTCATCTGAGACAGATCGAACATAACGAACCATCAGATTGAGGGCCTTATCCGCCGGTTCCGTAGTTATAAAACGGATCTGCCCTCCCATTTTTCGCTTCGTCATTGGTGCGCGGGCGTGAGAAATGGCTTCAGGCCGTTTAAGAATGAATTCGCTGAAAACTTTCCCCTGCACGAGTCCTTCAGGATTTTGCGCAGCTTCGCCGTTGCTATTCACAATAACAACTCCCTTTATGCCTGGAAGAGATTGCAAATCTTTTGCGATAGCTTTGAGGGGCGTGCCCTGTGAAAATTTCTTCTCCGCTGCAAGCAAAGCGGATACATGAGGTATGTAAAGCTGCTCAAAATGCTCCTTCACCGCCAATGCGTTGCCCCAAGCCCAAGCGTCTGCCCATGCAACTTTACAGGTGTCGCTATTGGTGGTTTGGCCGCGCAACGAGTTCGGCACAATCATTACGAATGAAGCGACTAAGACGACTAAGGTTTGCGACTTCATGAGATTCCCCTTTTGTGTACTCTTTGCGAGAGATCGGTGAACCAGTGTTCAATCCCACCAGAAAAAAACCGTCTTATTGTCAAAGACCATTTGCAACAGGTATTGCCTGTTCAATTTTATGAAACATCTTGTTATCCATTAATTTGAGGCGGAGATAACCTCTAACATAACTATGAACTCTTTTCCGCTCTTCAACGCAGTGAAGGGAAAGCTTATTACTATTTGACTTGTGAGAAACATCCAAGAAATG
Organism: bacterium; assembly: GCA_026394155.1. Taxonomy (GTDB): domain Bacteria; phylum Electryoneota; class RPQS01; order RPQS01; family RPQS01; genus RPQS01. The sequence continues at coordinate 1,604 of JAPKYT010000136.1, read as the reverse complement.
TACCCAGCACAGTTTGCATAACCTGGAAGCCCAACAGTTTCTACAGTTCTCAGCAGCAAATTTTGATCGGGCTTTCTCGAGCTCCTGAAGCTTATCTTCGTCAACATACAGTTTTCCGCTCTTCATTTCCGCGAACCGGTGCGTTTCAGCGAAATTGCAGAACGACACCGTCCCATCAATCTGCAGAACGGCCGCCGTTGAATAAGGAATACAGAAGGCACCCGATGGCTCTGAGGAACCCCAAACGATAGTCCTTCTGTCAAAGTCCAAGCAGAAACGAAGAAAATCTGAACCATAAAGTACTGTTCTTTCGAAATTATTCTGTTGACACGCTTTCAACATCTTTCCTAAAAGCTGGCGGTTAATTCCTCGAAATATTGGTACACGCATCTCCCCTTTACTATAATCCAGCTTTATGGATCGGTACTGACTATTATAGAATTTATGCTGATCAAAAGCAACAATCGTTGGGATTACATCCTGACGTTGCTCTAAGGTCGCCATAAATTGAACCTTACTTCGAAAATATTCGGGATGCCGTTCCTTGAGAGTAGCTATATTGTCCCAAATTTTATCATACGTTGGCAAGCCACTCAAAAACACTCTGTTTCGATCGTGTATTTCCCGAGGCCCGTCCAGTGATATGCAACAAAATATGTTATGATCCGAAAGGAAATTACAAGCCTCAGAGGTCAACAAGATTCCGTTTGTTGTTATTCCAAATTCAATAGGAAAAGGTCTGCTGATTCTTTCCGCGCTCTGCACAATTTGCTTGAGCGTTTTCAGTTCCATAAGTGGTTCGCCACCAAAAAAATCAACAAATAACTTACGATCCAGCCATCGCAATGAGCAATCTTCAATAAATGCCATTGCTTGCAAAGGATTTAAGCGAGCCGTTCCATGTGTACGATGATTACCGTATCGGTCATCCGAATATACGCAATACTTGCAGCGAAGCATACAGCGATGGGTAAGAACTAAGGTTGCTTTCGCTGGATCTTGCATATCCGTACTTTCACCCGTTGCTGGTTCAGAGATTTGCAGCGCTGACCCTAATGCGTCAATTAGCTGGTTGTCATCGATCTCACTTTCTTTTTCCGTTGTTCGGAAAATGCATGTACTGGCGGCATGGTACAGAAAGTGGTTACCAGCCACTGTAAATCGCCGAATATATTGATTATTGCCACTTATTGACATAATTGGTGCTGAAAGGGAATTGCCTACCAGATATGTTTTCCAGTAGGCAATTCAAATGCGAGATTGCTTCTTCACCGATGGACATCACTGAAACAGTCTGATTGAAACGGAGCAAACTACCCCGTGTTAGACGTTAATTCAACCAGTTTTTTCCGCAAATGCGAGGAAAAGATTCTGATAACTTGCCGACGAGTCCATGTGCGCACACGCTATTCCGCAGTGCTCTCGCGGAATGCATACGTCTCCCGTCGGCGGATTTCCCGGCGCTAGTGCCGTCCTACGCAAGGTTGACTCGAATGTCGCGATGGCGGAGTTTGAGTGTGGTTTTAGTTTGATTGCGGTGGCGTAGATACACTTGGATCGCCTTTCCTTGCGCCGGATGATCGGCAAAGTAGCGCGTGCTTAAG
>JAPKYT010000016.1 GCA_026394155.1 bacterium | reverse complement strand
CACTCCCCCCTTCTTGCGTGCGGGCGTCTGGAATCTCGCGTAAAACGCCGGGCGGGTCACGGACCACGCCACGGCGAGTACCTAACTTCCCCTTCACGTCTCAAGTTTCAGGTCTCAAGTCTTCTTCTTCACTCCCTTATCGCCCTCACTTCATAAATCGCCGTCGAGTCGCCCGGATATTCGGGCACAACAAACATTCTGCCGCTGGTGAAGCCAAGGCTGTCGCGCGCGCTGCTCCATCTCCGATAGCGCCAGATCGTGTAGCCTGCCGGAGTGATCTGCGCGCCGAGCGTGTCCTGCGTGACCGGCGACCAGCGCAGGCGCAGCCCCAGACCCGGCACCCAGTACAGAGTGAGATTCTGAACCGCGCGCGGCGGCACGTACAGATCGCCGGGCCCCGGCCACAGGCGCATCGTATCGTAAGCCATGTGTGCCAGCGCGAAAGTCATAGTCGTCATCGCTGCCGAATCCGGCTGACCGGCCGCGCGCCACACCGCAAGCGCGGAATCGCCCCGTGCGAAAATGCGATCCTCTAAGGGAAACGTAGTAAGATGCACACCACCGCCGCGACCGTCCACCAGGATGTAGGTGTCAAGCGTGTCGCGGAAGCCCGCGAAGTGCTGGGCCATCGTCCTGATGCGCAGACCCTCGCTGCACAGCGGCGCGACCGAGTCACCGTTGACCTGCACCGGCGTGACTCCCGAAATCTCCCAGAAAGGAACCGGCACTCCGTACTGCACCGCCATGGGAAAGGCCCACATCGTCGAGAGCCGCGCACTCTCTGTGGTCAGCACGCCTTCTATCACCAATCCGGAAACGCTCAGGCGGCGGCAGATCGCGCCGGCGGTGGAAATCCATCCGCGCGGCAGACCACCCTGCTGGCCTTCATAGGGCAGGGGATAGGGATCAAAGCTGTTGGTGGTTCGCAAATCTCTCGCCACCGTGCGGCAGAGGTACTTCGCCGTCAGCGTGTCTCCCTGCACGGCATTCTCGATGAGCAGCTTGGCGCGGTCGTGCCGGTACACGCCCACCCGCCCCGTGGCGCTGCCCGCATACGAATAGTTCGAGCGCACCAGCACGCCCAAGGGCGCGGCTGCGCTGTCGCTCGCGTTGTAGCGCACATAGCTGTGAGCAAACGTTTCGAAGATCGCCGCTCCGCCCGCCGAGTCAATCACACCGAAAATCGCCGGCTGCGTGTGGCCCGGCACCTGCGTGGAATCGAGAATCGTTTGAAAATCGGCCACCGTGCGGCAGCGCGTGAGCGCCAGCTTGATGATGATCCCGTCGTCGTCCGGTCCGGCCACTTGATCCGACGTGTTGAGATTAGTCGCGTCCTCGATGGCAAAACCGGTCTCGTTCACGCCGCCCCACGCTTGCGTGGTGTCGCCGGCGGTGATGATGCTCACGAACGAGTAGGGAGTCGCGCGGAAGTGCACGATCTCCTGATCGGGATAGGACACATCGCGGTTCTTCCACAAGAGCGGTCTTCCGTTCGCTGTGGCCGAGCCTCGGATCACCGCCGTCGTGCATTCGCCGCGATCATCGCCGGGCAAAGGATCCACGTGCTGCGGTGTGAACATAACCGCCGCCCACAGAAACATGCTCAAAATGATCGGTGTCTCAGTCCGCATTGGCTGCCATCACCGCCCTCGTGCATTCCCCTTTCTCGTGAAATCCTACCTTGCCATGCCGCACGCTCCCGCCGAGGGGCAGCCCGCGCAGCCTTTGGGAGTCTTGATATTCGCCGGATCAATCTTGCCCTTTTCGATGAGCATGTCGGCTGCCAAGAGTCCCGCGCGCACTACCAAATCGGCGGGAATCAGTTTGTAGGATTGCCCGTCCAGACTGACGACCTTGCACGACATAGACTGACCGCCACTCGAACAGTCACACGGTTTGACGCCGATGCCCGCTCCTAACCATGTTTCGAGCGGAACATCGCACACCCACACGTTGGTCGCACTGATGATTGCTTTCTTGCCCGCTCGCGCGCCGATGCCTTCCTCGAGCTTGACCCGCACGCCTCTGCCAGCCAGCTTCTCCTTAAGCATGGCCACGGCTTTCTGCATTTCCGCTTGGGTAGCTCCGCATTTTTCGC
>JAPKYT010000008.1 GCA_026394155.1 bacterium | reverse complement strand
GGTTGCGCAGCGAATCGCCGGGCATGTAGGGGCGGTGCTCGGCGAACTCCACCGAGAAACCGTGATAGGGCGACTTGTGGAGTCCGGCCATAAAGCCTTCCACCACCAGCCGCGCCCGCAGCTGCATGTTCTTCAGGCGCGAAACGAACTCGGGGCGGAGCAAGTCGTGGGGCGTGGACATCGATTAGCCTAATCTGATCCGAGCCGCCGCTTGCTGAACTTTCTGCCAAATGAGTTCAAACGGCGGTGGGACGTTCATGAACTTCAGATGGTCCGCCACTTGATCTGGAGGGAATTCGCGAATAATCGGAGACACCGCTTGCGAAAGAAACGAAGGAGATACGCTCCGTATTCCGGAGAAATCCATCTCCAGCGGTGATTCTCTCCATACATCGCCATAGGCCTCACGGACCTTTACACCCAGGTCGAAGGTAATAGCTGCATCGCCTTGTATGATTGTGTGCACATGGACTCGCATTACTTGCCTCGTTTTGTCGGCCACTCAATGCTGATCAAAGTGCCGGGAAAACGTTTTTCAACACGCAACGGGCCTGCAGTGCCGGATTGTACTTGGTACATTGCACTTCCGGAATAGACATTCATGCGGCCACCAAGCCGCATGGTCATGTCGCTTACCGTTGGCAGACCTGACCCAAAGTGAGTTACCTTGTTGCCTGAAACACCCAGGACAAACGCCTCCGCCAAGACAAACTCGTCTGATTGGTACACGTATGCTGGCTCCATCCGCCGAAGATGGCGCGGTATTGATATGCCGAGATCGCACACTGCGAACCGCAACATATTCAGATGCGCATAGTGCCTACCGACCAGAAATCCGCCTTCCGGTGACTCGCTATGCGCAAACACGTTATCCATTAGCTCGGCCATTGCGCTTTCCATCTCCTCATACAAGCTGGGCATTCCAGTCAGTAGGGGTGCGAACAAGCCGACGAATTCGCCAATCAACTCTGAGTTCGCATTCGTGAACCCTGCCAATAGAATTCTATCCGACAATATCTCTGAAAACGCCTGCATAACATGCGGGCCGTGTACTCCCGTGGGCCCCGTGCTGATTACGTCGGAGATGATAAGCCAGTCCGGCACATTGCGCGTATCGAAGGAAATAGTCTGAGCACGCAACCGAGCCACAAGGCAATTTGTGACGGCCAGGAATGCTGGGCTGCAATCAGACGGCGCGTCTATGTCAAAGAGAATTATGTCGTTTGAGGCAAGCACATGGACAAGCACATCTCCGACTCCGGACGCACATTCAATCATTGAGGCGACGTCTTCGATATTTCGAAAATGAACGATCCGCTGTGACAAGGGTGTTTCCGTGACTACGCTTGCAGCAGTCGCTTGATGAGTTCCGGCACCTTCACGCCGTCCGCTTCGGCGTTGAAGTTCATCACCAGACGGTGACGGAGAACGGGCAGCGTGACCGCGCGCACGTCCTCGATCTCCGGCGTGGGACGGCCCTCCAGAGCGGCGCGCGTCTTGGCTCCCAAAATGAGATACTGTGAAGCGCGCGGGCCGCAGCCCCAGCTCACATAGTCCTTGATGAACTGCGGCGCGTCGGCCGCGACCGGACGCGTGCGCCGCACCAGAGCCACCGCGTATTCCACCACGTTGTCGGCCACCGGCACGCGCCGCACCAGCGACTGCAAGGCGATAATGTCCTGACCGCTGAGCACCTTGCTCACCTGCGCTTCGGCGGCGGAGGTGGTGTTTTTCACGATCGTCGCTTCCTCCGCTTCGGAGGGATAATCCATCCACAAATTGAACATGAAGCGGTCAAGCTGCGCCTCGGGCAGCGGGTAGGTTCCTTCCTGCTCGATGGGATTCTGCGTGGCCAGCACGAAAAACGGCTCATCTAACTTGTACGTTTCGCCCGCAGCCGAGACTTCGTGCTCCTGCATGGCCTGCAAGAGCGCGGCCTGTGTCTTGGGCGGCGTGCGGTTGACTTCGTCGGCCAGCACGATGTTCGCGAACACCGGGCCGCGCACGAATTTGAAGGCGCGGCGACCGGTGGCGCGATCTTCCTCGGCGATTTCCATGCCGGTGATGTCGGACGGCATCAAATCGGGCGTGAACTGAATGCGGTTGAATTTCAGCTCCAGCACCTTGGCCAGTGTGGAAATGAGCAGCGTCTTGGCCAGACCGGGCACGCCGATGAGCAGACAGTGGCCGCGCGCCAGAAGCGAGATCAACAGTTCGTTGATCGTCTGCTCCTGACCGACGATGACTTTGGCGATTTCTTTCTTCAGTGTATCACGCGATTCGCGAAGCGACCTCAGTGCCTCCAGATCACCGGTGGGCGTCATGACTTCTCCTTGACAGGCGCGGGTTGCGGTTCAGAAAGTGGTTTTGTATATTGACCGCCGTGGGCCGAGGTTTCTTGCCCCATGACCCAAGCGAAAACGACACTCATCGGTTTAACGCGGGACGAATTGGAAAGTTTCGCCCGCGATCTCGGGCAGCCGGACTACCGCGGCCGCCAGCTCTACCGTTGGCTCTACGCCCGTCGCGCGCGCCGCTTCGATGAGATGAGCGACCTGCCGACCGCTTTTCGCGACGAGCTGACGGCGCGGGCCGAGCCCGGATGCTTGGCTCTTGGGCAGCGCAGTCCATCTGCACCGGACGGCACGCAGAAATTCCTCTTTGAACTGGCGGACGGCCTGCGCATCGAGTCCGTACATCTGCCCGAAAGCCCCGGTCAGACCGTCTGCATCTCCAGTCAGGTGGGCTGCGCCCTGGGCTGCACGTTTTGCGCGACCGGCCGCATGGGATTCTATCGCGATCTCAGCGCGGGCGAAATCGTTCTGCAGGTCATGGAGATCGAGCAGCTCATCGGCGCGGCGCTCACCAATGTGGTCTTCATGGGGATGGGAGAGCCGCTGCACAACTATGAGAACGTGGTGAAGGCGGTCCGCCTGCTCACCGACAAAGACGGCCTCGGCTTCACCCCGTCACGCATCACCGTCTCAACGGTGGGCATCATTCCGGCCATCGAACGCTGGTGCAACGATAATCCGCCCGCCAAGCTGGCCGTTTCGCTGCACGCCACCACCGATGAACGCCGTTTACGGATCGTTCCTGCGGCCCGCGCTTTTCCGCTCGACGCGCTCATGAAATCGCTGCGGCGGCTGGCGCACGTAACGCGATACCCGGTCACCTTCGAGTACATCATGATCGCCGGTCTCAACGACCGCCGGGAAGACGCCGCCAATCTCCGCGTTCTGTTGCGCAACATTCCCGCCAAGGTCAATCTGATCCGCCTGCATCCCACCGGAAGCGGCCTTCCACCCAGCGACGACGAAACGATTCATCGCTTCATGGGCTGGCTCGTCGAAGAGGAAATTGACTGTACGCTGCGCGTCAGCCGTGGTGTCGAAGACAGCGCGGCCTGCGGCATGCTTTTCAGTAACGAACCATTCCGTCCCGGCTGAGAGCGGAGAGCTTGAGGTGACTCCCGCTTCGTTTGCAGTCTGAAGAATCTCTGCGTGCTTCGTCTTGTCCCAAGGGATTCTGGACGCCCGCGCGCGAGATTCCGGCCGGGTTGCGCGCGGCAAGATAGTGGAGGCGGGGCAGGCGAAAACCCAAGACGCCTGCCGCCGCGAGCGAGTTCGTACAGCGCTTAACCCGGCTCGGCGGTACGGGCGCGCGGTGTCCAGAATGACAATTCAGGTTCTCAACGCGCTCCGCGCAGCAGTTCCCCGGTGATTTCCAGCGGCGACCGGTTCATGCGGATCGCCGTTTCCAATTTTGCGATGCGCTCGGCCGTCCAGAATCCCGACAGGACTTTCTGCTCGACGTGTTTCTGAATCCGCCGCCGCACGCGTTCAGCGCGACGCCGCTCCAGCTCGCCGGAGGCGCGCAGATAATCCAAATGAGAGTTCACTTGCGCGCGGAATTCGTCAACGCCCTCCTCGCGCACGGCCACCGTCATCACCACCGGCGGCGTCCAGTTTTCCCACTTCTTCAGGTGCATCGCCGCCCGCAAATCCGAGGCAAAGCGGTCCGCTCCTTCGCGATCAGCCTTGTTGACTACGAACACGTCGGCAATTTCCATCAGGCCGGCCTTCATTCCCTGAATGGCATCCCCCGACTCGGGCACCAGAATCACCGCCGTGCAGTCGGCGTATTGCACGATTTCCAATTCCGATTGGCCCACACCCACTGTTTCGTAAATCACGGTATCGTAGCCGGCGGCGTCCAACACGTCGGCCATGTCGCCCGCCGCTTCGGCCAGTCCGCCCAGATCGCCGCGCGTAGCCACTGAGCGCACGAACACTCCGGGATCGGTGGCAATCGCCGACATGCGCACGCGGTCGCCCAACAGCGCGCCGCCGGAAAACGGACTGGTCGGATCTACGGCCAGCACGCCGACACGCTTTCCTTCCCGGAGCAGCCGTTTCACGTACGCCGCCGCCAGTGTGCTCTTCCCCGCTCCCGGCGGCCCGGTAAAACCGATACGCACCGCTTCGCCTACGCACGAGGCCAGTTGCTGCACGATCTCGCCCGCCTGTTCGCGATGATTCTCCACCTCGGAGAGCAATCGCGACAAAGCCACGCGTGAACCGTTGCGCATCTCGCGGATGAGCTCGTCCATCACGGCTCGCGGTTCTCCTGCTCTTGGGTTCGCGCGGCGTCGGCGGCGAAGCGTTCCACGTAGGCTCTCACTTCCGGCAGCAGATACAACTCTTCCACCTTCTCCCCTGCCAGCAACCGGCCCAGAAGCTCGGCGCGCTCCTCGTGCGTTTCGCGGCGGTTGAGAAAGACGATTCGTTCCGCGGCGAACACACAGGATCCGCCCTCGAAATTACCCTCTTCGGTTCGCACCTTGAAGCCCAGCCGGCGCGCCGCTTCGGAAAGATGTTGAACGAGTTTTTCCGCTTTCATGGCGCTCACAGATACGCTTCCAGTCCTTCCTTCTCTAACTTGTCCACCAAAGCGCGGACTTGCTGCGAGCCCTCGCGCGGACAAATGAGCAGCGCGTCTCCCGCGTCCACCACGATCAGATTGTTCATGCCCACCACCGCAATGAGTTTGTCGCCGGCC